>UQRR01000062.1 GCA_900543455.1 uncultured Dialister sp.
CAGCTGTTCTGGCATTCGTTATCTCACATACGACGTTTCTCGCCGCTCAGGATGACGAAACGGGGCGATGCCCGAAAGTAAGTGGGTAGCAGGTTTCCCGTTTGAGAGTACCAAACGTCGCCCGCCTGACCGCGAATAACAAAGATTTCTCGCTTACGCTCGAAATGACGATACGGGAATTTCCTAGTCACTAGTCACTAGTCACTCGAGACTCCTAATCCCTAGCCACTCATCCCTGCTTTCAAACTTGTAGCGGCAGCGTCGCTGCAAAGTATATATTGCTCATTATACCATGTTCCCCTTTCTCTCCTATGCTATAATATGGCTAATCCCATGATTTCTTGTACAGAAAGGAGACCCTTTATGAATAGAGAAGAACGAGTCAGAGCCGCCCTTGCCGGCAAAGAAGTCGACCGCGTACCGGTCGCTGCCTGGATGCACCTCTCCGCATTCGACCAGGATCCGATTTCCCTTGCCGAGGCAGAAGTCGACCTCACAGAAAAATATGACTTCGACTATATCAAAATGATGCCCTTCGGGCTATACAGCACGCAGGACTTTGGAAACCAGATCACCATCTACTGCGACGCACACAAAGAACCGATTGTGAAAAAATTCGCCATTCAGAGCGAAGAAGACTACGATGCTATCCGCGCCATTCCTGCCATTCAGGGTACCTACGGCAAACAGATCGAATTCGCCCGCGAGCTCGCAAAACGCAGAAAAGCCGGCACGCCGATCATCCAGACCATCTTCTCGCCTTTCTCCACGCTGAAGAAAATGGCAGGCGATCGCCTGCTCGAAGACATCAAGACCATCCCGAAAGCCGTGCACCATGCACTCGCTGCCATCACAGCGACCACGCTTGACTTCATCAGCTACAACATCGATGCCGGCGTCGACGGCTTCTTCTTTGCCACGCAGAATGCCGTCCGCCCGATGCTTACCTCCACTGAATTTCAGGAATTCGGTGCATTCTATGACTTGCAGGTCATCCGTTCCTACGCAAAGAAAACCTGGTTCAATGTCGCTCACATCCATGGGGAAGACATTTATTTTCAGGAAATCGCAGACTACCCCATCAACTGCATCAACTGGCATGACCGCCATACCTTCCCGTCTCTGGCAGAAGCCCGTGCCCTCACAGATAAATGCCTTTTAGCCGGCATCAAGTCTGCGCCTTACTTCGTAGACGGTGTCCTCAAGTATGACGACATCATCCTCGACGGGACACCGGAAGAAATCACAGCGCACGTCAAGGACGCCATCGCGCAGGTGGATGGCAAAGGCCTCATCCTGGGCCCCGGCTGCGTCGTCAATCCGTCAGCACAGGAAGAAAATCTCATGGCGCTCCGAAAAGCAGTAGAGCAATGAGAGTAACCAGGGATTAGGGATTAGGAGTGACTGGTGACTAGTGACTAGTGACTGGTGACTAGTGACTGGTAGCTAGGGATTAGTGGCTAGGGATTAGGAACTATTAGACATCCGATCATTAATCTTTCATACCATAGTCACCCCTATCCGCCCCTACGGGGCACCTTCCCCTAGAGGGGAAGGCTGGCGATACAAGGGAAACCTGCTATCAAGAGACCTTCGGGCATCGCCCCGTTTCGTCATCCTGAGCGGCGAGAAACGTCGTAGGTGAGATAACGAATGCCAGAACAGCTGCGACCTGAGTCGAAGGATCTCGGCGAAGCCGCCACCACAAGTTTGAAAGCAGGGATGAGTAGCTAGGGATTAGGGATTGGGGATTAGGAGTGACTGGTGACTGGTGACTAGTGACTTAAATACCGCCTTCGGGCATCGCCCTATTTATACTCTGCGGCGAAGCCGCCACCTTCATTCCTAATTCCGCATTCCTAATTCCTAATTTATGCGAAGCTTTCATCCCCGATCAAAGGGCGGCACGCCCCCGGGCTAACCCTGAACCCCACTCAAAAACCGCTGTCCGAAACCATTCGGACAGCGGTTTTTTCTATTCGTGATTCAATTTCCCTTTCAGATCATGATCCGTCATCGCGCAGACGCAGGAGTCAGACCAGACATTCTCTGCCGTCTCGATCATATCGATGATGGTGTAGATCGGAAGGATGAGCCCCATGATGCCGATCGGCGCGCCGATGCCGCTCATGAGAGAGAGCGTCAGGAAATAGCATCCCATCGGTACGCCCGCATTGCCGACAGCGGCGAGTACTGCGACGATGAGCCATGTGAGCATGGTCGTCATCGAAAGCTCAATCCCCGCATTCTGCATGACGAAGAGCGAAGTGATCAGTATGAAGGCTGCGCATCCGTTCATGTTGATGGTCGTGCAGATCGGAAGTACGAAGCGGGAAACCGCTGGATCTGCCTTTAGATTCTTCTCCGCCGAGGCCAGCGTGACCGGGAGTGTGCCTGCCGAGCTCTTGGTGAAGAGAGCGACTGCAATGGCAGGAGACATTTTCTTGAAAACATCGATCGGATTCAGTCCGCGAGCCAAGAGGAAGAGCGGCAGGACGAGGAAGAACTGGATCCCGTTGCTGGCCATGATGACTAGCGTGTATTTCCCGAGCGCCCCTACGATGACGCCTGCTTCGATCTGGGCAGAGAGCTGACCGGCAAAAGCCAGAATGCCGACAGGAAGAATGGCGAGAAGCGCTTTGATCAGCGTAAAGAGAAGCTCCTGAAAACCAAGGATGCCCTTCAGGAGGACTTCGCGATTCTCCGTCTTCGGCATGAAGGCAAGCCCGAGACCGAAGGAGGCTGCGATCAGCATGACAGCAAGTACATTGCCGGACAGGAATGGCTGCAGAATGTTATTCGGGATGACATTCAAGATGTGGTCATAGTATGTGACCGTTCCCAGCTTCTGCGGCACGCTCGAAGCCCCTGCACTCGCCAGATCCGTCGGCAGATTCCCCGGTGTCACCCAGAGATACATCGCAAGCCCGATACCTGCCGCAAAGACGGTGGTGAGAAGCGTGTAGACAACCGCGTGTGCAAAAATGCGACCGGTTTCCTTCTTGCCGCCGAGAGCAGCCAGTGTCGTAATGACAGCGAGCGCGATCGTCGGTACCGCGATGAACTGGAACAAACGGGTGAATACCGTCGCGATAAAATTAAAGAGCTCATTCAAAGGCTTGATCCCAAGCCAACCAAGGGCAGCCCCCACGACCAATGCCAGAATCCAGAGAACAAACTGCCGTCCCTGCTTCTTGGTCTGGTGCTCTTTCAGCACGCTCTGTGCTAAGTTTTTGACATCCTCATTTTTATTCATATCAATTTCCTCCTTTAGTCATAACCGAGTAGCCCATGAGGCGTGCTGTTGGAAAGAGGTTCAATGGGTTCTGTAGGTTCTACAGGTTCAACGGGGATGATGCCCCAAAGTAGTATTCAAATCACTAATCGCCAGTCACCAGGCACTTTGCGCCCCTAATCCCTAGCTACTAATCCCTAGCCACTCATCCCTGCTTTCAAACTTTTCATACGCGCGCAGTATAAAAAGCCATGCACTCTCAGCCCATTTCAGGCAATAAAAAAGCCCTTCCTCCCCCATGGGACGAAAGACTCGTGATTCTCACCCAATTTCACCGCTGCGTCACCGCATCGGCCTCTCTAAGTCCAAGCAGACTCTGATCCTGTAACGGGAATCCCCGGAAGAGCCTACTTCATTTCGGTCTCCTGGCTCTGAAACGCACTTCAGCAAAGTTTCTCTGTCCGCTTGCACTGTCCGGACTCGCTAAGAGAAGAAATCCCTGCGTACTCTTTTTCTTCATCGCTTATTGGACATACTATAGCATGAATAAAGGAATGTGTCAAATTTCTCTAAAAAAAATCCCAGGGAAACGCTGATTCAATCGCAGAATCTGTGTTTCCCTAAAAAGCAAGTATCTCTTTCCTCTGTGTCCCCCATGTCAGGGTCTCTCCTTTTGGGCGATTCGCTATTTTTATACTCTTCCCAACGTTCCTTCACTTATGATAAGATATGGAAAATAATCTTTTTATTTCTTTTAGAAAGGAGACGTTCCCTCATGGGTATGCTCAAAGAATTCAAAGACTTTGCCCTTCGCGGCAATGTGGTAGACATGGCAGTCGGTGTCGTCATCGGCGCTGCGTTCGGAAAAATCGTTTCTTCCCTGGTCAGCAATGTCATCATGCCCCCGCTGGGCTACCTTCTGGGCGGTATCGATTTCTCCAGCCTTTTCATCACCTTAGGCGGCACTCCGGTCTCCACGCTCGCAGAAGCGAAAGAGCTCGGCGTCCCGGTCATCGCCTATGGAGAATTTCTGAATGCAGTCATTGATTTCCTGATCATTGCTTTCGTCATCTTTATCGCCATCAAGCAGATCAATCATTTCTTCCCGAAAGCTCCGCCAAAGGAAATCAGAAAGTGCCCCTACTGCAAAGAAGCGATCGCAGATGATGCGACCCGTTGCCCGCACTGCACAGCACAGCTCTGAAACGTCTCTTTCGCCAGCAAAGGCGGTGTGACAAAAACTGTATGTTTTGTCACACCGCCTTTTTACATTCGCTTTCCCTATGAAACGCCTAAAGCCTCCCCGAAGGGAGGCTTTTTAGAGGTGTTTGGAGTTGTTGAGAAAGATTTGTAACAATGAGTGGAATCATCACGGCCAATGGTGATTTCCTTTTGTTTACGATTCTATATTACCTCAAATCGTCCCCATTGTCAAGTATTGTTTATTGCTTCCGAAAACAATAATTAACAATTATCCTTCGTAAACTTCAAATTCATCCTTGCCGGCGCCGCAGACCGGGCATACATAGTCTGCCGGCAGATCTTCAAACTTGGTTCCCGGGGCGATGCCATTGTCCGGATCACCTTTGGCTTCATCGTAAATCCATCCGCATACAGTGCATACATACTTTTTCATAGTCGTTCCCTCCTTTGGGAAAACTCACAGGAAGGCCGCATGTCGGCTTCCCTGTAGGAAGGAAATGTCGGTGCGACCGCAGCTTGTGATTTGGCAAGAGTGAAATCCTAGGGAAACGCTGATTCAATCGCAGAGTCAGATTCTACAAGAATTTTTATACATAGCTTCGTCATAGCCTTCCTTAAATAGCTCGCTATTCGCGTCAGGCGATTCCTCGCTATGCATAAAAATTCAAGAGTAAAATCTGACAACGATTGAATCAGTGTTTCCCTGGAGCGATCGGATCCGTATTTCCCTTCTTTCTATATTTACATTTCTCTATATATCATTATATCACAATATTCAAATAGTTCAATATCGAATGATACGTTTTTTCCCTTTCCAAAAGTCTTCTCCTCATCCCCCATTGACCAAAAGGTTCCGACCTTATATAATAGGTATCGCAAGCCATGCGAGCGTGGCGGAATTGGTAGACGCACAGGATTTAGGATCCTGCGCCTTGTGCATGGGGGTTCGAGTCCCTTCGCTCGCACCAAAAAAAGCACTGTGGATCTCACAGTGCTTTTTTATTGGCAGTCACCTTTTCGCTAAAGCCGATCTCTCAGAAATTTACAGTCTTCCCATAGTAAGCACATTCGAGGATCTTTGCCATAGCTTCCGCATCTGCCTCACGCGGGTTCTCCGGAGTGCAGGCATCGAGGACGGCATTCTTAGCGATCGCATCCTTCTTGGCAAGGTACAGCTCCTCTGGCACCCCATAGTCTTTGAGTGTCAGCGGGATGTCCATCTTCTGATTCAGTTTCCGGATAGCTTCCTCATAGGAAATGACAAGCTGTGCATCTGTGCGTCCAGGAAGGCCGGCCACGCGAGCGAGATCGGCATAGCGCGAAAGACAGGCTTTCTTGTTGAACTGGATGACATACGGCATCAAGATGGCATTCGCACAACCATGCGGGACATGGAAGACGGCACCGATCTTATGCGCCAGAGAATGTGTGATCCCCAGAAGTCCATTTGAGAAGGCCATGCCGGCAAGGCACTGCGCGATATGCATTTTGCCTCTGGCTTCCTTGTCTCCATGATACGACTCTACGATGTTGTCAAAAATATCGGAGACAGCTTGCTTGGAGAGCGGTTCCGTGAAGCCATTCGCAAACTTTGACACATAGGCCTCGGTCGCATGTGTCAGCGCATCCATCCCTGTATGAGCGGTGAGCTTCTTCGGCATGGTGAACGGGATGTCGAGGTCAAGGATGGCAAGATCCGGCGTCAGGTTGAAATCAGCGAGCGGATACTTGATGCCTGTCGAGTAGTCGGTGATGACAGAGAAAGCCGTGACTTCTGTCGCAGTCCCCGATGTGGATGGGATAGCGACGAAGATCGCCTTCTGACGAAGCGGCGGCAAAGAAAATGGCTTTTTGATCTCATCGAATGTCAGATTTGGATATTCATAGAAGACCCACATGGCCTTGGCTGCATCGATCGGTGAACCGCCGCCGATCGCCACGATCACGTCCGGCTGGAATTCTTCCATCAGCTTCGCGCCCTTCTGCACTTCTTCGATGGATGGATCCGGTGTGATGCCTTCGAGCGTATAGGTGGCAAGTCCTGCGTCCTTCAGCACTTTTTCAGTCTTCTGAAGGAAACCGCCTGCCCGCATGGAATGACCGCCGGTGCAAATGAAAGCTTTCTTGTGCCCTTTCAGCAAAGACAGCTCATCAATGGCTCCATGACCACAATAAATATCTCTAGGTAATGTAAAACGGAACATAGTGACTCCTCCTTTTGGCATAGAATCATACGGAAGGATTGCTGATCAGGCTCTCTTGATCGAAGAAATTCTGATCTGTCCTTCTTATAGTATACACTTTTTTATTCAAACCGGAACATGTATGCTTATTCTATATGAAGAAGTCATTGGAAATGAGTTAAAAGCATAAATATAGGAGGCCTATCGCCCTCTGTATGTGGAGTGCCGCTTTCTTACGAACACGCCGATGTCCGGCTCCCTAGCCACAGCCTTTTTTATCGGGTATAATATAAGGGAAACGCCGATTCGATCGCTCATCAGATGGGATCCGTGTTTCCTACAAAAAGTGAAAGGAATCAAAACCTCTTATGGAAGATACAAAGAATGGAGTTTTTGTCCACGATCATGGCGATGGACATGTCCACACCCACGTGATCGGACATCATCACAATCACAGCCATACGCATGACCCGCAGAAGATCAAAGCGATCATGAATCGGATTTCTAAATCCATCGGCCATATGGAGTCGATCAAGAAGATGCTCGAAAACCAACGGGACTGCGCCGATGTCCTGATCCAGCTCGCCGCAGTGCGTGCGGAGATCAATAATACCGGCAAGCTCCTCCTGAAGGAGCATATGGAGCACTGCATCGTGGAAGCGGTGCAGGAGAATGACCAGGAGGCCATCACGCGCATGAATCAGGCGATCGATATGTTCATGAAGTAAGATATGAAGCGCAAAAAGCGCGAATGCCATCGTAATGAGCGGTGGCATCCGCGCTTTTTTGATTTTATCCTACGCCGGCAGCTTCGAGCAGACGGCGGGTATAGAGTTCCTTCGGATGACGCAGGATCTCCTCCATGGCTCCCTGCTCGACGCATATTCCCTGATGCATAATGAGGAGTGCGTCACAAAACCGTTCCGTGAGCGAGATGTCATGACTGACGAAGAGGAACGAAAGTTGTTTCTCTTTTTTTAATGCGATCAAAAGCTCTACTATATCCTGCTGCACCAAAGGATCCAAAGCGCTGGTGATCTCATCGCAGACAAGGATCTCCGGCTTCAGCACGAGCGCTCTTGCGATGGCAGCTCGCTGACATTCGCCGCCGCTGACCTCCTGCGGTTTTTTCGAGAGGATCTTCAACGGAAGCTGGCATGCCTCCGCAGCCTTCCTGACGTTTTGCTCCGCAGCTGCCCCTTGGACTCCCTGCTCCGACAGCCCTTCCCTGATGCTCTCCTCCAGTGTCCAGCGCGGATCGAAGGATTCGCAAGGCATCTGAAAAATCATCTGCAGCCGCTTCCAGAGATGACGCAGTCCCTCTTTTCCCTCCAAAGGGCTTCCATGGAACAGGAGCTTTCCTTCGGAAGGCAAGAGCAGCCCCGCCGCCATCCTCGCCAGAGTACTTTTCCCGGAGCCGGAGGCTCCCACGATCCCAAGGGCTGTCCCTTTCTGCAAAGTGAAGCTGACCTCATGCACGGCTTCGATGGTCTGGCCTTTCTTTTGAAATCTTCGGGTGAGGCCCCGCCCTTCCAGTAGAATATCCATGGCGTCTCCAGTTAAATGCATAGTAAGGGAAATGCTGACAAACTGCTCGTGCCTGCGGCAGAGATATCATTTTCCCAAGAGATCAAAAGGTACGACGGCAGGAACGTCCCGCAAAGAGCAGCTTCTTCGTGTAGTCTTCTTTCGGATGCTGCCATAGGTCTTCCGCTCTTCCCTGCTCTACGACATGTCCCTGACGGAGAATCATCCCTTGATCCGCAAGCTGCCTGGCGACCTCGATCTGATGCGTGATGCAGAGAAGCGAGCCCTTGATCTCCTTTTTCACCAGTAAAAGCTCTCTCACCACTTCCTGCCTGGCGAGTACATCGAGCGCACTGGTGGGCTCATCCGCCAAGATCAGCTCGGGCTCCGGCAACAGCGCACTCACGATGCCCACGCGCTGCATCATACCGCCGGAAAGCTCAGAGGGATAGCTGTCCCAGATCCGGCTGGCTTCCTCCAGTCCCAGCTTCCGCATAAGAGAAAAGGCTTTTTCACGAAGTGAAGATGCCGAAGTCCTGCCATGCGCTTCCATCGCCTCATGGATCTGACTTCCCACCGTGCGAATGGGGCAAAAGGCGTCCTTCGTGTCTTGAAAAATGGTGGTGATCTCCTTCCCCAGCAGTCTCCGTCTTTCTTTCGTGCTCATTTTCAAAAGGGACTGCCCTTTGAAGACTATGTCGCCGGCAGTGATGCGCCCATCGGGGGAAAGCAGACCCAGGATGGCTTTACAGAGCGTGGTCTTTCCGCTGCCAGACTCGCCGACAATGGCCAGACACTCGCCTCTGGAAAGCGTAAACGAAATGTCCCGGCTAGCCACCTGCTCTCCGTATGCGATAGAGATATGAGAGAAGCTGAGTACTTCCGTCTCACTCATTGTACATCCAGCTCCGCAGTGATTTCGTAATAGTCGGAAGGATGGGCGGCAAGACCGGTCACCCCTTTGCGGGACAAGATCCCCATCTCAAGATAAGAAATGAAGTAAAATGCATGATCATCCAAAATGATCTGCTGCATCTCTATGGCGAGCTGATTTCTTTTCTCTATATCAAATGTCTGGTGCATCTCTTTGGCAAGGGCTTCCAGCCGATCATTGTGATAGAAGCCACGGTTCTTGGTCGACTGATCCAGCGCGCAGGTATGGAAGAAATACTCCGGATCCCCTGTGGGCGCCGTAACAAGTGCGCTGGCATACACATCATAATTCCCCGCTTCAAGTACTTTCAAATGGTCCGCCGAGCACTCGATATCCACCTTGATCCCGATCTGCTTTAGATTATCCTGCACAAGCTCAGCAAGTGCGGGAAGCTCCATGCGCCCCGGATACGTCAGCCAACGGAGGGTCAGATCTTTCCCATCCTTATCCACATAGCCGTTTCCATCGGTATCCTTCCAGCCTGCCTCATCCAGAAGCTTTCTGGCTTCCTCCGTCTGGTACGATACGCCATGCACATGTGATGCACCAAACGGAAGAGCCTTCGGGAAGGGGCCGACCGCTACCTCTCCGTGTCCTGCCAGCAGATGATTCACGAATCCTTCGCGATCGATCGCCATGTCGATCGCCTTTCTCACGCGTATATCCTGCATGACGGGCGAATGCATATTAACCTGACCGAAGAAATTGCGGCTGGTGGCCACCTTGGAGATCTGAAATTTCGAAGGATCCTCAAAAAGCGGATAGCTGGCATAAGGCAGTCCATACGTGGCATCGATATTTCCTGCCTGCAGCGCAGCCGTCATCGCATCCCCATCAGTGACAGCCTTCACGATCAGGTGATCCACTTTCGGACTGCCATTCCAATAGGACGCATTTTTGTGCAGATGGATCTCCGTATCCGTCACAGAGTCTGCCACATAAGGACCTGTCCCTGACGCCCGGCCATCCTTCATGTCTGCTTTCATATCCACTATAGCTGCATAGGGATCGCAAAGATAGAAAATAAGACTTGGGCAAGATTTCTTCGTATGAATGCGCACGGTATTTTCTGTGGCATCGATCCGATCGATCTTAAGGTCAAAGGCCGCTCTTTGATTCTTTGCCACCAGCGCCTCCAGACATTCCTTCACAGCCTCTCCGTTCATTTTTCGCCCGCTGGAGAAGGAGATCCCCTCACGCAGCTCTATATCCACCGTGCTGTCATCGACGTATTCGAAGTGCTTCGCCAGCCATGGCTCCGGAGTCATCGCATCGGACAGGCGGAACAGCGTCTCTCCTACGCCATAGCGTACGGTACTCCATCCGGAATAATTTTCGTGTGGATTCAGTCCTGCATCTCCCATCTCACGGCCATACCCGGTCGTAGCATAGACCACAGTCTTTTCGCCAGATGCCTTCTCTCCGCCGCAGCCGCCAAGTACAAACGATGTGAAAACAAGTGCTGCCAATGCGGCTTTAGAAATCCTATTCATGAGCTTCTCCTTATAGAAAATATACATCATAATCCAATGACAAGTTTGAAAGCAGGGATGAATGGCTAGTGGCTAGGGATTAGGGATTAGGGGCGCAGGGGAACTAGTCACTCTCTCGTATCGTCATTTCGAGCGCAAGCGAGAAATCTTCTGTGCAAACCGATAAACGATGGATGTGCGAAAGCAGAAACACGTAGCACCAAATCGTCGTTTTCCTGCCAGTGCCTATGTGATACTGACCGCAGTGCAAGAAATATCCCTCGGCTGCGCTTCCGATGACGATACGGGAAAGGGATATCCCCCCAAAAGTTTGAAAACAGGGATGAGTGGCTAGTTGCTAGTGACTTGTGACTTGTGACTGGTGACTGGTGACTGGTGGCTAGTAGCTAGGGATTAGTGGCTAGGGATTAGGTTTGCGATACGAGAAAATCGCTAGTTTCAAAACTCCGCGGCGCTTCCATATTTTTATGCGCCGCACCACCACCGTTGAACCTTCTGAACCTGTTGAACCCGCTGAACCTCTTTCGCACGTAATCAAAGGGCACCACGCCCGAGGGGCTGACCCTGAACCTTGAACCCTCTAATCCTCGATCACCGGATGCTCATAGAGCTCTTTCAGATCCTTTTCCAGGTGCTTCTCGATCGCTGCCTCAAGTGCTTCGATGGATTTCGCATCGTACTGATGAATGATGCCCGGGATACCCTTGGCGCGAAGTTCGCCATAGTATTCATCGCGATACATATTATAAAAGAAAAGGATTCCCGTGTCTTTTTCTTCGCACTCATAGGCAGCGATGATGTAGGAGCCGTTCAGTCCAAGGAGCGGCATTTTCGGCGCAATGACGCGCACATAGTGCCCGAGCTTCTCCGGCAGCAGCTCTTCATAGTCCCAGACCATGAAGCCCTTGCCCTCGACCAGAATGGAGACCTTCTCGCGATGGATGAGCTCCTTCTCGATCGCTTCCGGTGTCAGCAGCTTCACGAGGCGTTTAAATTCCTCAAAATCGCCCGTGATGCATTCGATCTCCGTCAGCGTGATCATGTGCAGATCCATCTTCACCATATAATCCGCGGTTTCCTCATCGTAGAGAACGCGGATCTTCCATCCATTCGACTTGTGAAACCAGCCGAAGGCATAATAAATGCGGTCGTGCTGCTCATCGATGGTGCGAAGCTCGTATTCGCCGATGACCGGTGGAAGCTCTTTCTCTTCGTACCAGGCAAGCAGCTTCTCGCGGCGCTCTGCCCGCGCCTTCTGTGTTTTTTCATCCACGTCAGCCATGGTGGCTCCTTTCTAAATGAGACTATGAGACTATGAGATGTTAGACATTAGACTTTAGACTTCGGACTTTAGACTTCGGACTTTAGACTTCGGACTTCTGACTTCTGATTTCTGACCTCTGACCTCTGACCTCTGACTTCTAGCATCTGACCTCTAACTTCCGATTCCTAGTCACTAGTCACCAGTCCCCAGCCACTAGCCACTAGTCCCTAATCCCAGTCACGTCTCCGCTCTTTCCTCCTCGAGGCGGTCTCTTGCGGTGGTGACGGACTTCACAAATTCCCGCGTTTCCGGGAAAGGGATCTGGTTCAGATCAGAGAAGCCTTCCTTCCAGCCATAGTCTTTCATCCACTGATCCACATTGCCGCGCCCCGCATTGTACGCGGCCAGCGCAAGGACTTCGTTATTGTGATACTCCTTCAAAAGGTAATTGATATACCAAGCGCCCAGCGGAATATTTTCCTCGGGACGCTCCAAACGGTTCGCCGGAAGACCGCTTTCCTCGGAGATCCACTCTGCGGTGTCCGGCATGAGCTGCATCATGCCGATCGCGCCCACATGGGAGACCGCCTTTTTATCGAATTTGCTCTCCGTCAGGATGACAGCTTCTAAAAGAGCAGGTGAGATCTCTTCCTTCTTCGCGCTCTCTGAAATGAGGAGAGAAATCTCCCGCGAGGGACGCATGAAGGAAATGTCCGAAAGGATGTAGAACACAAGGCCGCATAGAATGGCCAGAAGAAGGGTGAAGAGCATGGCTCCCGTATTTCCCTGGTGTCTGTGGACTTCTCTCTTTTTCCGTTTCAATGCGGTTCTCATGGATGCCTCCTTTCAGGTAAAAATGATGTGGGATTCGGGGTTGTGGGTTCAGGGTTCAGAGTTAGCCTCTGAGGCGTGGTGCCCCTTGATTGGGGATGAAAGCTTTGCTCGAATGAGAAATTAGAAATGAGAAATTAGAAATGGTGGTGCGGCGCATAAAAATCAGAAGCGCCGCGGAGTTTTGATAGCGCTTCGCGCGCATCGTCATTTCGAGCG
>UQRR01000063.1 GCA_900543455.1 uncultured Dialister sp.
AGCTATTTAAGGAAGATGATGACGAAGCTATGTATAAAAATCCATATGAAATCCGACTCTGCGATTTAATCAGCGTTCCCTTAGATGGCGCGTATCGCTCCCTCCTTCCTTTACTATGAAAATCGGCTGTCAGGTTGGGCGGGTTCATTGGGTTCAGAGGGTAGGGCGGGGGTGGAAGGAACGCACAATTCATATAGCGTCCCAATACCCCATATATATAACTTCACGGTGCTACTAATTTTGATGCGCCGCACTACACCTTTTGAACCCATTGAACCTATAGAACCTGTTGAACCTATGCACTAACGGCTTTCGCTCGCAGTGGTGCCGCAAGGCGTGATAGTTTGGAAGGAGGTGCCCGTAGGGCGGAGGTTAGATGATGCGAAGCATCGCAAAATCGACTTTGCCGATTTGAGTTGGAATGAGCGGTATCTGATTTCTAATCCCTAGCCCCTAATCCCTAATCCCTATTTCTCACCATCCGCTTCGTTTCCAGAAGGAGGGGATGAAGATGCACATCAGGGTGATGGACTCGAGGCGGCCGAAGAGCATGGAGAGGCAGACGACCATCTTGGAGAGGGTGGGGAGTGCGGCGTAGGTCTGTGTCGCGCCGAATTGGCCGAATGCAGGGCCGACGCTGCCCATGGTGGAGAAGGAGACGCCGAGAGCGTCAAGGAAGGCGAGCCCGTCAAACATCATGATCGCGGCCCACAGGAAGGCGAGCATGATGTAGAGAAAGAAGAAGCAGAGCACGCGGTAAAGGACGTCGGCCGAGTAGCGGTTTTCTCCGGCGGAGACGGCCTGAACGGCACGGGGGTGGAGGTGGAGCTTCAGCAGGGAAAAGATGCTTTTCCCGAGAAGGATGAAGCGGATGACTTTCATCCCGCCGGCGGTGGAGCCGCCGCAGCCGCCGACAAGGATCAGAAGGAGGAGAAGGAAGCGGCAGAAGTCGGGCCACCGGTCAAAGTCAGCGGCGACAAAGCCGGTGGTGGAGGAGATCGATGCGGCGTGAAAGAAGGTTTCTCTCAGCGCTGGCAGGAGGGGGGCGCCGCCCTGCAGGACGAGGGAGAGCGTCATGAGGGCCGTGGCGATGGCGACGATGGATAGGTAGGTGCGGAATTCCGTGTCCTTCCAGATGACGGAGACGCCGCGTTTCCATGCTTCGACATAGATCCCGAAGTTCGCAGAGGAAATGATCATGAAGAAAGCGATGACCATTTCCAGCCGCGCGTCGTGGTAGTAGGCGATGCTTTCATTTCTTGTCGAAAAGCCGCCGGTCGCAATGGTGGAGAAGGCGTGATTTAGTGCGTCCAAGGGAGAAAGGCCGCAGAGAAGGTAGGAAAGGAAGCAGACAGAGGTGAAGACGGCGTATACGGCAAAGAGGGCGCGTGCTGTCTCGCGGATGCGGGGAAGCGCTTTCGATGAGGTGGGGCCGGTGCTTTCTGTCTGCATCATACGCACGGTGCCGCGCCCGGCTTGCGGGAAGAGGGCGACAAAGAAGACGATGATGCCAAGGCCGCCCAGCCAGTGGGTGAGCGAGCGGAAGAAGAGAAGGCTTTCGGGGACGCAGGTGAGGTCGGTAAATACGGTCGCGCCTGTCCCGGTGAGGCCCGAGATGCTCTCGACCAGGCTGTCCAAGGGTGAGAGACTTCCGCTCACCCCGTAGGGGAGCGCATAGAGCAGGGATACGGCGATCCAGGAGAGCGCGGTGATGGCGGTCCCTTCCCGCGGCGTCAGGCTGCTTTCGATCGCCGCCCCTTTTCTTTTCAGAAATAGCGAGAGCGCTGCGGAAACAAGCATCGGCGCGAGAAAGGGAAGGATCGGCCCCCGCTCATAGAGCGAGAGCAGGAGCGGCAGCAGCAATGCCGCTCCGCTGGCCGCAAGGACGCGGGACAGCATAGAGTAGATGATTTGAATATTCATGATTTCGGGGTTTAAGGGTTCAGGGTTGTGGTGGCGGCTTCGCCGCCATGTTAGATGATGGTATTCTCGTATCGCAGCCTTCCCCTCGAGGGGAAGGTGCCCCGAAGGGGCGGATAGGGCACCGGCGGTATGAAAGACAGATGAGGAAAGCGGAGAAGTGCGCGGCACATGTGAGGAAAGCGTGAGTCCCTCGCCGCGGATGACAAAGATTTCTCGCTTTGCTCGAAATGACCGTGCGAGAGAGTCTGACGTCTCCTAGTCACTGTTTCTAAAGTACCGCAGCACCTGATCGGTGTGATCGGCTTGGATGATGAGGATCGCGCGGTCACCCGCGGAGAGGACGGTGCGTCCATCAGGGATGAGGATCTCTTCGCCGCGGACGAGTGCGCCGACAAGGCATTCCTTCGGGAGACGCGCTTCCATGAGTGAGCGGCCGCAGGCGGGAGCGCCTGTCTGCAGGATGACCTCGGCGGCCTGGACGCGGGCGCCCTCGAGGAAGGAGATCGAGACGACGCTGCCCTTTCGGATATAGCTCAGGACTTCACCGGCAGCGAGGATGTGGGTGGAGAGTGCGATGTCGATGCCGACCTGCTGCATGAGGAGGGCATACTCGCTCCTTACGACGCGCACGATGGTCTGCCGCGCGCCGAGGTGCTTGGCGAGGAGCGCCATCATCATATTCAGCCGTTCGTCCTTGGTGAGACAGATGACGGTGTCTGCCTCGCCGATGCCTTCGGCGGTGAGGAGATCCATGTCTGTGCCGTCACCGGCAAGGACCAGACCTTTCCGGAGCTTTTGCGCCATGGTCTCACAGCGTTTCCTGTCCTTGTCGATGACCTTGACAGAGAGCCCCTGCGCCTCGAGCATGGGGGCGAGCGCCTGCCCGATGCGGCCCGCGCCGATGATGACGACTTTCTTCGCCTTTTGCTGCACGCGAAGGTTCGCACGGGATTCCATTTCGGAAAGGGAGGCCGGTGTCCCGAGGAAATATACATTGTCCATCGGGAGCAGGCAGTCGTCGCCGTGCGGGATCAGGATGTCATGGTCCCGCTGTACCATGGCGATCAGAAGTGAAGGCGGGAGGGAGAGGGACTTCAGCGGGATATGGATCAGCGGCGAAGTGGTGGAGAGCTTCGTCTCGAGCAGGCGCACCCGCCCGCCGGCAAAGTCCTCGATGTTCAGCGCGTGCGGTGTCCGGAGCAGCTGGAAAATTTCACGCGCCGTGATGAGCTCTGGCGAGAGGATGAGGTCGATGTCGAAATTTTCATGCAGGTAGGACGCCGGCTCGGATAAATACTTCATCTCGCGAATGCGCGCGATGGTATGAGGGATGCCGTTCTGCCTCGCAAGGATGGAGGCAATGATATTGCTTTCGTCAGAGGCTGTCGCGGCGACCAGGAAATCACTCTTCCGGATGTCGGGGTCCCGCATGAGAGACGGACTTGTGCCGTCGGCATGGATGGTCAGGATGTCGAGCTCATCTCGGATGGATTCGAGAATGGCTTCGTTCTCATCGACCAAAATCACGTCATAAGATTCATTCGCGAGCAGCTTCGCGATGGTCAGCCCGAGGTGGCTGGCTCCGATGATGGTAATACGCATGGGAAATCCTTCTTAAAATGAAAAATGGAAATGGTAGTGGCGGCTTCGCCGTAGTATAAAGAAAGGCGATGCCCGTTTGAGACGTCAGATGTCTTCCAGTCTCTCAGTCTTCCGGTTTCCTAATCCCTAATCCCTAATCCCTAGTCACTAGTCACCAGTCCCTAGCTCTCATTTCCAAAGCTTCACCACGTCGATGACAGGTTCTTCGTAGGGATGGGCTTCACGGATCGCGGCAAGGACATCAGAGAGGTGGGCGTCATCGACGCGGCACTGGAGGATGTATTCATCCGTTTCCGTCGTTTCTCCGACGGCGCCGTCGTAAGGGTGTGCGCCGGGCAGGCTGGTCCAAGAGGAGTGCACCTGCCACCAGGACATGCAGCCTGCATAATTTCCGATCCGTCCGCCGCCGGCTTTGGTAATGACTTCGCGGATGGTATCGACAGATTCTAAGGGGATATAGACTTGGATTTTGTACATAGTAAGATCTTCTTTCATAAAAAGGTTCAGCAGGGGGGCGGCGCATCATTATCATAAAGCGCCGTAGAGTTTTAAGTTGAAACTTCAGAACCTGTTAATGATTTCGTCCCCATTGTACGCGGTGCGATGGGGAATGGCAAGAAGGGACTTCACAAAAATGTAGGAAAAAACGTATAATAAGGGTAAGTGCAAAGAAGGAGTCAAAACCATGCCCAAGAACACACCCATGCGAAGAAAAGACCGAAAGGTGACGGACGAAGATGCCATCCGTTTCATCCTGATGAATCAGGAGGTCCTCCATCTCGGACTTTCTGACAGCGATCGGATCTACGTGGTGCCGGTGAATTATGCCTTCACCTATGAAGATGGGCATCTGGCACTCTATTTCCATGGCGCCAAAGCAGGACTGAAGTACGATATCCTGCAAGAAAAGCCGGACGTCGGCTTCTGCATCGACGGTGATCAGATGGTGATCCCCGATGAAAAAGACGCGGGCCGCTTCACCACACACTACAAGTCCGTCATCGGAAGCGGGCGTGTGTCCATGATCCGAGAGAGCGGGGAGGCGAGGAAGGCGCTCACTCTTTTTATGAAACACTACTCGCCGCATGACTGGGACATCAGCGATGCCATGGCTGAAAGGGCGGCGATCTTCCGCCTGGACGCAGAAGAATTTCAGGTAAAGGTCAATCGATAAATGGTCGGCGTCATCGCCTAAAGGAGAAACCATGCAAAACTGGAAAGATCGCTATGAAGCCAAACTCACCAAGCCTTGGATGAAAAAATATTTTTCTTATCGGGGACGTTTGAACAGGAAGCCGTACATTCTGCGCAGCTTGGTATTGTCTCTGATTTTTAATCTTTTTTTGTCTTTGGTAATCGAAATGTTAGCTCGTGCTTTGCCGAGTGGAGGAATCGTTTTCAATATCTTTTCCGCCGTCTTGGGACTTGTGTACCAAGTGGCATCCTTTTCTCTCATTGCCCGCCGCCTGCATGACATCGATAATGGTGCGGAGAGTTTCATTAAACTCAGCCTCGGCGTCGGGATTGGGATATTCGTCATCGGACTTGTCTGTCTGCTGCTGTCTCTCCTGCCGATCCCGTTCATTCGTGTAATCATGGGAGGCATTATCACCTTCGTGATTGGTGCTGGCTGGATCTTCGGCCTTTACATTCTCTTTGTCCTCATCTGCCTCCTTTTCCGAAAAGGCACAACTGGCCCGAATCGTTTCGGCGAAGACCCGCTTCAGCATGTGGGAGTCACGCCTAATTCCTAATCCCTAGTCACCAGTCCCTCACAAAAGGAGCCCATCATGGATCTATCAGAACAGATCATGAAGAACGATCTTTATAAAACCTTCGAGCCCTACATCGACCCCGCCGTCACGATGAAGGAGCGTCTCGACGGCCATGTACGCCTCAGCGCACATGCAAGTGAAGAAGCAAAACAGGCGCTCGCCAAGTGGAAGGCCATCAAGCTGAAGGAACGGCTGTTTTAAGAAAAACCATGGAAAAGGAGAACCATCATGGACACCCATCTCGATCCGACATCCATCGCCCTCTTGAATCTGCTCACGGAGAAGCAGAAGGACTATGCGCTGACCCTGTATGCGAACCGTGAGAAGAAGGTATCGACCGCTTACATCCTATGGGTGGTCTTTGGCGTGTACTATTTCTACCTCGGACATCCAGTGAAGAATATCCTTCTCTGGCTCCTCTGCGGCTGCTTCATCGGCATTATCTGGTGGATCATCGATCTTTTCCGCATCTCCGGCATGGTGAAGCGGAAGAATCAAGAGATCCTGAAGATCTGTATCGCGGAAGCCCAGCAGCTCTACCCGAGCCCCGTGCCGCCCGTGCATTTTGAAAAATAGATCATATCGCAAAAGGCCGCCCTGCAAGCAGGGCGGCCTTTTTAGAAAGCACTGATTAAGGAAACGCTGATTAAATCGCAGAGTCAGATTCCACAAGAATTTTTATACATGACTTCGTCATAGCCCTCCTTAAATAGCCTGCTATTCGCGTCAGGCTATTTCTCGTCATGCATAAAAATTCAAGAGTAAAATCTGACAACGATTTAATCAGTGTTTCCTTAAATAGAATGGGTTCGGATACGCTGCGAGAGAAGATAAACGCAATACTGATTCAGGCTTGTGCCTTCTTCTTTTGCACGTTCTGTTAAATCTCGATGCAGGGATTTCGGGAGACGTAATTTGAATTGGCCGGAGAATGTTTCAGTGCTGGCAGGTTCGGGGATGGGATAGCCATCTTCCAAAGCGGCAGACAACCATGCTTTTTTCGCATCTTTCAGATTTGCCAATGCTTCGTCCATCGTTTTACCGCAGGTCAGGCAGCCGGGGAGTTCGGGAAGAGCAGCGGTATAGCCGCCCTCTTCGGTATCTTCTATCAGTTCGATCTTGTAGGGACGTTTCATGAAATAGGACAGGTCTTTCATTTTGCATGCATCTCCTTTTCAACGATATCTTTTACCATACGGACATAGATTTTCTTGATGGGTATATGTGCAGGAATCGTGAGCGGAGCGCAGCCTGGTTTTCGAAATGTGTGGTGGCTGCTTCCTCCACGCGGGTTGTTATCCGTGTATCCATAGCGGATAAGAATTTTCTTGAGCTCTTCGAAACGCATATCACCGGGGATGGTGTACAAGCGTTTGATCAGTTTATCCCATTGAGACATAGAATCACCTCACTCATATTATAGAGTGGTGTCATATATGGTGTCAATTATTTTCTCGCGCAAAAGGCCGCCCTGCAAGCAGGGCGGCCTTTTGCGGTCAATCACGATGTCAACTGTAGTATAGCACGTTCTTTGGCTGGTGACTAGAGATTAGGGGGCGCGAGTGACTTGTGACTGGTGCCTAGGGACTAGGAGACGGGGAGACATTCTTCCTCATTTGTCTTTCATGCCGCCTGTGCCCTATCTGCCCCTTCGGGGCACCTTCCCCTTGAGGGGAAGGCTGACGATACGAGGAAACCTGCTATCAGGCAGCCTTCGGGCATCGCCCTGTTTCGTCATCCTGAGCGACGAGAAACGTCGTATGTGAGATAACGAATGCCAGAACAGCTGCGACCTGAGCCATCGATCTCGGCGAAGCCGCCACCTTCATTCCTCATTCGAGCAAAGCCTTCATCCACCATCAAAGGGACAGCACGTCCCCAGGACTAACCCTTTCCCTCATTTCTCACTGTTCATTCGAGATATGCATCTTATCGAAGGCGAGGAAGGCGAGCGAAGTGATGATCGCTACGACAGTCGCCAGGCCCATGCCCTTCAGTTGCACCGGCCCAAGGACGATGGTTGCACCGGAGAGGCCGGAGATCATCGTGACTGCGGTCAGGATCAGATTTCTGGACTTCGTATAGTCCACATGTTTTTCGATCAGCATGCGGATACCGGAAGCCGCAATGAAGCCGAAGAGGAGGATGCAGACGCCGCCCATGACCGGAGTCGGGATGCCGTGGATGAGCGCGGCGATCTTTCCGATGAAGGAGAAGAGGATGGCAAAGCAGGCAGCACCGCCGATGACCCAGGTGCTGTAGACGCCCGTCATCGCCATGACGCCCATGTTTTCACCATACGTGGTATTCGGCGTAGAGCCGACGAAGCCGGAGATCATATTCGACAGACCGTCTGCAAAGAGCGAGCGGTGAAGTCCCGGGTCTTTGATGAGGTCGCGTCCGACGATATCGCTCGTGACGAAGAGATGGCCGATATGTTCGGCGAGGACCACGAAGAGCGCCGGAAGGATCATCATGATGGCAGAGAGATTGAAATGCGGCGCATAGAAGGTCGGCAGGGCGAACCATGGCATCTCCTCTACATGCGTGAAGTCTACGACACCCATGAAGACGGAGAGAATGTAGCCGGCGATGACACCGATCAGGATCGGGATGATGGAGATGAATCCGCGCCCAAGAACGGTCGCGAGGATGGTGACGATCAAGGTGAACATGGAGATCGTGATGGAAGTCGCTGCGCTCATGCCCTGCGGCTCACCGATGAAGCCGGACATGGTCATGGCGAGCGGCGCCAGCTCGAGCCCGATGATCGCGACGATCGCGCCCATGGCAGCCGGCGGGAAGAGGACATCGATCCAGCCGACGCCGATCTTCTTCACGAGGAGCGCGAGGATCATGAAGCAGAGACCGAAGGCGATGAAGCCGCCCTGGGCATCCGCATACGTCATGCCCGCCGTCGCCGTCACTGCCAGCACCGGCGAGATGAAGGCGAAGGATGAGCCGAGGTAGGCAGGGAGCTTCCATTTGCAGATGGTGAGGTAGAGGAGCGTCCCGATGCCGTTCATGAAAAGGCAGGTCGCGGGGTCTACATTCAAGAGGAAGGGCACCAGCACCGTGGAGCCAAACATGGCGAAGAGGTGCTGCAGCGAGAGGGGGATGGTGGGGAGGAGCGGGAGCCGCTCCTCGACTTCGATGATTCTTTTGCTCATAAGATTCTCCTTTGGGGGAAATAGTGACTAGTGACTAGTGACTGGGGATTAGGGAAATCAGACGGGGAGACTTCTTGCCTTCATGTATCCCCTTTCCCACTTTGGGAACATACGGAAGCGGGATAAGTGGGGTGCGAGTCCTGGGGAAACGCTGATTCAGTCTGACAACGATTGAATCAGTGCTTCCCTAGAAAAAAGGAGGCTTTCGTGAAACGAAAGAGCCTCCTTTCTTTGCCTGACTGTGAATTTTTACCTGTCATATTTTATTCTTTTTGCGAAAGAAAAGCAAGTGGGGAACGTCGGGAGAAAAATTCAAGGACTGAAAAACAGACGCAATATTACGTCTGTTTTTCAGTCTTTGAATTATATACAGAGTCATGCGTGCGTGGTATAATAATCATGAAAGAACCGATATATACAGGAGAAAAAGCTGATTATACATTTCATAATGGGTGATTTCAAAAGATAGATACGCTGAAAATTAGACGTAATATTGCGTCTAATTTTCAGTGAAGAGGAGTGCTGCGATGGAGTTCAAACGACAGAAATACATGGATGCGCTGGTGGAGCGCATGCACAATGGCATGATCAAAGTGGTGACCGGGATTCGCAGAAGTGGGAAGTCTTATCTTCTCTTCAATCTCTTTGCCCGTTACCTGATGCAGCAGGGAACTGCGATGGATCATATCCTCACCATGCAGCTCGACCGATGGGATATGCGGCGCTACCGAGATCCCGACATGCTCCTCTCTTGGATTCACGAGCGCATGACGGATGAAGGGGACTACTATATCCTTCTCGATGAAGTACAGTTTCTCGATCACTTTGAGGAAGTGCTGAATTCCCTCCTGTATGAGTCACATGTGGACGTGTACGTGACAGGGAGCAATTCGAAATTTCTCTCCAACGACATACTGACCGCCTTCCGCGGGCGCGGGGACGAGATCCATGTCTACCCGCTGGCCTTTTCGGAATTCATGGAGCAGTACGACGGGGATATGTACCACGGTTGGGCTGACTACGCGACCTATGGCGGTCTTCCGCAGGTCGCGTCCATGAAGACAGAGCAGCAAAAGATCACCTACCTGCAGAGCCTCTTCAAGGAAACGTATCTGAAGGACATCCTGGAACGGCATAAGCTCAAATATCCGGAGGGGATGGAAGACCTGGTGAATGTGCTCGCCTCCTCTATCGGTACGCTGATGAATCCGACCAAGATTCTGGCGACCTTCCAGAGCCGCTTCCATTCGAAACTCAGCCTGAATACCATTCGCCAGTACATCGATTTCCTTGAAGAAGCCTTTCTGATACAGAAGGCCGTCCGCTACGATGTGAAGGGCAGAAAATATATTGACACGCCAGTGAAGTACTACTTCGAGGATGTGGGGCTCCGAAATGCGCGGCTTGATTTCCGACAGGTAGAGGAAACGCACCTGATGGAGAATATCATTTACAATGAACTGCGTTGCCGCGGCTACCTGGTGGACGTTGGCGTAGTGAATCGGAGAATACTCGATGAAGAGAGTGGGCGGATGCTGAGCCGTCAGCTCGAAGTGGACTTCATCGCGAGTCTGGGAAATAAGCGATACTACATCCAGTCCGCCTTCCACTTGCCGGATGAGGAGAAGCTTCGTCAGGAGAAGGCCTCTCTCCTCGCCCTTTCAGATGGGTTCAAGAAGATCATCCTCGTCAAGGATGTCATGCGCCCGCGCCGCGGTGATGACGGGATCCTCATTATGAGCGTCTTTGACTTCCTCCTCTATCCTCATGGGCTGGATGAGGTGTTTGCGTAGGGCGGAGGTTGCGGCGCAACGATGCACAATAAAAGCGATGAGATTTTCGTCTCATCGCTTTTATTGTGCATTATGCCGTGCTCGCTAATGCTCGCTCCTTAGAACTGGAATGTGACGCCCAGTTCATAATTGCGTCCTGGCATGGAATACCAATCGGTTGTAGATGCAGTGAAAGTTCCTACATCGCAGTAATAGGAATCGAAGATGTTATTTACTTTAAAGAAAACTTTTGCATAATCAACAGGCTTGTAGTTCATGGAGAAATTCCAAACGCTGTAATTCTTGTATTCGGACGGGATTCTACCAGTAAAACCCTTTCCTCCTTCTCGTCCCAGGATGGCACGTCCATAGAGGCTGGCATCAAATGTATCATGCACATAGGTGATACCGAGATCTAAGGTATGTTTGGGCAGGAAGCCGTTCAGATTAGCCTTTTGGGAATCACTGCTATTTATATGCGTGTATGTATACCCAAAGGTGGCAGACCAGTTGGGGTTAAACTGTTTGGTCAGGCTAAGAGATCCGCCGGCACTATCGGTTTTGCCAAGGTTTTCATATTTCCATGTATCAAAGCTATAGCTGATAATATTTTTGGCATGCGTGCGATAGAGATTTGCTGACATAGAAAGTGAATCGTCGATTTGTTTATTCATGCCGATTTGCCAGGTGCTGCCTTCTTGCGGGTCCAAATCTTTATTGCCAGAATAATGATCGAAAATCTGATATAAATCAGGCGCCACGAAGAATTCCTTATAGCCTAGGTAGTAATTGGTGTTTTCATTGGCTTTATAACCTACAGTGATAGCAGGTGTGGTGTGATTGCCAAAGGTAGAATGATGGTCAAAACGAATACCAGGAGTGACATTCCACTTATCGGTAATTTTCCAGTCATCCTGGATATAGAAAGCTGTGTTAGAAGCGTGATGCCCTTGTGCTTCACTGATTGAACCATAAGAGTAAAAATAGGGGATTTCATCTTTGTAATACTCAATGCCCCCTACAACTGTGTGCTGGTCATTTTTCCAAGTCAACTGATCTGTAAAACCGGTACTTTTCATATCCATAAACCAGAAATCTCCGGCGCTTTTGTAATTATCCCGGAAAGTAGTACGATTTCTGTATACGGTCAGTTCATTAGAAAGCGCATCGGTGATTTTGGCTTTATATTGCAAGCTGATGGCGTCATTATCCTTTGTCCCATAGTCTCTGGTGGTACTTCCACCGCCTTGATGCATAAATGCTTGATCAGGACGCTGGTAGTCAGATTTGTATTTGTTGTAAGTAAAGACAAGGCTGGAATCATTGCCGAGGTCTTTCCCCAACTTCACATTATAAGATTCCGCATTTAAATGGCTAATGACTTTGTTGTTGTGACCGTCTTTGTAATCACCTTGTAATTCTTTCTGCGCCTCTACTGTCCAGAAGAATCCATCTTTGTTTCCTTCGTTGTATAGATTGTATTTTTCACCATCAAAACTGCTGGCAGAGATGGTGACTGCTGTGTTAATTTGATTTTCTTTTGCTTTTTTGGTGATGATGTTGATGACACCGCCCTGTGCATCAGAACCATACAGGGTGGAGGCAGAGCCTTTCAGGACTTCGATGTGATCAATGGAGTTCATGTTGACATGTTGTGCCAAAGTTACAGAGCTACCTACAGTCAGACCATTGGTGTTCATTCTAACACCATCAACAAGAAGAACAACTTTATTGGAGCCGTTAATGTAGAGTTTGTTAGAGTTATAATTTTGCCCGTTTGCAGAGCTGTTCGCAATAACTACGCCGGGGATATTTCTGACGGCTTGTGAAACATCATCATAATGTTTCTGGGCGATCTCATCTGCAGTCACGACTGCTACATCCGCATTCGTGTCGATCTTCTTCTCCGGGGTACGGCTCGCAGTAACTACCACCTCATTTAACGAATAAAAATTCGGGGGGGTGCTTTCTGCCTGCACGCTAAAAGCGCCTGTGGTAAGCACAAGAGCTGCCAAAGACGCTGTCAAAATTTTCTGATTCATTTTACTTCCTCCTTTATCCCGTATGGACGGAAACTTGAAAACAACCTGCGCCATCTGCTTCCGGTATACATCGCACCATCCGCAGCGGATCAGTTGTCTTCATCAAAGAGGGCAGTTCTTCTGGCTTGGCGTCCTCGCCCGTCCTCGTCTTCCCGGTTTCCCAGTGACATCGTGAGGAGGGCTCAGCCTTACAGCGGCGGGACCGTGACGGATTTGCACCGTCTTCTCTTTTCACTTTCAAAGATTTTTTGAAAGACCTTCTTTGATTCAATATAAAAATGCTGTATGTATTATACAGCATTCACGCAGAAAAGGGAAATGAAATTTTAATGATTGAGGATTCAGGGTTCAAGGTTCGAGGTGGCGGCTTCGTCGCATTTTAGATGACGGTATTCCCGTATCGTCAGCCTTCTCCTCGAGGGGTAATGCTATTAAGTTAAGGAAATCGTTAGCTACGTAACATCTTGCTTCCCCCTTCGGGGGAAGTGCCGAAGGCA
>UQRR01000064.1 GCA_900543455.1 uncultured Dialister sp.
GAACCCTGAACCAAATGAAAGCAAAGTAAAAAGGGGCTGTGAAGAAATGAGGATTCATTTCTTCACAGCCCCTTTTTATTTGGAGGAAATGGGAATCCCATCCCTTGTCAGGCGAACATGAAGAGGAATCCGGTCATGATGCCGGCGATGAGGGTGAGGGACGGGTAGATGTGTTCATAGTTTTCACGAGAGAAGACGGAGTGGTGCGTATGGACGAGCGTCTTTCCATGCGCCTTGTGATGGACGCTCTCCGGCGTCATTTCAGATAGACGGAGAGAGAGCGCGCGCATGAAAGCCCGGGTCTCTTCCATGAGATGACGGAGCAGGGAAGGATTTGGGGCGAAGTTGATTTCCTTGGACATCGCCAAAAGAGAGCTTTCGATGGAAGAGGTGAGGCGCGCTTCGCGATCCCCCGTGACGCAGGCTTTTTCAATGGCAGCGTAGCACTGGAACATCGTTTCCACATGTGCTTTCGTCAGCTTTTCTACATAGCAGCCAAGAAGCAGGTAGGACCCGTTCAGATCATGCTCGAGGGCGAGCATTTTGAGCGCAGAGGGCAGGGAAGACAGCGTGCTGGAAAGACCTTTCAGGATCGCATCCGTGCAGCCGAAGCCGCTCTTGTGGTGTCGGATCATGCAGCGAGCAATGTAGAGACGGTACAGGGTATACTCAAAGGAGAGAGACTGCAGCGCATCCTGTTCTGCCAGAGACAATTCTTTCTGTCCTGCAAGGACGGCGCGCTCGATATCATTCACCAGCGAGCCGGTGGAAGTTTTACTGTATGTTTTCATCGCATAGTCTAAAAGCCGCGAGCCTTCATATTCCAGGTAGTCCAGATTGTTCATGGCGGATCCTCCCTCATCACAACAGGGAATGCTTTGCATGATTTCATTATAGAAGAACCCATAAATGATAGCCAATTAAAAATATTTATGATGACTTGCAGATTATCCTTTGCATCTTACCGGCGATAACATGCATCTTACAGGAGGTTTCCGGCCGTTTTCGGGCCGTTGCACTTGCTTTTCCCGCGCCCCTCTAGCCAAAATCTCTGCCATCCTGTACTATAAAGAGAAATCCAGGAGGGCATATGACAGCGAAAAGAATCTCAATCACCATGAAAATACAGATGACCCGAGACGGCCGCCTTTCCGCCGTGATGGAAGAAGAGCGCCGGCGCGAAGTGATCACCTCATACGCGCAGTTGCTCTGCGGCGCCTTTGACATCGCGGGCGAGCATGAGGCAGAGGTCGTGGAGACAATGGCGCGGATCGCGACTGGCCGCACCAAGGACGAGCTAAAGGAAACGCTGATTCAATCGCAGAGTCTGATTTGACATGTATTTTCATGCAATGCTTCGTCATAGTTCTCCTTAAATAGCTCGCTATTCGCGGCGAACTATTCCTCGCCTTGAATGAAAATACAAGAGTCAAATCAGACAACGATTTAATCAGTGTTCCCTAAAGGAAATGGCAGAAAATGCCTCAAGCGGCGTATCATCATTATGACAGCCAATCATGGTTGCCCCGGCTTTGCGGGTTCTATTGCTTCTGCTCGCCAGCTTTCCCTAAATGGGTAATGCTATTAAGTTAAGGAAATCGTTAGCTACGTAACATCTTGCTTCCCCCTTCGGGGGAAGTGCCGAAGGCAATAGGGGCATGCTAGCGGTATAGCGTGCTATGTTGAATGGTCCGATGCTATCGATATTTCAACACTTTTATGCAATACCGCTGCGTAGCCCCCTCACCCCTTCGGGGAGCTCCCCCGATGGGGAGCCAAGAATGATTTGCCGCTTAACTTAATAGCATTACCCTAAAGGGGGCTGGTGGCATTTCAGCGCAATATAAAGAAGGGGCCATGTGTGAAAGCAGCATTCAGCCCCAGTCCCCAGTGACTAGTCCCCCCCTATTTTCTTGGAGATACCTATGGAGATATTTACGATAAAAAAATCTGAAGAAGGCAAGCGCTTAGACCAGTTCCTGATGGAGCACAAGCACTGGCCGCGCGCCTTTTTCATGAAAGCCCTTCGCACGAAGAAGATCAAAGTGAATGGCCGGAAGGAAGAGGCTGCCTACCGGCTCGCTGCCGGTGACGAAGTCCGCTCCTTTGTACTGGAGAGGACCGATGCGGTGCGCCCTGTCCGCATTCTTTACGAGGATGAAAACCTTCTTGTCGTCTACAAGCCTGCCGGCGTCTTGACGCTTGACGTCACGGGAAAGGAAAAGGATACCATGCTCTCGCGCGTCTCTGCGGCCCTCCTGCAGAAGGGCGGCGTGGCGGCCTATCCCGTGCATCGCATTGATTTCAATACCGAGGGACTCCTCCTTTTTGCAAAGACAGAAGAGATCCGTGATCTCCTCGGCCGTCTCATCCGTGACCGCAAGATCCGCAAGTCCTATCTGGCCATCGTCCTTGGAAAGATCGAGCCGGGACACGGGACGCTCACCCATCAGATCTTCAAGGATGCGAAAAAGAATCAGGTCTTCGTCACGGATGAGCCCGTGAAGGGATCGAAGACGGCCATCACTGAGTACGAACGTCTCGCGTATCAGGGCGGTCTTTCGCTCGTGAAGTGCCACCTCATCACCGGCCGTACCCATCAGATCCGCAGCCAGATGGCACATGTAGGGCATCCGCTTTTGGGCGATGACAAGTACGGCGTGAAGACGACGAACCGCAGCTACAAGGAAAAACGCCAGCTTCTCTGCTCGGCGGAGATCTCCTGCGATTTCGGGAAAGAGGCCGGGCCCCTCTCCTACCTCGCCGGAACCCGGTGGAGCGTGGGGGACGTGGGATTTGTGAAGAAATATTTCGGGGGACAGTGATGGGCATTTCTTCCCGATTGCCTTTTACGGCACACTTTAAAATAAATATATGGTAATGCACAAGACGGATGAATTGTGGATGGATTCATCCGCTTTTTTCATGCTATGATACAAGCAGAACGAAATGTATCTTATCCGCATGAGCGTATCATAGCAGGATGCCTATGCGGTCATACAGAGAGTGTATGGTAAAGGACAGAGAGGTGGAGATCATGGAAAAATTATACGAAGCATTCCTGGATAACTGGGAAAAGCACGCACCGGATTTTTTACTCTTCTTATGGGGGGCAGGGATCTTCAAGCTCCCTGGCAGCGGAAACGAGCCTTTCGGCATGGAGTAAGCAAAAAGCCCGATGAAAGACAGGGGATCTTTCATCGGGCTTTTTATTGTGCAGGCCTTTTGCCATACCGTTTCCCTAAAAAAGGCGAGAACTGGATCGCCTTGGGAAATCAAAATGAGTTGAGAGTTGAGAGTTTAGAAAAGGAGTTTGGGGCGATCCAGCTCTCTGTATATAGGATACCAAATGGATAGGACAGATGATGTCATTGTGGGGATTTTTCTGAAAATTATTTCAAAAAAGTTTGGAAAAAGGAGCCAAGGGACAGGTTCGGCGGGGGTGGTGCGGCGTTTTTCACCGGTGTTAGTCTCTCACCTTCACATACTCCTCCCCGTCCTCTTCGATGACGGCTTTCCCGCCTGTGAGGTCTGTCAGGAATTTGAGATGCGTCTTCGCTTCTTCGGGCAGGGTGAGGAAGGTCACCTGCACCTCGGCTGTGAAGGCACGGTCCAGGACGCGGATGTCTTTGTCTTTGTCTTTGATGTAATTTTCAAAGCCGCCGACCGCGGTGTAGGGGAGGGTCACGGTATAGCGGGCATACGGCGTATAGGTGACGATGGGCGCCGCCTTCACAGCATCGGAGAGCGCGCCGCTGTAGGATCTTGTGAGGCCGCCCGCACCGAGCTTGATGCCGCCGAAGTAGCGGGTGACGACCGCGAGTACATTCGTGAGCTTTCGCATCTGGAGCACATGGAGCATGGGGTGTCCCGCCGTGCCCTGCGGCTCGCCGTCATCGCCCGACTTCTCAAGGATGCGCTCTGTACCGATGCGCCACGCGTAGCAGTTGTGCGTGGCGTCTTTGTATTTCTTCCTGAAATCAGCAAGTGCCTGCTGTGCGTCCTCTTCTGAGTTGACAGGCAGGATGTGCGTGATAAAGATCGATTTCTTGATTTCCATGTCCTGCCGATAGAGCTCGGCCGGTGCAGCGTAAGGAATAAGCATGATGGAGCCTCGTATGTGTAAGTGAATAGGGGCTAGTATAGCGATTTGTTAACTTCTGGACTTAGTGAGAAGTGGTGGAACGTTCTTGGCTCCCCATCGGGGGAGCTGCCCGAAGGGCTGAGGGGGCTACGCAGCGGTATTGCATGAAAGTGTTGGAATATCGATAGCGTCGGATTATTCAACATAGCACGCTATACCGCTAGCATGCCCCATCTCGCTGCGCTCGAAATGGCGTCTCACTGGATTTTAGCGTCGCTTCGCTCCTAAAAATTCAGTTCGCTTGCACATATTGCCTTCGGCACTTCCCCCGAAGGGGGAAGCAAGTCATTACGGCGCTAACAATTTCCTTAACTTAACAGCATTAATCAAGTGGGAGCTGTCCGATAGAAGCATCACTATCCCAATCACCCGAGAAATGCCATCTCCTGTTTCCAGGCGTCCATAGCTTCCTTCATGGAAGCTATGGCTTTTTCTGCATGTGTCTGCTGACGTTCTACGGACTTCGGCCCTGTGCCGCCGTAGCTTTCACGGTTCTTCACACAGTTTTCGATAGAGAGGGCTTCTTTGATATCTTCTTCGAAGAGCGGGCTCATGGCTTTGAATTCCTCCATGGAGAGATCGAGGAGCACTTTATGGTGCTCGATGCAGTAGTGGACGGCATTCCCGACAACGGCATGCGCCTGACGGAAAGGCAGGCCTTTCTTTGCAAGGTAGTCAGCCATGTCGGTCGCATTCGAGAAGTCACTTTCCAAGACCGCACGGGTGTGCTCGCCATTGACGGTCATGGTGGAGATCATACCGGCATAGATGTCAAGGGCGAAGTACAGGGTATCCAGAGCATCGAAGACGCCTTCCTTGTCTTCCTGCATGTCCTTGTCATAGGCCAGCGGCAGACCTTTCATGACGGTCAGAAGGCCGATGAGGTTACCATAGACGCGGCCGGTCTTGCCGCGGATGAGCTCGCACATATCCGGATTCTTCTTCTGCGGCATGATGGAGCTGCCGGTGGAGTAGCCGTCATCGAGCTCGATGAACTGGAATTCGCTGGTCGACCAGTAGATGAATTCTTCCGACAGGCGCGAGAGATGCATCGCACAGATCGAAGCGAAGGAGAGGAACTGGAGAAGGTAGTCGCGATCCGAGACCGCATCCAGGCTGTTTCCATAGACAGAAGCAAAGTGAAGGTCATTCGCTTCTTCCTCGGGATGGGTCGGGTATGTGGTCCCTGCCAGCGCACAGGCACCGATCGGCGACATGTCACACATGTCGTAGCAGTCTTCGAGGCGCTTGAAGTCACGCTCGAGCATCGCAAAGTAGGCGAGCATGTGGTGCGCGAAGAGGACTGGCTGCGCGCGCTGCATATGGGTGTAGCCCGGCAGGATGACGTCCTGATACTTCTTGGAAGCAGCGAGGAGGGCTTCTAAGACGGCGATGAGCTTTTCAGAAAGGCGCGCGATATTTCTCTTCATGTACATATGGAGATCCAGCGCGCACTGGTCATTGCGGCTTCTCGCTGTGTGGAGACGGGCACCGGCATCGCCGATCTCCTCGGTGAGGCGTTTTTCGATATTCATATGAATATCTTCGAGTTCGACAGAGAAAGGGAATGTCCCTTCATCGATTTCTTTTTTGATAGAGAGAAGACCCTTGGTGATCTTTTCCTGATCCTCTTTGGAAATGATCCCATGAGCCGCCAGCATTTTGGCATGGGCGATAGAGCCGGCGATGTCTTCTCGATACATGCGGCAGTCATAGGAAATGGATGCATTGAAATCCAGTGCATTCTTTTCCTCTGCCTTCGTGAAGCGTCCGCCCCACATCATATCACTCATTTTGCATTCTTCTCCTTCATGAGAGCGCGGATGGTGAGCGGCAGGCCGAAGAGGTTGATGAAACCTTCTGCATCCGCCTGATTGTATACATCATCTTCGCCGAAGGTGACGAATTCTTCATTGTACAGGGAGTACGGGCTTTCTGCGCCATTGGACATGATGTTGCCCTTGTAGAGGCGAAGGGTAACTTTGCCGGTGACGGTTTCAGAGGTCTTGTCAGCGAAGGCCTGCAGTGCTTCGCGCAGCGGTGCGAACCACATGCCATCATATACGAGTTCCGAGTATTTTACAGCAGCGATTTCTTTGAAATGGAAGGTCGCGCGGTCGAGGCAGAGGCGTTCCAGTTCGGTGTGAGCGTAGAAAAGGATGGAGCCGCATGGGTTTTCATAGACGCCGCGGGACTTCATGCCGACGAGACGGTTTTCTACGAGGTCATCGATGCCGATGCCGTTGCGTGCGCCGATGGCATTCAGGGTATTGACGAGCTCTACGCCGTCCATCTTCTTGCCATTGACAGCGGTCGGGATGCCTTTTTCGAAATCAATGGTGACGATTTCCGGCTTATCCGGAGCTTCTTCCGGATCGCAGGTGACGAGGTACATATCCTTGTGCGGTGCGTTGGCCGGATTTTCCAGATCATCGCCTTCATGGGACAGATGCCACATGTTCCAGTCCATGGAGTATGGATATTTCTGTGCAGCCTTTTCTTCATCAGTCTGCTTTTCATCATATTTGTCGATCGGCACGCCATGGGCTTCTGCGTAAGCCATTTCATCTTCACGGGACTTCATATCCCAGATACGCCATGGAGCGATGATCTTCATGTGCGGAGCCAGTGCTTTGATGGTGAGTTCGAAACGAACCTGGTCATTGCCTTTGCCGGTCGCACCGTGGCAGATGGCATCAGCGCCATATTTCTTTGCCATGTCGACGAGGCATTTGCCGATCAGCGGACGAGCGAAAGAGGTGCCGAGCAGGTACTTGCCTTCATAACGGCCATCTGCCTGAAGGACTTTGTATGCATATTCTTCAATGAATTCTTTGCGAACATCAAGGGTCTCTGCATATTCAGCACCGGATGCGAGTGCTTTCTTGTGGATGGCATCGAAGTCTTCCGGCTGCCCCAGGTTCACGGTGCAGGCAATGACTTCGCAGCCATAGTTTTCTTTCAGCCACGGAATGATAACGGAGGTATCCAGACCACCGGAATATGCAAGAACTACTTTCTTTACGCTTTTAATATCTGTCATGATAATGCCGCCTTTCCAATAAAATATAGACAATTTCATCAGCCCTTTCACATGGGCTTGTTTGACGATGTGATAATTATACAGCGTTATGCATAAAATTGCAATAGCTTTTCCAAAATTTTTTTTCAATAAAAAAACGTGAGAGACTTTGGCTCTCACGTTTTGGGATGTCATGATATTTATGGTGAATGGCAGAGGTCTGCTTCTTAGAAGCTTAGCCATTCGCAGTCCTCAGGCTCTATTTCTGATGTACGCTGTCAAGAATCACGCCGATAATCTCGCTGCATTCATCCTCGATCTTCAGCATGAAGGAGTACAGTTCTTTGATGTCCTTTTTCTTCAGTCCGAGAGACAGAAGGATGAGGGAGGCAAGCTCTCTTCGAAGCACGCGGACAGGACCGGTGCGGTCAAAGTCGAAGGCTTCCATATAGCCGAGCATGGCGCCTTTGGAAAGTAGCATGCGTGCATAATATTCATCCGGCTTCAGATAGCCCATACAGTCTGCCTCTGCGAGGTAGTGATCTGCGAGATCCAGATGGGTATGGAGCAGGGCTTCGAAAAGCTTTGGCTCCGTATAGGCTTCATAGTAGAGTTCACGGAAAACAGATTCCTTCTCGATCGCATACAGCTCGACCGCCAGAATCGCTGCATAGTGATATTCCAGCGGTTTATCAGAGAAGCGCTTCTCTACTTCCTCCACGATCACCTGGCAAAGCTCATTCGTAATGGCTGAGAAAACAGCGTCTTTATTATCAAACAGATTGTAGATGCTGCCCGAGGTAATCCCGGACTCCTGTACAATCTGGCGAATGGTTGTCTTTTTATACCCCTGTTCCAAAAAAAGTCTTTTAGCGGTGTTAAGAATGTTCGCACGAACGCCCACCATACGTTCAGCTCTTGATGCTGCTGGTGCCATGATTATGTCCCCTTTTCATGAACAATGAGGCCAAACTCAGAATGGCCCCGGAAACTCAAAATCAACTCTTCCCCAAATAAGAATATACTTTTTCAAGAGTATCTGGTTCATTATAAAATATAATAAAACGAATTGTCAATTTAACAAATAAGGAAATCTGCCAGATGGACTGATTTTTTGCGAAAAGAACTGAAATCCGCTATCCCGCATACATGTACCGAGATGATTTCCTTTTGATCTGGCAGAAAATCTTCCCCCTGCATGGTTTGCAGAGCGCGGAAGTATCTCTATCGCCTGTCCATCCCTCCTCATAATAATGCAATAGAAAAAGAGCGGGAAATTAGGGGAGACCCGCTCTTTTCTGCCTGCGCTCTTATGAAGGCGATGGGATGTCATCGGGGCTATGGGGAAAGCGGGAAACCGTGGTATAGGGGTATACCGCGGCGGGATGACTCGCCCGTCACGCGAAACGCAGGCAATGGTTTGCTTTAAGACACAGACAATATGCTCATGCTCTTAAAACATGCTTTTATTATAAATCATGTTTCATGCTTGTCAAGTGTCTTTCCCTACTTTTACGCCAAATGACAGGGAAAGATAGACATTTCGCATAAAGACCCGTCAGAAATGCTTTGTCCAGTCGATGAGATCGCCTTCAGATACGCCGCCGGAGAAGCGGGTGCCGGGGAACCATTCGCCACTCTTGGCCGTTTCTTCTAGCAGCACATCGCTGTCTCCAAGATCACTGGAATGCGATGTGCAGAAAGGAATGATCTGCTTTCCGGAAAAGTCATGTGTCTTTACGAAATGGTATACAATGTTCGGCGCTTCGCCCCACCAGATCGGATAGCCCAGGAAGACCGTCTGATAAGAGTCCCACGATGGAACATCGCCATCGATTTCCGGCAGGATGCTCCGATCCTTATGCTCGAGGCTGACGCGGCTTGTGTCATTTCTGTAGTCAAGGTCAGCCTCGCTATAGGGCTCTTTGGCCTTGATTTCCCAAAGGTCCGCCCCCTTCGTTTTTGCAATGATTTCCGAGGCGCGCTTTGTATTTCCTGTCGCCGAGAAATAGATGACGATGGCTTTGCCGTCTTTCTTCACCATAGGACTTTCGCCCGATGCGCCTGCTGCGTTCCCCTCGCGATGAGGCACCCCCGTGGTTTCCCCGCAGCCGGTTAACCCGCCCACTGCCAGAAACGCACATGAAAGAGCGATCGCTTTCTTCCACATCATGATCCTTCCTTTCCCTCTTCCTTTTTCTTTTGATAAATCTGGTAATCAATCTGATCGAGCCGCTGCTGCTTTTCGTGAATATCGTCCAGCAGACGGAAGCGTTCTTTTTTGAGCTCTTTGATTTTCATCTTTTCGAGCTCCTGATATGGCACATCCATGCTACCCTCGTACTTTCTTCTCCATCATAGAAATCCAGGCGTCCACGTCCTTTTCCGGCGTGATCTGTTCGTCGCCTCCATAGGGGTCAAAGCGGACTTCTATCGTCCCGAGTACTTCATCCGTATGGGTTAAATTCTTAAGATGCTTGATGGCGCTCCCTGGCCAGCCGCCATGTGTCGTGAAGAAAATCATTTTCTTTCCTGTGAAGTCATGCGTCGTCACGAAGGTACGCATGGCAGGCGCCATGGTGTACCACCAGGTCGGCGATCCCAAAGCAATCACATCGTATCCCGCGATGTCCTTCTTCATCTGACGAAGCGGCGGGCAATAGCCTTTCTGCACTTCCGTCTGTCCCACTTCGACTGTTTCCTCATAGGGACCGTACTTCTTGACCGTTTCGATACGTTCGATGTCAGCCCCTGTAGCTTTTCTCAGCGCTTCTGCGATCTTTTTCGTATTTCCATGACTATAGCTGTAGTAAACAATCAGTGTCTTCATAGACGCCTCTTCAGCGAGACAGCGCGTCATAGGCTGCCGCGCTGACTTCCTCGCACCACTCATTAGAAAGATCGGTTCCCGGGATCTCAAAAGCCAGATGGCTGAACCAGCTGTCCTTCTTCGCCCCATGCCAGTGTTTCACATTTGCGGGGATTTCCACGATATCCCCTGCCTTGAGGCTCTGCGCCGGCTTTCCTTCTTGCTGATACCAGCCTTCGCCATCGACACAGATGAGCACCTGACCGCCGCCCGTCTTCGCATGGTGGATATGCCAGTGATTGCGACAGCCCGGCTCGAAGGTCACATTGCAGATGATGAGAGGATCCCCCGGCTCAGAAAGAACTTTCAGATAGGAGCAGCCGGTGAAATACGGCGCATACGCTGTATTCGCCTCGCCCTGTCCGAAGAAACCGCCGTGCTCTGCATCACTTCCTTCATATACTTCCATCGCCAGATGAAAGGCCGCCCAGGCATTCGGCCAACCGGCATAGAAGGCGATGTGTGTCAGGAGCTCAGCCATTTCTTCCTTCGTCACGCCATTCTTCTTCGCCTCTTTCAGATGATAGGCGAGCGAGGCATCCGTCATCCCTTTCCCAATGAGCGCACTCACCGTCACGATGGAGCGGATCTTCAGCGGAAGTTTTCCCTCCCGGCTCCATACTTCGCCGAAAAGTACATCATCATTCAGCCCAGCGAATTTCGGTGCAAATGCACCCAGGATCGTGCGTCCTGCTGTTTGTTTGACCATCGTATTGTCCTTTCTTTTGTTATTAGTTATTAGTTGTTGGCTGTGTGGTTCTGGAAATCATGATACAAATAGATTCTTCGACTCTGTCCCCACAGTTCTGGCTGCCATCATCCCTCATCCGACGTTTTCCTCCGCTCAGAATGACGGGATGCGCATTGTTAGGGAAAAGCGACTAGTCACCAGTCACTAGTCACTAGCCACTAGTCACTAGCCACTAGTCACTAGTCACCAGCCACTAGTCACCAGCCACCACCTTTGGAAATTCCCGATTGATGACCTCCGCCATCATGCGCTTCATATTCCAGTCGCCGTGAATGCCGTCCAGCGCGAGCCAGGTGGGAAGCTCTTCCATCTCTTCAAAGGGCGCGGCAGTATCGATATGGACCTCACCGCGTATGAAAGCATTCACCTCATCGAAAGAAGCTTTCCAGCCCTCATAGGTCGGCTCATCAAAAGCCTTCCGGATGTTTTCAGGATTGATCGGCGGCAGCGTCATCAGGATGGGAGTGATACCATGCTCGCGGCACTTTCTCTGGATCTCCTTCAGGTCAGAGATCACATCCGCTGCCGGGACGCCGGCGCGAAGACTGTTCGTCCCGCCCAAGATGAGAAGGTACTCCGGCGAAAAAGGAAGCACGTCCTTCTCGAAGCGCATGACCATAGCCTCACTCGTATCCCCGCTTTGGGAAAGATTGATCGAAGGAAAGTCCAGATACGACGCATAGCTGTAGGCAAGGTCAGCAGGCCCAAAGGAGAGATGGCCGCCGCCGTGAGAAATGCTGTCGCCATAGACAGCCACCTTCCAATGCTTCACCGGATTTTTGATTTCCTGCGGCAGGCTCCACTCACCCACGGGCTTCCCCGTGCTGTCCATTCCCCTGACGCGCCAGTAATAGGTTCCCGTCCGCGGCGCATCATCATAGAGATCGGTGAGTTCTGTCTTAGCCGCATAGATGCGGTGGACGGATGGCGAAAAGCCATGGAGATTTTCCGGATACTTTGATGTGACTTCGATCTCATAGCTCGCGGCATTCGGATTTCCTGTGTAGGCATAGACCGGATACAGAAGGACGCTGCCATTTCCCTTGCCATAGGGATCGTGCGGGATGGGCGCATTGCGCTCCGTCTTGAAAAGTGCGCTCTCCACATCTGCCGGCTGCGAATAGGGGCCGATCGGATGCCCATCCAGATCGTACGCCCGTACACGATAAAAAAGAGGCTTCTCTGCCTGCAGCTGTCTCATGTCCAGCATGAGGCTATTCGTGTATACGTGGGTATTCCTGTAAATCGCGGTGGCGGCCGGAGTATCCGCTCGCAGGTCTTTGGGGATCTCTTTGAAAATCTCCACCTCACTTCTGACGGCATTCAGATTCTGCGGCCAGATAAGGTAGCCATAGTCCCCCGTCTCCACCCTCGCCGCCTGCGCCGCGCGGACTTCACTTGAGCGAAATGACAGCGTCCCCACCGTGAGCGAGATCGGCAGCGCAGCAATCAGTAGTCCGATCGCCATCCGCTGTTTCCATTTGGTATGCATCTGTGTGCCTCCTTTCGTATTCTTCATTCTATCCATAGTATAGGTGGAATCAGACAGCATAGCAAATACTTATGAATTATGACTTTTGATAGAGAGAAGGCATGAGTGGTGGGCTAGAGGTGTGACTGCTGACTAGTGACTGGTGACTGGGATTTCTCCGGCATCGTCATCCCGAGCGCAGCCGAGGGATCTTTCTTGTACTGCGGGAATCAGCGTGTATGCGCTGAGGGAAAACGATGTCCTGGTGCTGCCTCACATCAGGCGATGAGCGTTCTGCAATAAAGATTTCTCGGCTACGCTCGAAATGACGATGCGCGCGAAGCGCTATCAAACCTCCGCGGCGCTTCTGATTTTTATGCGCCGCA
>UQRR01000065.1 GCA_900543455.1 uncultured Dialister sp.
TTCCTTTTGGCCATTAAAAAAATCCCCCTAAAGCAGTTTGGTTATTTACCTTGTCTGCTTTAGGGGGATCATATCATATGGCTGCGTTTTTTTGCTTGCGTATTTTCAATCCATTCAAACCTGCACCGGGATCAGGACTTCGGAGCCGATGGCCTCGCCGTCGGGATTCTGCGCGGGGGTAAAGGTCCAGCTTTTTACAGAAGCTGCCACGTATTTTGAAAGCGTCTTGAAATCAGCACTGGAAACTTGCTCATCCTTTACGACTTCGGGAGCGCCGTCCATCGTGCCGTCGCTTTTTACGTAGACTTTCACGGTGAGGATGGGGTGAGCGTTTCTCTCAGCGGCTTCGCGGACTTCATCGGACATGTCTTTCAGAACCTGTGAGGCGGGGGCAGCAGGGACGGAAACCATGGTGGAGATGAAGCGGAGCGGAATGGTTACGCTCGCAGCGACAGATCTGTCACCGCGTTTCGCCGGGCGGAACTGCCAGAGGTTCACGGAATCTATGGCGTACTGGTCCAGAATGATGGAACCGGAGCTTTGCGCCACGGAAGCATTCGCTGCCGTCCCGTCTTCGGTGATGGTGAGGGTGATGAGCGTGCTCGTGCTGTGTGGGAGCTGAGACATCGCTTCCTGAATGGCGGCGTTCTGCGGAGCCATTTTGTGAGATCTAAGCGACGGCGGGACCTGCTGCGCTTCCGTGAGCGGGGTGCCGTCTTTATCCAGGTACACGCCGCCTGCGGGAACGGCAGCCGATGCAGAGGCAGCGAGCGCCAAGGTGAGCAGGCTTGTGAGAATGAGTTTTTTCATCAGAGTTCTCCTTTGAACGGTAAATGGAAGCTTTATGTTTCTTTCATTTATTCTAATGAATAAGGAGAATTTCTGCAAGGGGGTGAGGATGGATTCAGAAGGTTCAACGGGTTCTATGGATTCAACGGGGGTGGTGCGGCGCTTAAGGAAACACTGATTAAATCGTTGTCTGATTTGGCTCTTGTATTTTCATACAAGGCGAGGAATAAACCGACGCGAATAGCGAGCTATTTAAGGAGGGTTATGACGAAGCATTGCATGAAAATACATGCCAAATCAGATTCTGCGATTTAATCAGCGTTTCCTTAATACTATGGAAGCGCCGTGAAGTATAAATAGAGCGATGCTCAAAAGTCGTATTCAAGTCCCCAGTCCCCAGTCCCCAGTCCCCAGTCACTAGTCCCTAGTCCCTAGTTACTTCTCCATCCTAAATCCGTAATCCAAAAGTGCGGCGGCTTCGGTGAAGCGGCTGTCCCAGCCGGCGTGCATGATGACGGCGATCAGTGTCTTGCCATGTCTTGTGGCGGCCGCGGTGAGGCAGCCTTGCGCGGCGCGGGTGTAGCCGGTCTTGATGCCGATGGCGCCGTCATAGGTGAAGAGAAGATGATTGGTATTCGTGCAGGGAAGATTTTTGTTCGGGCGTTCGTAGTGGACCTGCTTGCTCTTGGTAGAGACGATTTGCCTGAAATCTTTGTTTCGAAGACCGTACTGCGCGATCTTCGCCATGTCGCGGGCTGTCGAGTAGTGATTTTCATCCGGCATGCCGTTCGCATTGACGAAGTGTGTGCTCTCTGCTCCGATGGCGCGGGCTTTTTCATTCATCATGGAAGCGAAATGGTTCACGTTTCCGCCGATGGCTTCTGCGATGGCGGTGGCTGCTCCGTTATCGGAAATCAGCATCATTTGGTAAGTCAGATCTCCAAGGTGGATCCATTCGCCGCCGTAGAGCTCGGTGGATTCGACGTTGGCGGCATTTGCACTGATGGCGATGGTTTTGAGCGGATTCCCCTTTTCCAAGGCGAGGATGCAGGTCATCATCTTCGTCATGCTGGCAGGATATTCGCGTTTGTCCGCGTTTTTTTCATAGAGGACTTCGCCGGTCTTTGCGTCCATCAGGATCGCGGCATCAGCCGTGAGCAGGGGCGCGGCGGCAGAAGCAGGAAGGGTGGTGAGGGATAGAAAGAAAAGGATGAGAAGATGAATGAGAAATTTCATGTTTGCTCCTTCTTAGGGAAACACTGATAAAATCGTTGTCAGATTTTACTCTTGAATTTTTATGCATAGCAAGGAATAGCCTGACGCGAATAGCGAGATATTTAAGGAAGGCTATGACGAAGCTATGTATAAAAATTCTTGTAGAATCTGACTCTGCGATTTAATCAGCGTTTCCTTAGGTATCAGGGTTAGCTCGTGGGGCGGCTCCGCCCACTGATTATGAATGAAAGCTTTGCGCGAATGAGGAATGGTGGTGCGGCGCATAAAAGTCAGAAGCGCCGCGGAGGTTTGAAACTAGCGGTTTTCTCGTATCGTAAACCTAATCCCTAGCCACTAATCCCTAGCCACTAATCCCTAGCCACAAGTCACAAGTCACAAGTCACTAGCCATTCATCCCTGCTTTCAAACTTTTCTTACATCAAAACGCCCTCTGCCTTTGTGGCAAAGGGCGTTATCGTGATTTCTCAAAACAGCTGACCGGCAGCTCTTACAGCAGGATATATTTCAGAATGAAGAGGACGGTCAGGATGTACATGAGCGGGCTGATCTTTTCTGTCTTGCCGGCGAGGGCATTGATGATGACGTAAGAGATGACGCCGAAGGAGATGCCTTCTGCGATGGAGTAAGCGAATGGCATCGCAATGATGGCGAGGTAGCAGGGAATGGCTTCTGTCATGTCCGCAAAATCGATGCCGGATACGGCGGTGAACATCAGGAAGCCGACGGTGATGAGTGCCGGTGCCGTCGCAAAGGCGGGGATGGCCATGAAGAAGGGGGAGAGGAAGAGGGAGAGGATGAAGAGAACGGCGACGGTCATAGCCGTGAGACCGGTGCGTCCGCCTTCCGAGACACCCGCTGCACTTTCGACATAGGTCGTGGTGGTGGAGACACCGAGGACAGCGCCTGCGGTGGTGGCTACGGCGTCTGCCATGAGCGCGCCTTTGATGCGAGGCAGACGTCCCTCATCATCGAGCATATTGGCTTTGGCAGCAACGCCGATCAGTGTGCCCAAGGTATCAAAGACATCGACGAAGAGGAAAGCCAGAAGGACGACGACGAAGTTGAAGGTCGCGACCTGTGAGAAGTCGAGCTCACCGATGAGGGGAGAGATGCTGGCCGGAGCAAAGGAAGCAAGTCCGGCGGAAAGATCCGGCAGGGTGCTGAAAGCGCCGTGCGCCGGATCCGGCACGTAAAGACCGGAGATTTCACAAAGAATGCCGAGGATCCATGTGAAGAGGATGCCCCAGAGGATATTGCCTCTCACTTTGGCGACCATGAGGAAGGCGGTGAAGAGGACGCCTAAGATGGCGAGCACGACGGTGATGCCGGTGGTATGGAAGGTACCCGCCATCATGGCCTGCTTGAAGGAGAAGAGGGAAATCTTGGTGGCCGGGTTGCCGACGATGATCTGCGCACCAGTCAAACCGATGAAGCAGATGAAGAGGCCGATACCGGCGGAGACGGCTTTCTTCAGATTGAGCGGGATCGCATTGAAGATCGCTTCACGGACATTCGTGAGAGAGAGCACGATGAAGATGACACCCTCGACGAAAACGGCAGCCAGTGCCATTTCCCAAGTGTAGCCCATCTGCTTCACGACGGTGAAGGCGAAGAAGGCATTCAGCCCCATGCCCGGTGCCAGGGCAAAGGGGTAATTCGCAAAAGCGGCCATGAGGACAGTCCCCAGAAAACCGGCGATGGCGGTCGCGGTCAGGACAGCGCCCTTGTCCATACCGGCTGCGCTCATGATGGCCGGATTGACAGCCAGGATGTAAGCCATGGTCATAAAGGTGGTGATACCCGCCATGATTTCCGTCTTGACGGATGTACCGTTTTCACTCAGGTGGAAAACTCGCTCCAAAAGCCCCGTTTCTTTCTGCATGGGTATGCTCCTTTCAAGGAAACACTGATTCAATCGTTGTCAGATTTCATTCTTGGAGTTTTATACAGAGCGAGGAGACAGGGGACGCGAATAGCGAGCTATTTAAGGAGAATGTCGACGACGCTATGTATAAAAATCCATATGAAATCTGATTCTGCGATTTAATCAGCGTTTCCTTAAATCCATTATGGAAATTCGTACCTATTATATGATTTTTGGAAATCAGTGGCAATAGAGAATTGGGCTGATTAGTGACTAGTGACTGGTGAGTGGTGACTGGTAGCTGGTGACTAGTGACTAGGGATTAGAAATGAGACTAAGAGACTACGAAATGGGGAGATATCTGACGTCTGAAGTCTCCTAGTCTCCGAGTCTAATGTCTCAAACGGGCATCGCCCCATATATATTCGCGGCGAAGCCGCCACATTCATTCCTAATTCCTCATTCAAGTGAAGCTTTCAAACGGAACCAAAGGGCGGAATGTCCCGAACCTCGAATCCCGAACCCCGAACCCTGAACCCTTACCCCATATGCTACAATACATATAATCATTCAAACGAAAGAAGGAATAACTATGAGCGTATGCAATCTGTGTCCGCGTGCGTGCAAGGTGGTGCGCAGGGAGAGCATCACGGGCGAAGGGCAGCTCGGCTACTGCCAGAGCGGGATGCTGCCGGTGATTTCAAGGGCGGCTCTTCATCACTGGGAGGAGCCGTGCATCGCAGGGACGCGCGGGGCGGGGACTGTCTTCTTCGCCGGGTGCAATCTGTCCTGTGTGTACTGTCAGAACTATGAGATTTCCGAAAGGAGAAAGGGCATCGAAGTATCCGTAGAGCGGCTGCGGGAGATCTACTTCGAGCTCATTGCCAAGGGGGCGCACAATATCGATCTTGTGACGCCGACGCATTACACCCATGCGATCTTTCAGAGCCTTCGCGAGCCGCTGCCTGTGCCGGTCGTTTATAACTGCGGCGGCTATGAGAGTGTCCATACCGTGGCCTTTCTTCGGAAGAAGGTACAGTGCTGGCTGCCGGATCTCAAGTATTATGATGGAGAGATTTCCGGAAAATACAGTGACGCGCCGGACTACTTCGAAAGGGCGAGCGCGGCCATCGAGCAGATGTTCAAAGAGACAGGGCCTTATGTGATCGGGGCGGATGGCATTTTACAAAAGGGCGTCCTCATCCGCCATCTGATCCTTCCCGGACAGGTGGAGGACACGAAACGGATCCTCGAGTATGTAGCGGAGACGTTCGATCCAGGGGATGTCCTCTTCAGCCTCATGCGCCAGTACACGCCCTGCGGCCGCGCAGCGGAATTTCCTGAAATCAATCGCAGGATCACCGATGAAGAATACGAGGAGTGCGAGTCCTATATGGAAGAACTCGGCATCATCGACGGCTACGTGCAGCAGAAGGAGAGCGCGGAGGCGGCCTTCATCCCTGCTTTTGACGGGACGGGCGTTTTGCGGTCATAAGCATGTAAAAAGCAGATCTCGCATTGGCGGGATCTGCTTTTTGCTTGGCGGTTTGAGGGGCGGCGGCGCCCTTTGATTACGTTTGAAGGCTTTGCTCGAATGAGAAATTAGAAATGAGAAATTAGAAATGGTGGTGCGGCGCATAAAAAATAGAAGCGCCGCGGAGTATAAAATAATGGGGATGCCCGTAGGTGGTATTTAGTCACTAGTCACTAGTCACCAGTCCCTAGTCCCTAGCTACCAGTCACTAGTCCCTGATCCAAAATTTCCGCGAAGCGCTTTACGGGGGTCATGGGCGTCCGGTGCGCGCCGATCTCTTTTTCCATCCATACGACATCGTACCAGCGGTCGAATTTATAGCCGCTTTTTTTGAAGTTGGCGACAAGGTCGTAGCCCATATGGCTGTGGAAATCGACGCTGTTCGTATCCACGTAGGGGTCAGGTGTGGCGGGATAGGTGATGCAGGCGTAGAGCGTGACGATGCCCTGTGCGCGAAGATAGGTCTCAAGGGCTTCGTAGAGCTTACGTCCCGCGCCGGTGTGACGGGCATCCTGCGCAATGTAGATGGAGGTCTCGACATTCCAGTCATAGGCGGGGCGGGTATGGAAGGGGCTGGCGTAGACGTAGCCCAGGATCGTTCCGCCTCGCTCTGCGACGAGGTAGGGATAGGTTTCAATGGTGGTCTGTATCCGGCGCCGGAATTCTTCTTCGCTGGGGACGTCGTATTCAAAAGTGATGGCGGTCTTTGTGACGTAGGGGGCATAGATCGCAAGCAGCGCTGCCGCGTCATCGGGGGTCGCGGTGCGGATGGTGAGGGGAGAGTGGGTCATGGATGTGGAGGCTCCTTTTTTTAAGTGACTAGTGGCTAGTGACTGGTGACTAGGAGACTGGGAGACGTCAGAGGTCAGAGGTCAGAAGTCAGAAGTCCGAAGTCTGAAGTCTAAAGTCTGATGTCTAACCGCCGACGGCCAATGATCTACCGCGTTCCTGCTTTTTCCATAAAAGGCTTTGCTTCCACGACGAAGCGGATGTGTTCGGCCTCGCCGATTTCTCCACCTTCGTCATAGGCGAGGCAGTGGAGGGTGATTTTCTTTCCCTTTACGACGGTGACGGTGGCTTCGGCGCGGACGGTATGTCCGACGAGGGTGGGCTGCTTATGGGCAAGACCGATGAAGCCGCCGACGGTGGTTTCGCCTGCGGCGAGGCCTGCCTTCACGGCATCGCAGGCGGCTTCTTCCATGAGAGCTGAGAGGACGGGGGTGGCGAGGACGGGGAGCGAGCCGCTTTTCACGACTTTCGCGGTATCATTTTCTGTGACGATCTTTGTGGCAGTGCCTTTCATTCCGACGGTGATAGACATGGGAGTTCTCCTTTTTATCATAGATACGCATTGGACTGTTATGATTGTTAGCTACTTCATTTTACCACGGACTTTTATATATTTACATATGATATAATGGGGAGAGTAAAAAATAGAGACATCTGTCTCGGATAGGGGTGCTGTGTGGAAGACAACGACACAGAGATTTCTCAAAAAGAAGCGAAGAAGAAAGGCGTGCGCATCGCGCTCGGTATGACGGCGCTGGGGCTATCCATCGCCCTCTTGGGCGGCTGGTATTTCTATGCGGCAGACCACGGGGCGCGCAGCGGGAAGACGCATGTCAGGATCGAAAAGAATGCGACGGGAGGAGACATTGCATCCCTTCTGGAAAAGCAGGGCGTCATACGAAGTGCGGTGCGCTTCCGTCTCTATGCCCGCCTTCTGGGAGAAGGAAATCAGCTGCAAAGCGGGAACTATGCGCTCGAAAAGGGGCTGACGATCAGGGAAGTCATCGATGCCTTAAAGCATGGGAAGACGGAGGCCGCGCAGGTCACGGTGCCGGAAGGTTCCACCGTGCATCAGATCGCTCAGTTGCTCGCGCAGGCGAGCATCGAAGGGGCAGCGGACTTTGAAGTGGAAGCGGCGACCTACGGCCCCTTGAAATACCAGTACGGCCCCGTCGCGGTACCGATCAAGGCAGAAGGATTTCTCTTTGCGGATACATACAGCATTCCCAAGGAGTACACGGCGCGTCAGATCTTAGATCTCATGTATCGTCATACCGATGACATGCTGACGCCGGACATCCGAAAGAGGGCGGAGGCGAAGCACATGACACTGCATGATCTTTTCACGATCGCCTCGATGGTAGAGCGCGAGGCGCGTTTCCCGGAGGATCAGGTGCCGATCGCCTCCGTCATGCTGAAGCGCCTTTCCATCGGCATGCCGCTCCAGATCGATGCGACGATCCAGTATGCCTTGGGCGAGCAGAAGGCGGAGCTGACCATCGCGGATACGCGCATCGACTCGCCGTACAATACGTATACGCACCCCGGCCTTCCGCCCGGACCGATCGGCAGCCCGGGACTTCCTGCCATAGAGGCGGTGCTGGCTGCCGAGCCGGGTGACTACCTCTACTACGTCGCGCAGGCTGACGGGCATCATGTATTTACGAGATCCTACGAAGAGCACCAGCAGGAGACGGAGAATATTTATGGATCCAGTTCTTGAAGCACTGAAAAAAGAGTTAGAAATCGAAGCCGGCCGTGACCATGTCCCCATCATCCGAGGGCCGGAGCGCGCACTTCTCCTTTCGGCGGCCGAGAAGGCTTCGCCGAAGCGCATCCTCGAGGTTGGTACCGCCATCGGCTACTCTTCGCTGCTTTTGGCAGAGCGTTTCCCGCTCGCAGAGATCGATACGCTCGAGATCGATCCTGCGCGCCATGCCCGCGCGGAGGAGGTCATGCGACGGGCCGGCTTCTCGCATCGCGTCCACTGCCATCTGGGCGATGCGGCAGAGCTTTTGGAAACGCTCGAAGGGCCCTATGATTTCCTGTACCTGGATGGTCCGAAAGGACAGTACCTCCGGCAGCTGAAGGCCATCGAGCCCAAGCTCTCGCCGCATGCGGTGATCGCGGCGGATAACGTGCTTTTCCGCGGCATGGTAGAAAGTGATGCACCCGTGCCGCATCGGTATCGGACGCTGGTCATGCGCCTGAGAGAATATATAGAGTATGTGAGAACGCACTACGCTACGGTCATTTATAAGGATGGAGATGGACTGGCAGTCAGCTATCAATTAGAAATGAGAAATTAGAAATGAGAAATGGTGGCAGCGCCACACAATTCATAAAGTGGCGCAAATAGAAATGGAGGGGTGTCATGGCGCGGGAGAATGTTATTCTTTCGAAAAGCAAGTGCTTTGCGGTTTGCATCATTCAATTGGTACAATATTTGCGTCAGAACCGAAGGCCCTATTTTATTATTGATCAAATCGGGCGATCCGGTACCAGCATCGGCGCTAATGTGACAGAAGCGCAGCATGCGATAAGCGAAAAAGAATTCTTGCAGAAAATGTACATCGCTTATAAGGAGTGCAGCGAGACATTATATTGGCTTGATCTCTTACATGCATCGCGGTACATTGAAGTGGAGATGTATTACAGTCTTTCCGAGAAGTGTAGGGAACTTGAGAAATTATTGACGATGATCACCAAAACAACCGCTTCGCATCTCAATAAAAAAATATAAAATTCGCGGCGCTTCCATATTATGATGCGCCGCTCCTTCATTTCTCATTTCGCATTTCTAATTTCTCATTATGAGGCAGTTGGATTTAGGGAAACGCTGATTAAATCTGACAACGATTTAATCAGTGTTTCTCTGGAAGAAAGGATACGAATGAAAAAAATAGAACTTCTCGCTCCGGCCGGTACGATGGAAAAAATGAAAATGGCGCTTCTCTACGGAGCGGACGCGGTCTATCTCGCGGGGAAGGTTTTCGGCCTTCGTGCTTATGGCGGCAATTTCACGAAAGAAGAAATGAAAGAAGCCGTCCGATATGCGCACGGGATGGGGAAGAAGGTCTATGTGACCGTGAATATCATCCCACGCAATGAAGACTTGGAGGGGCTGGATGACTATCTGCGGTATCTGGAGGAGATCCACGTGGATGCGGCGCTGATCTCCGATCTCGGGGTCTTTTCACTGGCCCGCGAAGTGGCGCCGACTCTTCCGATCCATGTATCCACGCAGGCGAGCGCAGCGAACTGGCGGACGGTCAAGGTCTGGAAGGAGATGGGGGCAGAGCGTGTGGTGCTTGCCCGTGAAGTATCCGTGAAGGAAATGGCGGACATTCGCAAAAAGGTGGATATCGAGCTGGAGGTCTTCGGCCATGGCGCGATGTGCATTTCCTGGTCCGGTCGCTGCTTGCTTTCGAATTTCTTCACGCATGGCAAGCGCCAGTCGAACCGCGGCGAATGTATCCAGGCCTGCCGCTTCAAGTATTCGGTCATGGAAGAGTCCCGTCCCGGTCAGTACTGGCCCATCGAGGAGGATGATCACGGGACATACATTTTCAACAGCAAAGACCTCTGCATGATCGATCACATCCCCGAGCTCATCGAGGGCGGCGCTTCTTCCCTCAAGATCGAGGGGCGCATGAAGAGCGTGTACTATGTGGCTGCGGTCGTCGCTGCCTACCGCAAGGCGATCGATACCTACTACGCAGAGCGCGGAGCTTACCGCGTGCGGGAGGAGTGGCGCGAGGAGCTGGAAAAAGTATCGCACCGTCCCTACACCACGGCGTTCGCTTTTCAGGAGGCGGATCATACCGCGCAGGAGTATGTCAAGTCACAGCCGGAGCAGCCGTATGACTTCGTCGGCCTCATCCTGCCATCGGAAGAGGGGGCGACCCGGGTGCAGCAGAGAAATCATTTCAAGGTGGGCGAGACTTTGGAGTACCTGACGCCGAAAGGGGATGTCGGTCTCTTCACGGTCGGACCGCTCACCAATGGAGAGGGAGAGGCAGTCGATCGTGCGCCGCATCCGCTCGAAGTCCTCACCATGCAGGCGGAGATGGAGCTCCCTGCCTATACCATTTTAAGGAGACGTGCGAAACATGGATGATACCAGAGTGTATATAGAGATCCCGCCGGAAGCGGTGAATTATATCAACCGCATCATCGAGGGCTACGAGTACCTGGGCATTTTGACGACGCTTGATCCGAAGCGCGCCACCTGCCAGATCAATTCGACCGCTGACACGAGAGACATCGTCATCGATGTCCTGACGCATCTCACGGATGTGGATGTGAAGATCTTAGGGAGCAGGGAAGAAGCCGTGAAAAAGTAAAATGAGTGACTGGTGACTAGGGATTAGGGATTGGGAGCCTCGAGTGACTAGTGGCTGGGGATTAAAAGCAAACGGTGATTGAAATAGCGCAATTAGCGAGCTGACCGTTCTGCAAGGAAGAGCGAGGGCTACGCTCGAGATGACGACGGCGCGAAGCGCTATCAAAATTTTGCGGCGCTTCCCTATTTTTATGCGCCGCACCACCCCCGTTGAACCCTCTGAACCTCTTTCGCGCGCAATCAAAGGGCGGCACGCCCCGTGGGCTAACCCCAAACCCTGTTTCCCTTGACACTTTCCAAATAGGTGCTATACTTGACTGCTAAAGACGTATTGTCTTGACAATGAAGAGAGGCTTACCGTCCTCTCTTTTCTGGTTTCGTAATGATTTCGATGACCCACTTTCACGTAAAGGAGATACGAATAATGGCTGCCAATGGACTGATTACAGACTTATACCAGCTGACTATGGCGAATGCGCTCTTCAAGAAGGGCATGCATGAACGCCGCGTGGTCTTTGACCGTTTCTATCGAAAGAATCCTTTCAATGGCGGTTATACCGTGGTCGCGGGGCTCGCGCACCTGCAGGAATTTGCCAAAAATTTCCGCTTTGATGCCGAGGACATCGCCTACCTCAAGAGCCTCGGGATCTTCTATCCGGAATTTTTGGACTACCTGGCTGATTTCCACTTCACGGGAGATATCTATGCCATGCCGGAAGGCACGGTCGCATTCCCGGGCGAGCTCCTGCTGCGTTTCCATGGCACCACGACAGAGGCGATGCTGATGGAGACAGGGCTCTCGATGATCATGAACCACGAAAGCCTCATCGCGACGAAGACGCGCCGCGTGCGGACTGTCGCCGGCAAGGATGCGCTGATGGAATTCGGTCTGCGCCGCGCGCAGGGTCACTCTGCCGGACTGTGGGGCGCGAGAGCGGCTATGATCGGCGGATTTAACGGTACTTCGGATGTCGAAGCAGGCAAGCTCTTCGGCATCCCGGTCCTCGGCACCATGGCGCACAGCTGGATTATGAGCTTTGACACCGAGCTGGAAGCCTTCGAAGAATATGTCAAGCAGTATCATAACAATCTCATTCTGCTGGCAGACACCTACAATGTGCTGGAAATGGGCGTGCCGGATGCGATTCAGATTTTCAAAGAGCTGAAAGCCAAAGGCGAGCTGCCGAAGGTCTATGGCATCCGCATCGACAGCGGTGACCTCGGCTACCTTTCCAAGGAAGCCAAGCGCATGTTTACGGAAGCTGGATTCCCGGATGCCATCATCTCCGGATCGAATGATCTGGACGAATACCTCATCCAGTCTCTGAAGGAGCAGGGCTGCACCGTCACCAGCTGGGGCGTCGGCACGAAGATCATCACTGCCGACGGCTCTCCGTCTCTGGGCGGCGTCTTCAAGATGAGCGCCAGAGAAAAGGACGGCACCTTCGAGCCGGTGATGAAGATTTCCAATGATGTCGCTAAAATGACGAACCCGGGCATCAAGGAAGTGCGTCGTTTCTACAAGAAATCGAATGGCAAGATGATCACCGACCTCGTCTGCCTCACCAGCGAACCCATGCCAGACGGCGGCGATTACACGCTCGTCACCGAGTCGGCCAAGTGGCGCCGCAAGGAGCTGAAAGCCGGCACGTACACCTGCGTGGAAATGTTAAAGCCCGTCATGCAGAAGGGGGAAGCCGTCAAGCTCCCGACGCTTCCGGAAACCATCGCATATGCGAATGAGCAGATGGAGACCCTTTGGCCGGAATATACCCGTCTTCTGAATCCAAATATCATGGAAGTGAATCTCTCTGATGCTCTGCAGCAGCTGAAGAGTGAAATCATTGAGAAGGATCTCAAGAAATAAGAAAGAGGGGCTGTGAAATAATAGCTCCATGAACACAAAAAAGGACTTTCGATTTTTGCGAATCAAAAGTCCTTTTTTGTGT
>UQRR01000066.1 GCA_900543455.1 uncultured Dialister sp.
CTGATTCCCGCAATGCAGTAAAGATCCCTCGGCTGCGCTCGGGATGACGATGCCGGAGAATCCCAGTCACTCCTAATTCCCAATCCCTAATCCCTAGCTACTAATCCCTAGTCCCTAGTCACCAGTCCCTAGTCCCTAGTCCCTAGTCCCTAGTCACTCAAGGTTCCTCATTCACATCGGATCTACATCGATAATTATATCATTTTCTTCAAAAATCGGAGACTGTCTCATGGCAGATTTCAGAGAAGAAAGTGTCGGTCCTTTGATGAGGATGGAAATGTAGTACATATTCCGCACCTTCTTGATCGGCTCATCGAAGGGCGGTGTGAAGGTAGTGGGGACGGCGAGTTGGGCATTCACCTGCATAAGCCAGTGATAGATGCGGTTTGCTTTTTCTGCCGCTGTCTTTTCCTCTTTGTGAAAGCAGGTGATCTTCATCATGCGGGAAAAGGGCGGGTAATGCAGCAGGCGTCGATACTCGATTTCCTGCCGGTAGAATCCTTCATAGTCCTGCCTGGCCGCCGCCTGAATGACATAGTGATCCGGATTGTACGTCTGGAGCAGGACTTCCCCCTGCTCGCGGCCGCGCCCCGCACGGCCCGCGCACTGGGTGATGAGATTGAAGGTCTGCTCGGAAGCGAGGTAGCTCGGCATATTGAGCGGCCCATCCGCCGAGAGGATACCGACAGTCTGCACGCCGGGGATATCATGCCCCTTGGCCACCATCTGCGTGCCAAAAAGAATATCGAAATCTCCGCGGCGGAATTTTTCCAGAATGGTGCGCGCGCTGTTCTTCTTCTGCGTACTGTCTACATCGAAACGCTGGATGCGTGCTTCCGGAAGTGCCTCGTGCAAATCCTCTTCGATGTGCTGCGTACCGCGTCCGAGGTAGAGGATTTTCCGGCTGCGGCACTTCGGACACTCATGAGGGAGCGGATGCACCGTCTCGCAGTAGTGACATTTCAGCTGCTGCGTATCTTTGTGATAGACCAGCGAAACATCGCAGTTCGGACATTTGAAGACATAGCCGCAGTCCGCGCACATGAGCGTCGTCGAGAAGCCGCGGCGGTTCAGGAGCAGAATGGATTTCTGCTTCCGCGTAAGCGTTTGCTTGAGCATTTCCACCATCGGATGCGACAGCGCCTCTCCGGTGGGATCGCCCTTGAGGTCATAGATGCGAATGGCGGGAAGCTTCGTCTGAAAGACGCGGTGCTTCATTTCCAGAAGCTCGATCTTCCCCGTCTTCGCCGCATAGTACGTCGCGATCGAAGGCGTCGCCGCGCCAAGGACGATCGGGCAGTGATAGATCTCCCCCATCATCTTGGCCGCATCGCGTCCATTGTAGCGGGGCGTCTCCCCCTGCTTGTACGAGGAATCATACTCTTCATCGACGACAATGAGTTTCAGATGACGGAAGGGCATGAAAATCGCAGAACGCGAGCCGATGATGATCGTACTCTCGCCATTGGCGATGCGCTGGCGGTTGTTATAGCGCTCGCCCTTGCTGAGGCCGCTGTGAATGAAAACGACCTTATCCCCTAAGAGCGAGGCGAAGTAGGAGGTCATCTGGCTCGTCAGGGCGATTTCCGGCACCAAGATGAGCGCAGATCCGCCCCGCTCCAGCGCGCGGGCAGCAGCGCGGAGGTAGACCTCTGTCTTCCCGCTCCCTGTCACCCCCTTCAGGAGGATGCCCTTGAAGGATTCCTCATCGATGGCTTTGGAAATCGCGGAAACCGCCTGCTGCTGCTCTTCTGTCAGCGCACGGTCTTTGCGCCCGCCCTCTTCGTCAATCAGAGAAAACGTTTTCTTTCTTTTATAAAAGAGCTTTCCATAGCCGGAAAGGCAGAAAGCCTTCACGACGCTCGAAGAAAAGCCCTTCTCCGCCGCCTCTTTGCAGGACATCGGCCCTTTTTCCGTGAGTGCCTGCCAGAGGAGCGCCTGCTTCGGACTGCGCCGCTTATGTGTCTCATCGGGCTCCTCGATCGGCGCGATCCATTTCTCCAGCGGCTCCTTATGGACAGCGGAAAGCCGTTCATGGCGGATGAGGTAGCCCGCTTTGACGGATTTCTGGAAATCATCGGCCAGAAGCTCCTTCGCGTCTTTTTCCGATAAGCTCTCCACCGAAGTGTCGATGAGCCCGCGCAGCTCCGCCTCCATCGGTACATGCGCCCAGTCGATCGTATACTCCGCCTCTGTCAGGATGCCTTTCTTGTCGATGAAGAAGAGACGCAGCGCCTCGATCAGCATACACATATAATAGGAAGATATCTTTCTCGCGAGCGCGAGCATTTCCTCCGTGAACCACGGGAACGGATCGACCAGCGAGCGAATGGGGAGCAGCCGATAGGAAATCTTCTCTTCCTCCACACGGCGCACCGACAGGATGATCCCCTCCTCCATGCGCCGCGCAAAAGGAACGACGCAGCGGTAGCCCACATCCGCTTCCCCCAGAAGCGCATCCGGGATCCGGTAAGAAAAGGTACGGTTCAAGTGCTTCGACGGCCGATTGATCAGCACCTCGGCGATGGAAATCAACATGACGCCCTCCTTTCGACGCAAAAAAAGAGAAGACACGAGAATATGTCTTCTCTATTTTAGCATATGAAGGAAAGGGGTTTGGGGTTCAGGGGTAGCCCACGGGGCGTGCGGCCCTTTGATTGCATGTGAAAGCTCTACTCGCCAGTTAGGAGTGAGGAGTGAGGAGTGGTGGTGCGGCGCATAATACCATGGAAGCGCCGCGGAGGTTTGAAACTAGCGGTTTTCTCGTATCGAAAACCTAATCCCTAGCCACTAATCCCTAGCTACCAGTCACCAGTCACTACTCACTCGCAGCACCTATAAACCCGTTATTCTCAGATTCCCGCTTCTTTCTTCAATGCTTCTGCTTTATCGGTATGTTCCCACGGGAGGTCCACATCGGTGCGGCCGAAGTGACCATAGGCTGCGGTCTGCTTGTAAATCGGGCGGCGGAGGTCGAGCATGTCGATGATGCCGGCCGGACGCAGTTCGAAGTGTTTGCGGATGAGTTGGACGATGGCTTCATCGGAGATCTTGCCGGTGCCGAAGGTATCGACGAAGATGGAGACCGGACGTGCGACGCCGATGGCGTAGGCGAGCTGGATCTCGCAGCGGTCAGCGATGCCGGCAGCGACGATGTTCTTGGCTACATAGCGAGCTGCATACGCCGCAGAGCGGTCGACTTTCGTCGGATCTTTGCCGGAGAATGCGCCGCCGCCATGACGAGCCATACCGCCATAGGTATCGACGATGATCTTACGTCCGGTGAGGCCGGCATCCCCCTGCGGGCCGCCGATGACGAAACGGCCGGTCGGGTTGATGAAGTACTTCGTATCCTGCAGGAATTTGGCCGGGATGGTCGGTTCGATGACATGTTTCACCATATCATCATGGATTTCCGCCTGGGTGACATCCGGGTCGTGCTGGGTGGAAATGACGATGGTATCCACGCGGACCGGCTTGCCGTCTTCGTATTCGACAGTGACCTGTGTCTTGCCATCCGGACGGAGGTAGGACAGCTCACCGGATTTTCTGACTTCTGCCAGACGGCGCGCCAGACGGTGTGCCAGCGCGATCGGCATCGGCAGATATTCCGGCGTTTCATTCGATGCATAGCCGAACATCATCCCCTGATCGCCGGCGCCGATATCATACGGGTCAGCTTCATTGGATTTGGCTTCCAGAGACTTGTCGACGCCCATAGCGATATCCGGAGACTGCTCATCGAGTGCGATATTGATACCGACGCTGTCCGCATCGAAGCCATAGGCAGATGTGGTGTAGCCGATGTCACGGATGGTATCGCGAATGACTTTCGGGAAAGCGATGTGCGCCGTAGTGGTGATTTCACCGAAGACATGCACCTGCCCCGTGGTGACAGTCGTCTCACAAGCGACACGGCCATTCGGGTCTTCTGCAAAGATCGCATCAAGAATGGCATCTGAGATCTGGTCACAGATCTTATCAGGATGCCCTTCGGTAACAGATTCAGAAGTGAATAAAACTTTTCTGGACATAGTGTTCCTCCTCAAAGAACAATGGGGTTATAGGATACATAAGGTAAAACTAATAGTCGGTGGACAGGGATCAAGGATTGGGAGTGACTTGTGACTTGTGGCTAAAATGTCAACTAGTGAAATCGCTCCATTTATACTTGCGGCGCTTCTATAAATTTATGCGCCGCACTTTCCCCCGAACCCATCAACCTGAACCTTGAACCCCTTGACGCATTCGTTTCCATCAATGAATGTGTCAAGGTCGGATTAAAACTAAAAAAGCTCTCCGCGCAGGGAGAGTCCAGTCTCTCATCTGCCAGCTTGCGCTGTTGGAATTAGCACCGGTTCCGTCGGAATGGTTGCTGCAGCTTCCTTGGGCCAATCCCTCTGCTGCTCTGGATGAGTGATATTAAAATCGAAAATTATTGTAACACAGATACGCCAAGTAGCGCAATAGAAAAATTCAAGTCCAGTTGCTGGTGACTAGTGACTGGGGACTAGTGACTGGGGACTGGTGGCTAAGAATTAGTAGCCAGGGACCAGGAATTGGCAGCAAGCGCTGATTAGAATCGCGCAGCACACTGTCTGTTCTGCAAGGAAGATCTCTTCCCAACGCTTTCAATGACGACGACGCGAAGCGCTATCAAAACTCCGCGGCGCTTCCTCATTTTATGCGCCGCACCTTCACTCCTAACTCCTCACTTGATTCGGAAGTTGATTTAAATGCCAGTTATTTAGAAAACGCAATACTAGATATAGAACACTAAAGTATCAATAATAAATACCGGGCAAAGAATCACGATCGCCCAGCCGATGTAAGCGAAGAAGCCTGGCATTTTGATACCGGACTCTTCGGCAATGGCTTTGATCATGAAGTTCGGTGCATTTCCGATATATGTCATGGCTCCCATGAAGACAGCGCCTGCGGAAATGGCTTCGAGCATGAGCGGAGCGACCGTGCCGACGGTGGTCGCGATGCCTTCTGCCGCGCCAAGGCTGGCTACGGTCTGCAGGAAGACGAGGTAGGTCGGCGTATTATCCAGACAAGAGGACAGGAGTCCGCAGACCCAGAACATCTGCCATGGCTGGTCGATACCAAGCTCCGTGCCATGGACTTTGAGAAGCACGAGCGCCGGGATCATGGTGATGAAGATGCCAATGAAGAGGATCGCCACACCGATCATCGGTGCCATAGAGAAGGAATTCGCTTTGCGGATACGTTCTGGCGTGGTATGGAGAGAAAGGAAGGAAGCCAGAAGAATCAGCGCGATTTCTACGACCGTCGCATACGGGAAGACGATGTCATCGAAAACAGTGATCCCTGCCCCATTCATGAAGAACGGCACATATTCCGGCAGGAAGCCATTCGCGATGACGCCTACGATGATGATACCGATGTAAATGAAATTGCGTTTCCCATCGATATGAATGAGAGGAGTCCCCTCTTCTGCCTGGATTTCTTCCGGCTGACGACCTGCGGCCAGTTCTTTTTTGAAATAGTAGGTATCCATCAGGTAGAAAGCAGCGAAGAGAATCGCCATATTCACCAAAAGAATAGGAGTCAGCTGGAAAGTCCAGCCAAAGGGTACGCCGCGCTGGAATCCCATGAAAAGCGGCGGATCGCCCAGAGGCGTGAGACAACCGCCCATATTCGCCACGAGGAGGATCAGGAAAACCATGATGTGCGATGCATGTTTGCGCCATGCATTGATGCGGATCAAAGGACGGATGAGCAGCATCGCCGCTCCCGTCGTGCCGATCCAGGAGGCCAGCAGCGTCCCGACCAGAAGGATCAGCGCATTCATCTTCGGCGTCCCTTCGAGACGTCCGGTCACGACGATACCGCCTGCGGTAGCAAAAAGACCATAGAGAAGGATAATGAAAGGAATGAAATCAAGCAGTACCGCTTCGAGGAAACGGTAGAGCCCTTCCTGCCAGCCATAGAAATAAGAGAACGGAACAAGGAAGGCGACACTCCAGAACAGAGCGACCCATTTTTCATTCTTCTTCCACCACAGCCCATTCACGAGCGGTACCAGCGCCACGGAAAGAAGCAGGGCAACAAATGGAATGACACTCCAGAGCGGCAGCGATAGATTCACCATCTGGTGAATGGCTTCCGAGGCAGGCAGCTGAGGAGCAGCTGCAGAAGAGGCCCCCGCAGCAGGCACGGCAGCATTGGCCACAGCCAGAAAACCAGGATCAAATGGCAGAGCCAGTAGACCAATCGCGATCATAAAAAGCAAAAGACCGACCGCAAACGGCATTGCGCTAAAGGATCTGTTCATAAGAATCACCTTCCGTTGAGACTATGAGAACGCAGAAATAAAAAATTACGTCTCTCCTATGAATGTGAAAGACGCTTTTAATTATACCAATCATTGATGGATATGATTATTATTTATTCATATCAAATTTTAAGCGTTATCATAATATGAAGTTTATCATTTAGATAAGCGTATACTTATACCGTATGTCATTTTATAGCTTGCAAGTTATCATTCATCGATTATATATGACAGTCCTATAAATACATGGATAGTAAAATAAAAGTTTGAAAGCAGTAATCAGGGGCACAAAGTGACTAGTGACTAGTGACTGCTGACTTGAATACTACTTTCGGGCATCGCCCCATATATTCGCGGCGAAGCCGCCACCTTCATTCCTAATTCCTCACTCGAGCAAAGATTTCATTCACAATCAAAGGAACACCACGCCGAACAGGCGAACCCCGAGACTCGATGGATGTCGAGTCTCGGGGTTCGCCTGTGAAGCATATCGCCTTGTATTTCGGATGAAAGCTCCGTCCGAATGAGAAATGGTGGTACAGCGTATAAAAATAATAGAAGTGCCGCGAAGTATGGATAGTGGAGATGCCCGCTTGAGACATCAGACTTCAGATATTAGACGTTAGATATTAGATATGTCCAAGTCTCCCAGTCTCCCGGCCTCTCAGTCTTTTAGTCTGGGGAAACGCTGATTCAATCACAGAGTCAGATTTAATCAGTGTTTCCCTAGTCCCTTACCACCCAAGGAAGAATACCAGTGTATCGATGAGAAATACAGGGAAAAGAATTTCCAGCGACCAGCCAATATATGCGAAGAACCCGGGCATATGAATATGGCTGTCTTCCGCGATCGCCTTGACCATGAAATTCGGGGCATTCCCGATGTAAGTATTCGCTCCCATGAAGACGGCTCCGGCAGAGATCGCTTCCAGCATGACAGGCGTCACGGTACCGACAGAGGTGATGACTCCGGACGCTGCCCCGAGGCTCCCTGCGGTCTGCAGGAAAACAAGGTAGGTCGGGGTATTATCGAGGAAGGAGGAAAGTGCCCCTGTGATCCAGAACATCTGCCACGGCTGGTTGATGCCCAGAGCCGCGCCATGCGTCTCGAGAAGGACCAGTGCAGGGATCATGGTGACAAAGATGCCGGAGAAGAGAACAGCGACCCCTTTGATCGGATTCATGGAGAACTGGTTTTCTTTATGAATATTGGCAGGCGTGGTATGGATAGAGAGCTGGGCAGCCGTAAGAATCAGAATGATTTCTACCAAAGTGGAATACGGGAAGACGATTTCTTCAAAAATCGGAATCCCTGCCCCATTCGCAAAGAACGGGAAGGCTTCCGGCAGGAAGTTATTCGCCATGACGCCCACGATGATGAGCAGGATGTAGAAGAAATTCTTTTTGCCATAAATCTTAATCAGCGGAGAATTATCATGGAGCTGCATATCGCTTGGCCGACGACCCGCTGCCAGCTCTTTCTTGAAGTAATGGCGATCAATGAAGTAGAAGGCGACGAAAACAAGGATGAGATTCAAGAGCAGGATCGGGAAGAGATGAAAAGTCCATGTGAAAGGCACACCGCGCTGGAAGCCCATGAAAAGCGGCGGATCGCCAAGCGGTGTGAGGCAGCCGCCCATATTCGCCACGAGGAAGATCAGGAAGACCATGACATGCGCCTTTTCCTTGCGCCATTCATTGACACGGATCAATGGACGGATGAAAAGCATAGCCGCGCCCGTCGTGCCGATCCAGCTTGCCATGACCGTCCCCACGAAAAGGATCAGCGAATTGATGAGCGGCGTCCCGGCGAGCTTGCCATGGATCATAATGCCGCCCGCCGTCGCATACAGACCATACAGAAGGACAATGAAAGGAATGAAATCGAGAAGGATCGACTCCAAGAGACGATAGACTCCTTCTGAAATACCATACGCATATGAGAACGGGACAAGGAAGAAGAGCGCACAGCCAAGCGATACCCACTTCGTGTTCTTCGCCCACCAAAGACCATTGATCAGAGGAACAAAGGCCACCGCGAGCAGCATGACAACAAAGGGGATGACACTCCAGAAAGGAAGCGTCTGATTGACCGTCTCATGAAAAACTTCGTTAGCGGAAACATTCATGGAAATGCTCGCCGCGAGCAGCGTGCATGAAGCAATTTTTAACAAATGAAACATGGTTTTCACCTTCCAGGATGATAGGGAAACTTGGATTCAATCACAATATCCACTCAAATCATTATTTTCAGAGAGAAATCGAAACCTCTCACCAGGGAATACTTTCCATACATCCCATGTTTCAATGACTGCCATGCATGGCTATCGCATATAGAATATCCTTTTCTATTCCTTTCATAGAAGCTCCTCCTTTATCTATTCTTTTGGGAACAGTATCAATTATATCACCCCTTCTTTGAATGATAATTACTTATTCAATGTGAATAAGACACCATTTATATAATCTATAATTCATATCATGCTATGGAGACTCACTATAGTTATGAAATACATGAATCACAGTTTCTGCTTTGCTATGACGCATGCAATAGCCAAAAGCGACTTCAGCTCCATGCTATAAACGAAAGAAAGAAACGGGGCATGAGTGGCTGGGGATTGGGAGACTAAGAGAGATGAGACAGGAGACGTTAGACATGAGACATCAGACTTTAGACTTTAGACTTTAGACATCAGATTTCAGACCTCTGACTTCGGACTTCTGACCTCTCCCAGCCAATAAAAAAGCCACAGCATCCTTTCGGATGCCGTGGCTTCACGGTTCAGAAAACACAGACGTAAGGAAACGCTGATTAAATCGTTGTCAGATTTAATCAGCGTTTCCTTAAAATGTATGCCGCAGCAGGAGGTACACCAGCGCACCGACAGCAGCCGTACACGGGATCGTCATGACCCATGCCGAAACCATCTGGTAGGCGACACTCCAGTGGACAGCGCGGAAACGCTTCGCCCAGCCCACGCCCATGATGGATCCGGTGACGACATGCGTGGTCGATACAGGAAGATGGAGCATGGTCGCAGAGAAAATGATGAGGGACGAGTTCAGATCTGCCGCCAGGCCATTGACCGGCTGCATGCGGAAGATTTTATTTCCGACAGTACGGATGATGCGCCAGCCGCCGACACTGGTGCCGGCACACATCGCCGTCGCACACGCCACTTTGACTTCCCACGGCACCTCAAGCACGCCGATATAGCCGCCCGAGAGCAGCGCCAGCGTGATGATGCCCATCGACTTCTGCGCATCATTCGAGCCATGGGAAAACGCCATGAGTGCTGCCGATGCCATCTGGATGTGACGGGAGATGTAATTCACGCGCGACTTCCCTACATTTCTGAAAAAAACATAGAGAAGCGTCATGATGAAGTAGCCCATGCCAAGAGCCACGATCGGCGAGCAGACGAGCCCGATGACGATCGTCAGGACTCCTGCGAGGTGGATCGCGCCGGTGCCGTAAGAGATGATGACCGCGCCGATGACGCCGCCGATCAGTGCATGAGATGACGAGGACGGCATCCCGATACGCCATGTGAATAAATTCCAGAAAATCGCAGAGGCAAGCGCCGCGATGAGGACGACAGAGTCGACCATATGCGGTGAGGTGACGATTTCCCCGCCGATGGTCTTCGCCACCCCGGTAGAAATCATCGCGCCGACAAAGTTCAAAAAAGCAGACATCATGATCGCTATCTTGGGACTGAGTGCGCGCGTCGCCACACAAGTCGCGATAGCATTGGCCGTATCGTGGAAGCCATTGATAAAATCAAAGCAGAGTGCCAGAATGATAACAAGCCCCACAAGGTACATATCAGGCATATTTCATGACCACCTCTTTGATCAGGTTTGCTACTTTCTCCGCCCGATCGCAGGTGTCCTCCATCGCTTCCATGATCTCCTTCCAGCGAATGATCTCCATGACATCGTGACTGCCATCGAAGAGATCGGAAATAGACTGGCGATAGATCGCATCCCCTTCGCTCTCGAGCTGATTCAGCTTGCGGGTACGCTGTCCGATCTCGATCTCATTCTTGTCGATGTCTTTCAAAAGACGGAAGAGCACGATCAGCTCCTCAGCCATTTCGACCAGGATATCCGACATGCGCACCGGCAGCTTCGAGCCAATGCCCGCATGATACAGCTTCATGGAAAGCACGACATCCTGAATATCATCGACACAGTCATCGAGTGTGGAAGTCAGCATAAAAAAATCTTCCCGATCGATCGGTGTGATGAAGACATGGCGCATCTTCGCCGCAATGTCATGTGTCACGCGATCCGCCGCATGCTCCAGATTCTTCACTTCCTTCGAGTATTTTTCCAGCTTCGTCGGGTCCTGCAGCACCTCACGCGCCATCAGCGCGCCTTTATGGAAATACTCCGCATTCGTCACAAGGAAATCAAAAAACTCTTCATGCTTATTGACCAGACTAAACATAACGTCCTCCGTTTTACCAAAAACATACGCATGTCTTTATGATATCTTATGAATGTAAAGCCTGTGTAAAATCCTTGACAAATTCTTCAAGTTATCGAAAATAGTATATCTTGATTATAGCTGAATCCATGCATTTTTTGAATGGGTTCATACAAATCTAATCGTATATCAGGGAATGGGTAATCTCAGGATTAGGGATTAGGAGTATCAAGTGACTGGTGACTGGGGACTGGGGATTAGTAGCTAGGGATTAGGCTGATGATGCTTCTACCCCCTTCCTCAGGAAGGGAGATGCCCGAAGGGCAGGAGGTTGGCCGAGGGAAATGAGATTTGAGGTATGAATACCGAAAGCAGGCATCGCCCCATATATACTTGCGGCGGAGCCGCCGCCTTCATTTCTCATTTCTAATTTCTCATTTCTAATTCGAGCATAGTTCTCATTCATAATCAGTGGACGGAGCCCCCCCAAGAGCTCCCCCCTCCCCTTGACAGAATATCGATAATCATCTATACTGTCTACAGATGAGGAAAGCCTCATCCCCTTCCACATTCTGGGGAGAATGTGGATTTCTTATGATTGCAAGTCCTACGAGTGTAAAAGGAGGAATTTTACAATGGAAGAAGCAAAAGTATTAGAAGAAATGAAACGCCTGGCCGGCACACAGACCGAAAAGAACCTGCGCGCTGCTTTCGCAGGCGAATCCCAGGCTCATGTGAAATATAACCTGTTTGCTGCAGAAGCAGAAAAAGATCCGTCCATCTCCCGCCAGATCGCTGACATTTTCAGAGAAACCGGCGCGAATGAAAAAGCCCATGCCAAACTGTGGTTCTGGCTCGTCGGTGACCTCAAGAAATCCACTGCTGAACATCTGAAAATGGCTGCTGCCGGCGAAAACGGTGAATGGACCTCCATGTATCCGGAATTTGCTGCTACCGCAGAAAAAGAAGGCTTCCCGCAGATCGCTTTCCTGCTCTCTAAAGTCGGCGAAATCGAAAAACAGCACGAAGCACGCTATAAGCTGCTGCTGGCCAATGTCGAAAACGGCCAGGTCTTCAAAAAAGGCGAAAAGAAACTCTGGATGTGTGCCAACTGCGGCTACACCGTAGAATCCGTAGAAGCACCGGAAGAATGCCCGGTATGCGGCCATCCGCAGAGCTTCTTCGCTATCAAAGCGGAAAACTACTGATAAGGAAATGAAAAACGCCCCGCAAGCAGTGGGGCGTTTTTTGTTGGGGTTCAGGTTGACGGGTTCAGGGTTCAGGATTTGGCGCTTTTCGTCATACCGAACAGATGAAAACGGCTCTTCTGAGACACGTGCTATTCCCTTGTATCGTCATTCCGAGCGAAGCCGAGGAATCTTTGTTGCACCCCTCTTCCCTACCCGCTCTGCCTATCTGCTTACATGAAACACCGTATTCCAATTCAACGAGACACGGTGTTTCCCGTTTCCCGTTTAAGGAAATCAGCACCAACTGAGCACCCCCTTGAAGAAGGGGCGCGCCGAAGGCGGAGGATAGAGTGCCCCACAGGGGCACAGCTCTGCGTAATGGTCAGCATCCCATCTGCGCAAATGTTTTTATCTGCTATCTCATGCGCTGTTCTTACCATTCTGCTGAATTCTGCCTCTTCGAGGCAGTCTATCCTCTGCCCTTCGGGCACCTCCTTCTCCAAACCATCACGCCTTGCGGCGCCACTGTGAACGAAAACGGATTTCTGCTATCATTAGGGTGGAGACGACGACATA
>UQRR01000067.1 GCA_900543455.1 uncultured Dialister sp.
AGGGGCGGATAGGGTGACTATGGCATGAAAGACAGCTGGGATAAGGTTTCCCGGTCACTCCTATGAGAGCTGCAAGTCTCCCGCGGCAGATGGAACGCGAAAATGAGATGATCGTTATTTCACATCGCTTTTTTGTTGTGATGGGTTCAGCATTTCCATTGGGAAATATGTGAGATAGATGAATATCGATAAAGATTTCTCGGCTTCGCTTGAAATGACGATGGCGCAAAGCGCAAACTCACTATAGACGTGACTGGGGACTTGAATGCCACTCACGACAGGAGAATACCGCCATCCCTCCAACGGAGCAGGCCCTTGAAGAAGGGCCGCGCCAAAGGCGCAGGATAGAGTGCCCCGCAGGGGCACAGTTCACCGTAGCGGTCAGCAGAGCACATGCGTTGACCGTTCTTCCGTCCATCTCATATCACTCGCTGGCCGTTCTGCCGTATTCTGCCTCTTCGCGGCAGTCTATCCCGGTCTTTGGCCGCCCCCTTCTTCAAGGGGGCGCATACTACGCTATTCTCCATTCTTCGCGGCGCTTCCATATTTTTATGCGCCGCACCACCACTCCTCACTCCTAACTGGCGAGTAAAGCTTTCACACGCAATCAAAGGGCAGCACTCCCCACGGGCTACCCTGAACCCTGAACCCTTGACCCCTTATCCCTTCTTCCCTTTTCCCAAATATGATAGAATAAATGAAAACGATAGCCCATTCTATTTCCATGGAGGAACCAATCATGAAGAAAGTCATTTTCGATATAGACGGCGTCCTTTTGAGCGAAGAACGCTACTTCGATGTATCTGCTCTGACCGTATGGGAGATACTCTACAGCCCTGCGTACATGGGACTTCCCGGCGAACGCGACGATTTTGATGCGCGTCGCATCACCGAAGGGCAGATCGCCGGCTGCCGCAGCGTGGTGTGGGGGAATGACGCCCTGCTATCCTGGCTGAAAGCGCGCGGCATCAATTCGAACTGGGATATGGTACACGCCGATCTCATCACCATCCTCTGGCTGATGGCAGAAACCTATAAAAAACGCTCCGGCGGAGAAAAAATGTCCTTTACCTTCCACCAGCCACAAGACTTGAAGCGCGCGGGACAGGAGCTCATGGGACTACCCATGCCGAAAGCAGAAGACGTACTCGATCGCTGGCAGAGCGCCGTTCCCGAAGGTCTTCAGGGTGAAGACGTCTTCCGTGCGCTCAAGAGTGCCATGGCGGATACGATCAATGGCGACCTTTCCTGGGCTGACCTTCGCTCCGATTTCTGGAAGATCCATACCGAAGCCTTTCAGGCCTGGTACCTCGGAGATGACACTTTCATTTCCCTCCTGCATCACATGCCCTACAGCGCAGGGAAACCCGGCTTCCTCTCTCGTGAAGTCCCGCTTGCGCCCGCCGCTCACATTCTTTCCCTCTTCCGCACGCTGAAAGAGCGCGGCTATGACATCGCCATCGCGACCGGACGCGCCAGAGAGGAGATGGAGATCCCCTTCAAGCTGTTCCACTGGTACGAGGAATTCGATCCCTACACCATGGCGACGGCTTCCGATGCGGAAGAATCAGCCGTGAGGCTCGGCGGCCCTGTCCTCGACAAGCCGAATGCCTTCATCTTTTCCTGCGCCATCTTCGGCAGAGATCCGGACAACTACAAGGCTTATTCCGAAGAAACCATGCAGCCGGCCAAGGACGATGAGATCTACGTCTGCGGCGACTCCTACTCCGACGTCATCGGCAGCCGCCGCGCCGGCGCGAAATGCATCGGCATCCTGACCGGCCTTGAAGGCAAGGACGCGATCCCGATGTTTGAGAAAGAAGGCGTCCCCTATGTGGACCGCGTGACGGATGTGCTCGAAAAATTAGATTAAGAGTGACTAGTGACTGGTAGCTGGTGACTAGTGATTAGTCACTACCTGATTTCGTTTACCATTCTCACACGCATTGTCATTTCGAGCGAAGCGAGAAATCTTTTTCGTCTGCGAGGAAGGTTGAGCGGGATGGCAGACAATGGGAAACCTGACATATCCTCCATGTGCATGATGGAGGCGGCCTGAACAGTAAAAAACGCGGGAAGAAAGAACTTTGAAGATCTTTCTTCCCGCGTTTTGCTATATGAAATCGGAGCAGCTGTTTCCCCGACGGTAACAGGGGTGAGTGACTTGAATACCGCTTTCGGGTATCGCCCATATATATGCGCGGCACAGCCGCCACCACCATCCCTAATCCCTAGTCACCAGTCCCTCATTCCGGACAGCAAAAAACATCCGGGGAATGCCTTCTGCCTTTACTCAAATGCAGGCGGGACACGGAATCGGCGCCGGTGTGGTCAAATGTACCAAAGTACGGACGTCCTGGCTGTCGTCGGTGCTCGGCCTCGCAGGGAGCAGGGAAGCGTGGAAAGGATGGATTTCCCGGATATTTTTTTGTTTGTCTTACATGTTCAGCCTTAGACAGGTGGGGGAAAAAGACTGACATTTCCTTGTCCTGTCCGATGAGCCGGGGCGCAAAGCAAGATCTTCCTTTCGTAAGGCAGCTCTCTGTCGTATTTCTTAGCGCTAATGAATTCTGGAAATCAGAGAACAGCCGCGAAAAGGTGCACACACGATGCGCCCTTGGCTTCATGTCTGTATTGTATACCTTATTTATGAAAATTGCAAGTCTGCGTCTTACGAACCGCTCACAAGAAATGGTGGATCACTAAAATCTATCAATTGGCAAACGCATATATATAGAATCATCCGCCATTCACGAGTTCTTTTATTCACATGGCGGATTATGTCGTGATAAGGAGATGTTGGCAGATCAGTCCGTGAGAGGGCGTTTCTTATTTCTGCTGAGGAAATGAGATGATCGGGGAACCCATTGCGGATAGCTGCCCTTTTAGGGGGAATACACCTTATCCTATGAAAATTAGAAATAAGAGGTACAAGGTTAACAAAAATAAAATTAGATTAAAAAATATTGGACAAAACAAGTGGTTTATGATAGTCTCTTAGAAGGTCATCACTGATCAGGGAATAGGTGATGAGGATTTTCATCTTTGCCGTGGAAACTCGGACACACTGGCTCTTGATGGAGAACGTTTTCTTCCCGCTCATTTTGGAAAGAGGAGAATGTTTATGAGAAAAGAAATGTATAAGATGTTGGCTGCTGCCCTCATGCTCACAATTTCGGGGGGGGGTAGTAGGTAGCGCTGCTGATACTGTACTGGATACAGTGTATGTAAATGCAGATAGAGATAAGGCGGAACTCCAGCCGCTTGGCTCTCTCGCTTATCAGACGCAGAATGTGGGCCTCTTAGGAAATAAAGATGCTCTCGATACGCCATTTACTAGTATGTCGGTAAGTCGTAAATCTATAGATACTTTTGCATCCCCCATGAATGGTGTCATGGATGCATTAGCATTAAATCCATCGGTCAGACCTGTGGGCGCTGGAATTGCGAACGAAGTTTCCATCCGCGGCTTTAAGGTGTCTGACCATTCTTTGTACGTCAATGGCATCCCGGGGCTTTTGGATCAGCAGAAGTTAACAGATGTATATATTGAAAATGCTAATGTCATTTCCGGACCTAATATCGGCGTGGCTGCGACGAGTGCGAATCAGGCGGTTTCCGGTACGATTGATTTCCAGTCCAAGCGTGCACAGTCTACACCGAATACCGATCTAAAACTGACTTATCGCGGCGGATCTTCTTTCCAGCAGATGGTCGATGTAGGCAAACGATTTGGCGATAAGCAGCGCTGGGGTGTTCGTGTCATGGCGGACAACATCGATGGAGAAACAGCGGTAAAAGGGGAAAAGCTGACACAGAGAGACGTCTTCGTCAATATTGATCAGAAAACCACAAATAGCAAGACAAATATTTTGGCTGGCTATAACTATAATAAACAGCAGGGGATGGTTTCATATGGGGTAGGGTTTGATTCTTCCCTTACCTCTTTGCCAAAGCCTTTGGATGGTAGCAAAACTTATGGAACTGACTGGACTTTTAATGAATATGATAACTGGATTTTAGGAATCAATCATGAGCAAAAATTAAATGAGCATATGACAGCTTTCATGAATGCAGGATATCATAGAGAAGATTGGTACGGCTACTTGGATGGCGATCCAAAAATCTTAAATGCAAATGGTGATTATAAGGTTTCTGTGGATGTGTATCCACTGGCTGTTACTAGAAAATACATCGCGCTCGGCTTGAAAGGTAAATTTAAAATTGGTGCAAGTGAACATGAATATGTCGCCAGTGTAGATAGAAACTGGGCAACAAGCTATGGCGGAGAATGGAAAAATGCCTTTGGTATAAATACACCCTATTACTCAATACAGGGGAATACGAATCATCCATCTGCAGGTGTTGCGCCAAATACCAATCCATATGCCGCACCATGTCCGAAATACAGAGAAGTAACCATTAATGGCTGGCATCTTTCTGATACCGTTTCTTTCGCCAATGGGAAGTACCAGTTTATTGGCGGGCTTCATGGACAGACGTTAAAAAAGCATAGTGTTTCTAATGGCATCAATGGACCGGAAGCTAAATATGATGCCGTAAGTCCAACATTGGCTTTTTTATATAAACCAACAGATAACTTTAGTGTATATGTGGCTCATACGGAAAACTTCTTCGAAGGTTCTATGGTAAGCACCAAAGTAAGCTCTATGTATGATGCGTATTATGAAAACGCAGGGCAATATTTGGATCCTTATAAATACAAGCAGAACGAAATTGGCTTTAAACTCAAGTCTGGCAACTTACTTCATACGTTAAGTGCGTTTAAAATTGAAAAACCAAATTATGGTGATGTATGGAAAGACGGAAAACTCTACTATGCTGAATTTGGTAAGCAGAAGAACAAGGGGATCGAATACTCCTTTGCAGGTTCTGCAGGAAGCAAATTTGACATTGTGGGCGGGTTTACCTATTTGAATACGAAACAGGCTACCCAGGATGCTAATAATGGCAAATGGGTCAATGGTGTGCCGCAGTGGTCCGCTACTGCAGGCGTAGTTTTCAAGCCGAGCGAGAATATCCATTATATGGCAAGAGCGCGCTACATGGGGCATTCCTATATTCAGAATGAAAAGCTCAAAGTCCCCTCTTTCTTCCTGTTTGATGTCGGCGCTGACTACACGACAAAGTTGAATGAAACACCTGTGACCTTTAAAGCCATGGTTTACAATTTGTTCGATAAGAAATATTGGAACCCAATGAATAGTAACAGCCTTGCAATTGGTATGCCAAGAACATTCACTCTGTCTGCAGAATTCCGTTTCTAATCCAAAGGAGAACCCTATGAGCAGAACTATCCGCCGGATGCCTCTGGCGATTCTTACGATCATTCTCACCGTTCTGCTCCTCTTCTCCTGTCTCCTCGGACTGAAGCTCGGGTATCTTTCTGTGTCCTTGTCGGGGATCATATCGATCCTTGCTTCGCATCTTTCGGGAAGTGCGTTTCCTTCGGATATCGCGATGGGCGCGGCGGATGCGGTCTGGGATCTTCGGCTCCCGCGCATCCTGCTTGCGCTGGCGGTCGGGATGGGGCTTTCGCTGTCCGGCATGGTGATGCAGGCGATGTTTCGGAATCCGATGTCGGACCCTTACATCATGGGTGTGTCCTCCGGGGCGTCGCTCGGGGCAGCAACTGCTGTTTTCTTTGGCGCAGGGGCGGCTTTCGGGGTATCTGCGATCGGATGCGGAGCATTTCTGGGTGCCTTGGCGTTGTCACTCATTCTCGCCATCGCGGCAGGCCGCGTGGCACCGGGGGATTCGTCCTATCTTCTGATCTTTGGCGCGGCGCTGGCGGCGGTCTGCGGCGGGATCACGAGTGTGCTGGTGTATATCGGATCCAATGCGACGGGGATGGATGTGACGCTGTACTGGCTGATGGGATCTGTTTCCTTCGCGAAACTCCTGCCGACGCTCTCTGTGCTTTCCATCGTGCTTCTTTTCATCGCGTTTTTCTCTACACAGACAAGGATCCTGAATCTGATGCTGGAAGGGGAGGAAACTGCTGTCCCGCTGGGGCGGCAGCTCCTCCCTTTTCGGCGTCTTTACCTGGTGCTGAATGCGCTCTTGATGGGAAGTCTGGTGACGCAGGCGGGACTGATCGGTTTCGTGGGTCTTCTGGTGCCGCATGGATGCCGGATGGTCATGGGGGCGGATCACAGGAAGCTCCTGCCTGTATCCGTTCTTTCGGGAGGACTGATGACGGTCTGGGCAGATATCTTAGGACGGATACTGATCCACGGTGTGGATATCCCATTGGGTGTCAGCTTGTCTATGATCGGTGCGCCTGTATTTCTGGGGATGCTTATCCGGCGTTCGTATCATTTTGGAGGAGAAGGGGCATGAATATTTCAGTCAATCATGTATCTGCCGGTTATGGGGGAAAGCAGGTACTGAAGGATGTGTCGATTTCCTTCGAAAGCGGACAGCTGACGGGCATCATCGGGCCGAATGGGTGCGGGAAGAGTACGCTTTTGAAATGCATTTACCGTCTGCTTTCGCCTTGGTCCGGGGATATCCGGATCGGTGATACGGTTTTGAAGGATCTGCCGTATCGTGAAAGTGCGAAGCGCGTCGCGGTACTGGCGCAGCACCACGCGGCCGGCTTTGACTTTGATGTCGAAGAAGTCGTGCTGATGGGGCGTACGCCTTACAAAGGCATTACGGAGGGGAACAATCGGGAAGACCGTGACATCGCGCATCGGGCGATGAGGGAAACGGGCGTGGAAACATTAGCGGAGCAGAGTTTTTCTTTTCTCTCCGGCGGGGAGCAGCAGCGCGTAATGCTCGCGCGGGCTCTCACGCAGGAGACGCCCTGTCTCATCCTGGATGAACCGACGAATCATCTGGATATCACCTACCAGCTGCAGATCATGGATCTGGTGAGCTCGCGTCATTTGACGGTGCTCGCGGCCATTCACGACCTGAATATCGCAGCCATGTATTGTGACAAGATCGCAGCGATGAAGCATGGAGAGCTGGTCGCCTTCGGCAGACCTGAAGAGGTCTTGACGGAGGAGCGGATCTGGGAGCTGTATCATGTGAAGGCTGAGGTTTTCCCTAGAAAAGATGGAAGACCGGCTGTGATTTTCGAAAGAGGAGCCATCGTATGAAGCCGGCTTATCGTGTGACGCTCATCAGTCTTCTATGCCTGCTCCTGACGCTCTTCTCGCTGGGGTTTGGAGAGATCTCCCTCTCGCCGGCAGAGACTTGTCACTATCTGTATCTGGCGCTCACTTCACCGGAAGGAAATGGGATGGTCGAGCAGGATGTGCTGCAGTTCATCCGTCTGCCGCATCTGGTGCTGTCTTTCTTCATCGGGGCGGGGCTCGCCGTCTGCGGAGCGGTGATGCAGGCCGTGATGAAGAATCCGCTGGCCGATCCGTATCTATTGGGGATTTCCTCAGGTGCAAGTTTGGGCGCGGTGCTGGCGATCGCTCTCGGTATCGGGATGATCGGGAGCTTTGATGGGATCGGCGCCGCGGCTTTCCTCGGCGCCGGACTTGTTTCCCTTCTGATTCTTCTGATTTCTTCGATCAGCGGCAAAGGGGAGGGGCTGACACTGCTTCTGGCCGGTTTTGCGCTGAATGCCGCCTGCTCGGCTGCTGTGAGTTTCTTCGTCACTGTGGTGGCGGATACGTCGAAGACGCGGTCTATCCAGTTCTGGATGATGGGGAATATCCGCGCCGACTCCTGGATGGCGATCGGCATTCTGGCTCTTCTGGTGACGGCGGGCTGTTTCTATTTCTTCTCTCAAAGGCGTATCCTAGACCTGATGCTCATGGGGGATGATCTCTCGCTGACCATGGGGCAGAAACTTTCGACATATCGGAAAGTGTATATTGCCGTCATGGCGCTTTTGGTCGGAGCGATGGTGTACATGTCGGGCATGATCGGATTCGTCGGGCTCATTATCCCGCACGGTGTGCGTCTCCTCGTGGGGAGCAGCCATGGGCGTCTTCTTCCGCTTACGGCACTGACCGGAGGAACATTTCTCTGCTGGGCGGATATTCTGGGAAGAAATGCGATCTCCGGACTGGAGCTGCCTGTGGGCGTCATGGCCGCACTGGCAGGCTCGCCCTTTTTCCTGTGGATGCTGATATCCAGAAAGCAGGTGAGAAGATGAAGAAGGCTTGGCTTCTCTCGCTCCTTCTGCCGCTCTGCCTATCAGGCTGTCAGTTGCAGAAGTCTCCTCCTGCCGAGGAATATTCGCGCCCCTTTGTGGAGAATATCAAGGTAGAGAACTACTATGAGACGGGGGTGAATCGGGAGTACTTGTCTGATGTGCCGCAGCGCGTGATCGTCATCGGTGCGAATGAAACGGAGACGCTACTGGATCTTGGTATCGAAGAGGCCATCCTCGCGGCAGATGATGGACAGAACAGTCAGTGGTATGGCATCAAGGCATCGAATGAAAAGGCCTTTCAGCGGCTGCCCCGCATCGATCGCAGCACGATCCAGGCGGAGCATTTCCTGGAGATGCATCCTGATATGATCATCGCAGAGCAGCAATTCTTCTCGAAAACCCGTCTTGGCAGTACGGACTACTGGAACAGCAAGGGCATCCTCACCATGGTGCCGCTGAATACCACATCGCCGGGCAAGCTGAATCAGGTGGAAACCGTAGAGAAGGAAATGAAATTCATTCGTGATCTGGGGATCATTTTTCACAAAGAGGAAACGGCAGAGAAAATCGTGAGTGCGACGGAAAACCGCATTCACGATATCGCGGAAACCGTGGCATCTCATAAGAAACCGAAAGTCATGATCTTGGACCGCATGAGCATCCTCGCGTCCTACGGGCGAAAGAAGATCGCAGGGGATATGGCGGCCTCTATCGGCGGCATCGTCCCGGATACCACGGCGGCGGTCAGTGATGAGATGATGATGAAGCTGGACCCGGATGTCGTCTTTCTTGTCGTGTATCGCGATGAGGAGAAGGAGCTAGCATGGCTCCGAAATAGGCCGGCTTTCCGGAATCTGAATTTCATAAAAAATAACCGTCTCTATGGCATACCGCTGAAATATGTGTATGGCCCGCAGACGCGCACCATCGATGCGATCGGCTATATGGCGGAGCGCATGTATCCGGGGATGTTTGATTTCCCGAAGGAATACGACTTTCATATATAAAAAAGAGCTGGAGAGATCCGGCTCTTTTTAGCTGTGGAAATAGGGGTGACCTTTGGGGCGTGCCCCCTTGATTGGGGATGAAAGAGGGGGAGCGGGTTTCTATGGATTCTATGGGGTCAGTGGGCGGTGCGGCGCATTTCGTCATCCTGAGCGGAGAAAAACTTTGTATGTTAAAAAATAGCTTATCTGAAAATATGAGAACTGAGTCGAAGGATCTAAGCGCCGCGGAGTTTTGAATATATGGTATTCACAAAAGATGGGAACCCTGTGAACCTTTTTAAGGAAACACTGATTAAATCGTTGTCCGACTTGGCTCTTGTATTTTCATGCAAGGCGAGGAATAAGCCAAGCTATTTAAGGAGGGTTATGACGAAGCATTGTATGAAAATACATGCTAATTCGGACTCTGCGATTGAATCAGCGTTTCCTTAACTTTCAGAACCTGCTTTAACCTATGAGGATTCACATAAAGGGTAGAATGTTCTTCCTGTTTTCAAACTTCCCGCATGGTATGTTGATCTCGCAATGCCCCCTTCCTTGTTTTGATGGCTCTATATGAGCAGGAATGAGATGGGGAGATGTTCTTTTAATGAGGCTCAATAGCAAACTTATTTTGGGTATAGAAAAAACTTATATTGCTTTTACCTTTAGCACGGTGTAATATTAAAAATAGAAATGGAGTTAAAATGCATCATGAATGCATTTTATACAATCATGGGCTTGTGAGTTGTTTTTTCTTCCTGAAAGGAGATTATTTTTATGAAAAAATGCATGAAAAAGATCCTGATGGCGAATATCGCAGCTGCGATCATTTGTTCTGCGGGGGGGGGTAACATCGGCGCAGGATAGTCTGTATGAATACGATATGGCGCCGGTTTCCATTGAGAATGGGAAGCTGGTAAGCGGCAATGCCATTCATGAGGGTGCAGCTACAACCGACATTCAGACAAGCAATACAACTGGCACAGCAGGCCAATACTACGGACATTTCTTCTTCGGAAATGCAGATATAAAAAATACAGCATTTGAGAACAATCAGCTTAAAACGGATGGACCGAATGGGGTGGTCTACTTCAATTCCAGCGTAAAATTTAGTCCAACTAGCTATGAAGTAGAGACGCCGAATACCGTGACCATTACGGATTCCTCTTTTACTGGGAATAAAGTTGAAAGTACAGGTACTTCTGCCAGCATTTACTCCACATCAAAAGCTGGTGCAGTGATGATCAAGGGGACAAATGTCACTTTCAATGATGTAGCATTCGATGATAATGTAGCAAGTGGCGGAGACCATGCACAGGGTGTTGGTGGTGCCATTTATTTGGACTCTACATCCAATACAGCCAACCATGATGGACAAAAGAGAGTATTGCAAGCGACTGCGACTTTCAATGTGACCAAAGATACGACGTATGCAGGAAATAAAGCATCTGGTGTCGATGTCTATAGCGACACCTATGGCAGCTACGCCAAGACAGGTGGCGGCTTCATGTACATGGATCGTGGCGGAGAGGCGAATTTCAATGTCGCTGACGGGGTGACACTAAAGATCGGGAAAGATGGAGAAACGGATGCGAATACCGACTCCATCGCGAGCGCGATCCGTGGCAGCAATCCGGGATACGGAGAAAATACCATCAATAAACAGGGACTTGGCACGCTGACTGTCAATGGCAGTATGAGCGGATATCATGGGGATCTCAATGTCAAAGAAGGTACCATGAATATCAATCAGTCGCTTGCGGGAGATGCGAAGATTTCCGTATCGGATGGAGCTACCTTGAATCTGAAAGAGGTAGAGCTTTCCAGCCAGTCAGGGACTATTTCGGTAGCAGATAGCGACGGCAATCTAAAAACAGTCACATTACCTGAAAGAGATGGCAGTCTGGTAGCGGAAGCCGGCTCGAATGTGACAGCGAAGACCATTACGCTGAAAGATAAGTCCTCTATGAAAGTCGATACGGGGGCGACTGTTACGGCAGACAGCGTGGCTGTAAAGGATGATGCTACATTAAGCACGGCGGCTCAGTCGAAGCTCAATGCGGCGAAGGTATCCGTAGATCCCACGAAAGAAGGGAATGTCCAGCTGCGCGGTGATTTCACGGGGGCGTTAACGGATAACGACGGCAACACGCTGACAGCTGAACAGGCGAAAAAGGTGATGGCAAAAGCAGCAGGGGATACTTCTCGCATGGATATCGATGCGCAGAATGGGAAATCGGCCACTTCCTTCCTGCAGGGGGATGACGGGTCCTTCACCATTCAGAGCAAAGATTATGCGAATGGCGGGGCCACCAAGGTTTTGGCGTCCTATGATAAAGATGGTACCTATGATGCACATGGAAATGATATGAAGAACGTGGGTGCCATTTCTGCCAAGTCCCTGAGTGTCGGACAGATCGGCGATGTAGAAACGGCGATCAACAACAATGCGGCTGGTATCCAGCAGAATGCAGCTGGTATTCAGCGTCTGGATGGCCGTATTGATAAGGTGGGCGCGAATGCGGCGGCTCTGGCAGCTCTGCATCCGCTTGATTACGATGCTTCGGAGAAATGGAGTGTCGCTGCCGGCGTAGGCAATTACGGCAGTGAAAATGCCATGGCTGTTGGTGCTTTCTACCGTCCGAATGAAGATGTCATGCTGAACATGGCAGGCAGCTTCGGCTCTGGCGAAAACATGGTGAATGCCGGCATTTCCTTCAAAGTAGGACAGCGTGGAGCGAAAGCGGTAAAGGCTGAAAGCGCGGATGTCAAAGCACTTCAGGAGAAGGTAGAAGCTCAGGATAAAGAAATCCAGGAACTGCGTGAAATGGTAGAAAAACTGGCTGCCAAAGCATAAAGCAGTCTCTCTGATGAGTTGTTAGTGGGATGAGCGAAGCCGCTCTGCGAAAGTGATCAGCCCCTGTCAAGGTAGACATGGCAAATATCTAAAAATTATAGCCGTAAATTCCATGTTGGTGTTTTAGCATCAGCATGGGATTTACGGCATTTTGTTATGCCGCAAATTTCGCTTTGTATTTCTGAATCCGTTTGTTCTCGGTAATCGGGAACTGTTCCGGG
>UQRR01000068.1 GCA_900543455.1 uncultured Dialister sp.
GGAGTGATTGATAGTGCTGCAAGCAAGGATAAAAATACTCTGACTACTGGCACTTTGAGCTGGGAAGATAAGGAAAACAAAGCGGATTATAAAGCAGGCGGTATAGGCGTATCCTATTTCCCAAATGACAAGAGTAGCGAGCTGAACCAGAGAGGACTGACTCCCAATCTGACACCTACGGTAAAAGATAACGATGATAGTACAACGAAATCGGCAGTGGCAGAAGGAACTATTCATATCACGAATAAAGAAAAGCAGAAACAGGACATTGCAAGTCTCAATCGAGATACCAAGAATAGCTTGAACCAGCTACAGGAAATCTTTGATAAGACCAAGGTAGAAGAGAAACAAGAACTGGTAGGCATGCTGGAAAAGTACGGCAATCAGGCAATCCATACATATGCCGAAAGCAAAGGCTGGAAAGATGGATCTACGGAAAAGATGCTCCTCCACGGCGTTTTCGGGGCGCTCATGGGAGACATGGCAGGTGGAAGTGCGGCTTCCGGTGCATTGTCAGGTGGCGTAAATGAATATGTTATGGGGTATCTGACCAAAACCAAAGGCAAAGAATGGGTACAAAAACATCCAGATACAGTACAGTGGCTTAGTGCTGGCGTAGGCGCGGCAATTGGAAATTTATCGAAAGATGTATTGACGGGTGCTGGTGTATCTTTAGGTGCATCAAAATGGAATTATTTGGGATTTGAATTATCCGAAACAGAGAGCTTATTGAAAGAAATACTTATCAGAAAAGATGGACGAGAAATCACTGCAGATGAATTGAGCAAATTATACGAATTGGTTTATCAAACTGCAAACCAAGGGGATCCTGAGGGGGCGGCAAGTGATTCGCAAATAAAAGCAGGGAATGTAATTGCCCTTGCAGGAGTTACAGCGGTTCTACAAAAGCATTATACGAAAGAAAGTGTTGATTCATTTCTTAAAAAGTATCATGAAATGGTAAATTCTAAAATAACTGATGGTAAAGTTAATAACGAAATCACCTTGAGGCCGGTACATGTTATTGCAAATAGAAATCAAAACAACTTTGATATATTTCTTATTCAGTATAGTGCTGGACCTGTAGAACAAGGATATTTATATGATAAGGCATCTGATAAATTCTATGTAACAAATGGATTTACAAAGTCTGATGATTTACATATGAGTTTGCGGTTAGGGGGAGAGGCGGCTGGTATTGCTTTGAAAACCAGTTCTTCTAGTATTGATTTGGATAACAAAAAAACACGTTCTGATATTCTATCGGGAGGAAGTATAGGTGGTACCGCTTACGCAGGTATAGGCGGAGGTATCTCCACTCCAACTAGTGGTAAATATGCGGGAGAAGTATTAGTTTTTAAGTATGGTGTTGGAACTCCTCAAGTAGGAGGTGGATGGGATGTAGCAGAGGAAACATCGGAAGAACGTGTTCCTGCCTTGATAAGATATTTATTGAAGGAGAAAAAGTAAAATGATAAAATCACTTATTTCTCTTTTGCTATGTGTTATTGATCCCCGGAAAGAAAAGTCTGTGTGTGGAAAAAGGATGTGGGATTTAATTTTTAAGTTGAAGAAAAATAGCATTGTCCAAAATTTAGTTTCTTGGGGGATTTTCTTGGTCGTTCCATACGTTTTGTTTAATTTTATGGATAGTATAGGAATCAAAGAAACGGCAGCAGAACTTCAACCGCAAGTAGTCGCTATTCATGAATTAAACACGCAAGAATCTTTGGATAAACAACTAGATGTTATTTGGCGTACACCGCAAAATTATCATTTGATGAAGCAGTTTGCAAGTTATGCTAATAGGGATAATATTTTGGAGTATTATAGTAAGCAGTTAGAAAAGGATGGTTGGAAAAATGAAGGTATGAGTGAGTATCATCGACATGATACAAATGTACTTATGTCTCAAACTTATACGTGGTCAAAAAATGGATATATATTAGAAATTACCTTTAACTTAGAGAATTATGGAACAAAGGAGAAGTATACGGAAGATGGCCGGCTAAAATATTATATCAATGTCGAACCAGTGAAATAAGATAAAGCGAGAAATACCACGGTGGCTAAGGAAAAGAAGGTGTACTCCTGATGCAAGCAGGACAAGACATCACCATGACTGGTGCTACGCTAGCAGCACTCGGCGAAAATGGCTCTATGATCTTCTCTGCTGGGCACAATCTCATTATGGATACGGATAGTCTGGAAGCCAAGAAAGATATGACTGAGAATAGTGACAACTATATCCGCACCTATAGAAAAACAGAGACGACAAACACACTCGCGGCCGGGAAAACCATCATCCTCGCGGCGGGTGAGAATTTGAGTGCCAGAAATACGACAGTCCTTTCAGAAAACGGTCAAATAATGGTTGCCGCCAAGGGTGACGTGAACCTTGAAAATGGCTACAACGAAACCAAAGATGACTACGGCCTGAAATACAAGGAGCACGGCCTTCTCTCCCATAAGACCACCACCATCAAGAGCCACAACGAAAGCAAAACAGCCACCGGCAGCTTACTCTCCGGTGATACCGTACAGAAGGAAGCAGGAGCCAATATCACCATCAAAGGCTCTACCATCGTAGGAGCCCATGATGTGACCATGACTTCCGGCAAAGACACCACCATCGAAAGCGCAGAAGAGAAAGAACAACACACCTACGACAAGCAAGTAAAAAAGAGCGGCCTCATGGGAAGCGGACTGGGCTTTACCATCGGCAAAGAAAAGAGAAACGACCAGTACCAAGAAGCAGATACCTTACAGAAAGCGTCGACCGTAGGCAGCTTGCAGGGCAATGTATCTATCTCTTCTCATTAATTGGATTGCTTCTATAAAGGGTCATATATAGGAAGGAGCCAAAATGATGAAAAAATTAACTCCGAAAAAGGTAATTATATGGCTACTTATGGTTATTTTTGGATATCATGCCATATTCGGTGCAGCCAGGGCACTTATTGATTTTAAATATCCAATGGGAAGTTATATTAATACAATTATTGCATTTGGGCCCCAGCTTCGAATAGGAATTAGATATTATTATAAACCGTATAATCCTTCTATGTGGTTTTTGGAAGATGTTCAACCGGAGGAGCAATCAGAGACAAGATCTGATTTTATAGCAACACACTTAGATAGTAATGTCTATGATTATGAAATGGAAATGGGATGGTTTTACCAATATAAGGTATTATACGTGCTCGGTCGAGATGGATTTTGGATAATACAGGCAGATCCATTTCATATTACTTTGCTACGGAATGAGAATATTCCGGACAAGGATTCCCAAGATTTGGATGAATCGATAGCAAAGTATGAAAAGTATGGAAAACAATTTACCCAGGCTTATTCCGCAGCTGAATTAACACCAGAAGAACGAAAGGCCTACATTAAGTTGCAAGAAAAAGCACAACCTAGAATTCAAGAACTAAAGGAACTGGGATTGTATCCGTAATATCTTGACGAAATAATGTCACCATCACCAGCAAAGACAATGTATATCACAGTGATGAAAAGCACGAATACAAGAAGAGTGGACTCACTGTCTCTGCTAATGGTGGAATTGCTGATATACTAGCAGATACCATTGATTATGCAAAGAAGGTTTCCAATGCTAGAGATAAACAGCTAAAAGCACTCTATGGCACAGAAGTCTATGAAACCATTGCCAAGGGGAAAGACTCTTTGAACAGCATCCTGTCCGGTGCAGCCTCCGGAGCCACTATGGAAGGCTTGCAGCCCATGTTTGACACCTTCCCGAAAGACCATCCGGATATGAGTATGAGGTAAATCAATCAAGCCCAGAAACAACACCATTTATACCTTTATTCAAAAACACGCTTAAAAATTTTTTCAGCGTTCTTGACATTGGGCTCATTATAGTTTGCGATCTACATTGGCATATTTCCGTGCGATGTATTATAATGTATACGACAAATTGTAAAAATTATTTTTAGAGATCTTACTATATGTATCGCTGCAACGCTGCCCTGCCGTGATGCCTATGAAACTATGGGTGGCCAAAGGGTAGAGCATGGTAGATGAATATAAGAAATTCATCGGGGTACTGATCCTGGTCATTGCGGCCGCGGTCTCTGTATTCGTGATGAAGACGTACTACCCGGAATTTTATGACCAGACGATTCAGCTGACACTGGCGGGGGATATTGATGGCTTAGGTGATTATATCTCCTCTTTTGGCTATGGAGCCTTTGCGGTGAGTATTGGGCTTTTGATTTTCTGTAATGTCTTCGGGATCCCGACGATCCCCTTTCTTACAGTGAACGGAGCTCTTTTTGGTCTGATTCCGGGACTGGTGATCTCCTGGCTGGGGGAAGTCTTGGGAATCGAGCTGAGTTTTCATATCGGGCGTATCTTCTTTAGGCAGGAAGCGAGAAGCTTCATCGAGAAGCGGCATATGCTTGAGAAGCTCGATAAGTACAGCAGCGTGAAGCATATGATACTTACGCGGGCGATCCCCTATTCGCCGAATATCCTTTTTACAGCGGTCGCGGTGGTGTCGAAGCTGTCATCGAAGGAGCATTTCAAGGCGACGCTCATCGGAAAGATCCCCTCGGTCGTGATCGAGGTGGTCTTGGGACATGATCTCATTTATTTTCAGGAGCACAGCACGCGTTTCATACTGCTGTTCCTTCTGCTGATCGGCGGCTGCGTGTCGCATCGGATGTATAAAAAGAAACATCCCAACAGGGATGAATAAAAGGATGCCGAAAGGCATCCTTTTTTGACTGGGGCTGATGGGAGAAAAGAGAGAGATTCCCGTGGATTTTCTTCGGTCTCTTCTGACTGAGGGAGCGTGCGTCCTTGACTCGGGAAGAACGAGGGCGCAACGCCATGAGCGGGGCTTGCTCCCTTTCCCTTCTTTCTGATAGAGTATATAATACAATCGATGATACGAAAGAGGAGGTGAAACATGTGGGACTCTTGCATCGGATTTCTTCCTGTTTTACGAAGAGCTCTTTTGCTTCCTGCTCTTGTGATGAGCGGGGGCGCGCTATAAATGAGGGGGCCCGGCAGATCCTCGCAGCACTGGAAGAAGCAGGGGAAGAGGGCTATATCGTGGGCGGGTGCGTCCGCGATCTTGCGATGGGAAAGGTACCGCATGACTGGGACATCACCACGTCGGCGCGTCCGGAGGAAATGCTCTCTATCGCTGCTTTGCGTGGTTGGAAAGCGATCGATGGCGGCGGACGCCGGTTCGGGACGGTCATCATTGTCCTTGGCGGTGAAAATTACGAAGTGACGACATTCCGCAGCGAGAGGTATGGAAGTGATGCCCATCGGCCGAGTGAGGTGTCTTTTGCAAAGACGCTGAAAGAGGATCTGATGCGCCGCGATTTCACGGTGAACGCCATGGCAATGGATCGCAGAGGCCGCCTTTATGACGAGTTCGGCGGACTTTCGGATATAGAGAGGAAGCGTCTGCGGACGGTAGGGGATGCAGGAGAGCGTTTTTCGGAAGATGCGCTGCGCCTATTCCGCGCCTGCCGGTTTGTCGCTCAGCTCGACTTTATGGCGGATAGCTCGCTGGTAGAGGGGATGGAGAGTGCTTTCCCGCGGGTCTCGGGGCTGTCGCTTGAGCGTGTGCGCCAGGAGGTGGACCGGCTGCTCGTTTCGAAGCATGCTGCGCGCGGCATGGATCTTCTGGTACGAAGCGGCCTCGCTCGCTGCTCCTGCCGCATCAAGGAAAAGGGAGGATATACGCAAGTCCCCATCCTGCCTGAGCTTTCTCATCTGGTGGGGCTGCCGCAGCAAAAGGAATTTCATAAGTATGATGCATGGTATCATACACTTGCAGTGCTTGAGGCGGTGAGCCCGGAGCTGCTTTTACGCTGGGCAGCGCTGCTTCATGATGTAGCCAAGGGGATGCCGGGGATCCGCGCGATACGGAAAGGCCGGCTCACGGACTATGGCCATGATAAGAAGGGGGCAGAGATGGCACGGGATATCCTTACGCGCTATCGCCGGTCTCCTGCTTTTACGGAAGAGGTGGTCTGGCTGGTGGAGAATCATATGCGTTTTCATTTTTTCGCTAATTCACCGGAAGCGGATGCGGAGAAATGGGTACGCCAGCTCGCAAGAGACCATGTATTCTCTTCTTCTGAAGCGATGGCGGAGAGCTTTCTCCATCTCAAAGACCTTTGCAAGGCGGACATCATTGGCTGCGGACGACCTCTTTCCGCGACAGAAGGTCATGAGGCATTCGGCAACTATATGGCAGAGCTCTCGCGGCGTATGCCTGTTACCAGCAAGGAGCTGCACTATCCGAAGGATGTACCCGCTATTCTTGCTCCGCATGTCGCAGAGGGCATGAATAATCTGCTTTTCCGCGTGCAGAATGGCGATCTGGATAATACGGAAGAAGCGCTTCACGAGGCGGCACTGCGATTTGCGAAAAGACATAGGGATTAGAAGGGACTGGTGACTAGTGACTAGTGGCTGGGGATTGGGAGACGGGTAGATATCAGACTCTCTCGCATCGTCATTGAAAGAGTTGCCGAGAAATCTTTGTCATTCGCGGTTCATCGGTCGGTGATAGGAAAGCCCAAACGGGAAACCTGCTCTCCAGGAACTTTTCGGGCATCGCCCTATTTATACTCCGCGGCGCTTCTGATTTTTATGCGCCGCACCAACCCCTTTGAACCTCTTGAACCCGTAGAACCCATTGACCCCATTCATCCCATTTCACGAAAGGAGCTCGCATGAACCAGGAACAGCCCAGAAATAAAATGCGCATGAGAAGCGTCAACATCTCGAAAGCCATCAGTGTTTTGGTGGCTCTTCTTGTGCTGCGTCTTTTCTGGGTGCAGGTCATCGAAGGCAGCCGCTATGAAGAGATGGCGATGAATCAGACGGAGGGGAGCCAGACGCTCTACTCACCGCGCGGTACGATCTATGACAGGAATGGGAAAGAAATGGCTTTTTCCATCATGGTGAAGTCTCTTTATGGCGATCCGGGAATGCTAAATGTCTCTCCCAAAGAAGCGGCTAAGGCGCTGGCACCGATTCTGCACAAAAAAGAGAAAGACATCGAGGAACGACTCTCGCGAGATACGAGCTTCGTATGGCTGGAGCGCACGATGGATCCGGAAGACTCGGACAAGGTAAAGGATCTCATCAGGGAAAGAAAATGGGAAGGCCTCAGTTTCGTGGATGAAAGCCGTCGTTTCTATCCGAATGGCTCCATGGCGGCGAATGTTCTCGGCTTTGTCGGGATGGATGACAAGGGGCTCGACGGTCTTGAGATGTCGCTTGACAGTCTCATCCGCGGCGGCTCGAATAAGCAGCAGATCTTGACGGATGCCAGGGGAAATCCGATCCTGAAGTCAGTACTTACTCCATTCAAGGCGGAGAAGGAACGCTCTGTGTACCTGACCATTGATCAGAATATTCAGTTTTATGCGGAGCGTGCGCTTGACCGTGCGATGAAGACGACCCATGCGACAGGCGGCATTATCATCGTCATGGATCCGAAGACAGGAGAGATCCTGGCATTGGGAAATCAGCCGTCCTATGATCCGAATCATTTCGAAAAAGCGGATGAGCGGCAGTTCAAGAACCGTGCCGTTGTCGATATTTATGAACCGGGCTCTACCTTCAAGCCGATCATCGCGGCGACGGCACTCTCGGCCGGGACCTACGATACGAAGCGCGTCTGGCATGACCCGGGCGTGGTCTGGGCATCCGGTCATCCCATCAAGAACTGGAATGAAGAATCTTACGGTGACGTGCGTCTCGTCGATATCATCAAGTGGTCGATCAATACGGGCTTTGCACATGTCGGTCTTTTGACCGGCGGTGAGACGATGACCGACTATGCGAAGCGATTCGGATTCGGACGGTCGACGGGTATCGAGCTACCGGGAGAAGGCGTGGGACTTCTCTTTGAGCCGAAAAACATGCGGCCTATTGACGTTGCGACCATGTCCATCGGGCAGGGCATCGCAGTCACGCCGCTTCAGATGGTGCAGGCCTACAGCGCCCTTGCCAATGGCGGAAAGATGGTGAAGCCCCATATCATCGCTTCGATCAAAAATGCCGACGGCAGTGACTATAAAGTCACGGAAAAGGAAGTGATCGGACAGCCGATCACGGAAGCGGTCGCCGCTGAAGTAAAGGACATGATGGAGAAGGAGGTCTCCGAGGGCGGCGGCAGCAATGCCCAGGTACCGGGCTATCATATGGCAGGCAAGACAGGCACCGCGCAAAAGATCGATGCAGAGCACGGCGGTTATCTCAAGAACCAGTACATCGCCTCCTTCTGCGGCTTCGGCCCGACGGAGGATCCGAGGGCCATCTGTCTCGTTGTCTTGGATACGCCGACGGGTACGTACTATGGCGGGCAAGTCGCGGCTCCGGTTTTCAAAGAAGCCATGACACAGATCATGCGCTACCTGGCTGTCCCGACGATCGAAGACAGTGAGAACCATGCTAAACCTGTCACCCCATCCATTGAGACGAATAAGCCGAAGCTGCCCTCCGAAGCGGAGCGGGAATTCCCTCTGCCCAGCTTTTATGGCTGGTCCATGCGAGACACAGGGGAATGGCTCACCAAAGCAGGTCTTGGCTTTGCGCCGGAAGGAAGCGGCTTCGTGGATAAGCAGAGCCCCGGCGCAGGCATCTATGTGAAGAAAGGAGATACCGTGTGGGTGCATTGCAGTGAATGAGGGATCTACTGACTCGTATTGCGTTTCCCTAAATCACTGGCATTTAAGGAAACTTCCAAATCAAGTGAGGAGTTAGGAGTGAGGAGTGAGGAGTGAAGGTACGGCGCATAAAATGAGGAAGCGCCGCGGAGTTTTATATAAATGATAGGCAAACTGTTTTATATAATGATAGGGTATTGGGGCACTATATGAATGGTGTGCCACTTCCAGCACTTTTCACTTCTCACTAAGTCCAGAAGTTAACAAATCGCTATACTAGTGACTGATGACTCAATATCTTTGTGAGGAACGCCTTTTTACATCCGTGTTTCCCTAAAATGTACCATTGACATAGCTAGGAAGCCATGGTAGGCTAGGGTTACAACATGGAGATGGGACAGGGCTGACGGAGTAAAGTGGAAATGACCACGGGTACTGTACTATCTGAAACGCCGACCGTCTGGGCAGAACTTCTGCTCAGACGGTTTTTGTTTAGAAAAAATCAGTGCTGCCATCCCCCGGCACACGCCCCACCCACCTATGCTATAATGAAATGGAAATCCATTGTGAGAGCATGTCGTTTTTTGAAAGGAGATCCACATGTTAAGCGATATCGAAATTGCACAGAAAGCTGAAATGAAGCCGATCACTGAAATCGGTGAAAGCATCGGCATCCCGGCAACGGAACTGGAAAACTACGGCCATTACAAAGCGAAGGTCTCTCTGAAATTCACCAGAGAGCTGGAAGAGAAACCGAATGGCAAGCTCATCCTTGTGACGGCGATCTCTCCGACACCGGCTGGTGAAGGCAAGACTACGACCACCGTCGGTCTCGGGCAGGCTCTTTCTCAGCTCGGCAAGAAGACGATGATCTGCCTTCGTGAACCATCCCTTGGTCCTTGTATGGGCATCAAGGGCGGCGCAGCAGGCGGCGGCTATTCGCAGGTCGTCCCGATGGAAGATATCAATCTTCATTTCACGGGCGATCTCCATGCGATCACCGCTGCACACAATCTTCTCGCTGCCATGGTGGACAACCACATCCAGCAGGGGAACGTACTCGGCATCGATCCGCGCCGCGTCGTATGGAACCGTGTCATGGATATGAATGACCGCGTGCTCCGTCACATCGTCGTCGGTCTTGGCGGTCACCCGAATGGCGTACCGAGAGAAAGCGGTTTCGATATCACTGTTGCATCGGAGGTCATGGCGATCCTCTGTCTGGCTCATTCGATCAGCGACATGAAGGAACGCTTCTCCAAGATCATCGTCGGCTACACCTATGACAATGCGCCTGTCACGGCGGGCGACATCCATGCGGAAGGCGCGATGGCAGCTCTTATGAAGGATGCGCTGAAGCCGAACCTTGTGCAGACGCTTGAGCATGTCCCGGCCTTCATCCACGGCGGCCCGTTTGCCAATATCGCGCATGGCTGCAACTCTGTCCTTGCGACGAAGACGGCGCTGCACCTCGCAGACTATGTCATCACGGAAGCAGGCTTCGGTGCCGATCTCGGCGCTGAAAAGTTCCTTGACATCAAGTGCCGTTTCGCCGGTCTGAAGCCGGACGCAGCTGTCCTCGTTGCGACCATCCGTGCGCTCAAGATGAATGGCGGCAAAGCGAAGAATGAACTCACAGAATCCGATCCGGAAGCAGTCAAGAGAGGCCTGCCGAACCTCCTGCGTCATATTTCCAACTTGAAGAAATTTGGCCTGCCTATCGTTGTTGCGCTGAACATGTTCCCCTCTGATACCGCAGAAGAAAAGAAAGTCATCGAAGATGCCTGCCAGGAAGTCGGCGTCGCCGTGGCAGAGTCCAATGTATTCACAGAAGGCGGCAAAGGCGGCCTGGAGCTGGGAGAAAAAGTCCTCTCTGCCATCGAACAGGGCTCCAACTATCACACCCTCTACGATCTGGACGGCAGCCTGAAAGACAAGATCGAAACCATTGCGAAAGAGATCTACGGCGCAGCGGATGTCGCTTACGATCCGGCGGCTGCCAAGGAACTGAAGCACATCGAAGAGATGGGATTTGCCCATGTCCCGGTCTGCATCGCCAAGACCCCGGCTTCCTTCAGCGATGATCCGACCAAGCTCGGTGCACCGGAGGGCTTCACGCTTCATGTCAGAGAAGCACGCATTGCTGCAGGCGCTGGCTTTGTAGTCATCCTGACCGGCAAGGTCATGACCATGCCGGGTCTTCCCCGTCGTCCGGCTGCGGAAAAGATCGATGTGGATGAGGAAGGAAATATCACGGGGCTCTTCTGATGGCAATGATCCTAGATGGAAAAGAAACGGCGGCTGCTCTGAAAGAGAAGCTCGCCCTGCGTCTTGCTCATCTGCGCGAGAAGCACTATGAACCGAAACTCGCCATCATTCTGGCCGGGTCCTCCAAGCCGTCTGCCATGTATGCGTCTTTTATGCAGAAGGTCGCCAAAGGCTATGGCATTGATGCAGAAATCTTCCGCGCCTCCGATGACGTGACAGAAGAAGAGCTGGGCTCTCTTGTGACAGATCTCAGTGAGGATCAGGAAATCACCGGCATTCTCATGATGATGCCGCTCCCGAAAGGCATCAGCGAAGAGAAGATGATCGCCCTCATGAATCCGGATAAGGATGTCGACGGCCTTAGTGAGACGAATGCAGGCCGTCTGACTGCGGGGAAGGCAGGCCTCTTCGGCTGCACGCCGCGCGCCGTCATGGCGATTCTGGATCACTACCAGATCCCGATCGATGGGAAGAAAGCCGTCATCATCGGACGCAGCAATGTCATCGGAAAGCCGGTCTCTCTGATGCTCCTTTCGAAGAATGCGACCGTCACCATCTGCCATTCTCATACGAAGGACATCACCTCCATCACAAGAGAGGCTGACATCCTCGTCGCAGCCGTCGGTCACGCAAACTATGTGACCGCTGACATGGTGAAAGAAGGCGCGACAGTCATCGACGTCGGGATCAACCGCGTGGATGGAAAGACCGTGGGGGACGTAGACTATGAAGCCGTTGCGGAAAAAGCCGGAGCCATCACACCGGTTCCGGGCGGTGTCGGCAGCGTCACTACGACCATGGTGATCGAAAACATTATCGCGGCGGGAGAAAAGCTGGCGAAATGATCTGCGTTTCCTTAGGAAAGGCGATGTGAAATAACGATCATCTCATTTTCGCGTTCCATCTGCCGCGGGGGACTTGCAGCTCTCATAGGAGTG
>UQRR01000069.1 GCA_900543455.1 uncultured Dialister sp.
AGGAATCATCTGACGCGAATAGCGAGCTATTTAAGGAAGATGATGACGAAGCTATGTATAAAAATCCATATGAAATCTGATTCTGCGATTTAATCAGCGTTTCCCTAATCCCTAGCCACCAGTCACTCCTAATCCCTAGCCACTCATCCCTGCTTTCAAACTTATGGTGGCGGCTTCGCCGCGAATATATATAGGGCAATGCCCGAAAGTGACATTGCCACCATCTATACTTCGCGGCGCTTCCTTACGATGAGCGTTGTTACACTTCTTCTATCCCCTTCCCTTGGAAGGGGAACGCCCGTAGGGCAAGGGGTTGGTCGCGCAAAGCACGGGAAGTGATGATTGAATCGCCGCGTTTCATTTTAGCAGTACTTTCCTAAAAGCTCAGCCAACCTCCGGCGCTACGCGCCACCTCCTTCCAGAGGAAGGAGGGAGAAGCGGGATGAGTAGCCCATCTATCCCCTTCCCTTGGAAGGGGAACGCCCGTAGGGCAAGGGGTTGGTCGCGCAAAGCATGGGAAGCGTTGATTGAATCGCCGCGTTTCATTTTAGCAGTACTTCCCTAAAAGCTTAGCCAACCTCCGGCGCTACGCGCCACCTCCTTCCAGAGGAAGGAGGGAGAAATCGAAGTAAGTGCATCGCTCTATATACTTCAAGTTTGAAAGCAGGCTATTCTTATTCCCTATTTATGAAGCTTCATAGTTGAAACAGGTTCTGAAGGTTCACAGGTTTCTCATCTTGCGTGAATAGCGTATATTCTAAAACTCCGCGGCGCTTTTGATCCATCATTCCTAATTCCTAATTCGAGCAAAGATTTCATTCCCCATCAAGGGGCAGCACGCCCTCGAGACTAACCCTGAACCCTGAACCCTGAACCTCCAAATTATATCTCATCCTCGTCCTGAATATGCAGTTTCTTTCTCCAGTATCTCGAGTAGATCGCGCCGAGCGGATTGTGCGCAAGAAGTCTGTCTTTCACGACAAGAGATGTGACGGGGCCTACTGCATTCGATGTGAAGATCGTGTCATGTCCCACGCAAAGGCCGCAGATGATATTGAGATCCACGCCTTTTTCTGCCAAAAACTTTGCCTGATACTTCGGATTGCACATCGCTTCATGCTCCGCTTCCGGATGAACCTGCTTTAAGCCGAAGTTTTTCTTCGCAAAGGAACAGTTCTTGCAGCAGAGAGAGTACACCTCGAAGCCCTGCTGCCGAAAGTATTTCACGATATACCTGGCTTCTTCATGAAGACCGATGCAGAAGGCCAGTCCGAGCTTCTTGTAGCCCATCTGTTTGGCAAATTCAGCGGTCTCCTGCAGGCGGCAGATGTCGCTGTAGTATGTCCCTTCGACATAGGCCGCCGCCTCCATGATTTTCCGTTCTTCTTCAGTATAGGCCTTACGGATCTCCTCTTCTTTCACACCCGTACAATTCGCCCCACGGGTATAGCAGGCATGATGCGGGCAGTTTGCACAATCAGCTTTCATAATGGTTCCTCCTTTTGTTTTTACACCTGTCTCTATTATAGCGCAAAAAAGAAAGTTAGGGATTAGGGAGTGACTAACTGGCGACTAGGGACTAGGTGGTATGGAACGTCATTCACCATTCTCGCCCCTTCCTTTGGAAGGGGCAGTCGAGCGCAGCGAGGCGGGGTTGGACGCGCGTTTGTTAAAATACGATTTCCCCCGTGTCGTCATCCCGAGAAAACAACACCTGTGTGCTGCCTCTTTCTACTTTCGAGCGTCCTTTATCGGTCTGCAAGGAGGATTTCTCGACTTCGCTCGAAATGACAATACGCATGAAACGGCTTCCACCATTGTTCTTTCTCTTTCTTTCCGATACAATAAAGAAAACTACTTTCCCACTTGTTGTAAAAGGAGACCGCCTATGACTTCTTTCCTGCTCTTGACGGCCATTGTGATCTTTGCCTGTGTATTTTTGAACCGTGTCTCGGACAAGCTCGGCATCCCTGTGCTTCTCGCCTTTATCCTGCTCGGTATGTTTTTCGGCTCGGATGGCCCCGTCAATATTGCTTTTGAAAACTACAACTTTGCTGAAGAGATCTGCTCGACCGCACTCATCTTCATCATGTTCTACGGGGGCTTCGGGACGAACTGGTCTATGGCAAAGCCTGTCGCCGCCCCTGCGATCGTGCTTTCGAGTGCGGGTGTCGTCGTGACAGCCCTTTTGACAGGCGGATTCATCCACTTCATCCTAGGCGAACCATGGCTCCTGAGCTTCCTCATGGGGTCGGTCATCGCCTCGACTGACGCTGCATCCGTCTTCTCCATCCTCCGTGCGAAAAGGCTGAATCTTAAGTATCACACCGCCTCGCTTCTGGAAGTAGAGAGCGGCAGTAATGATCCCGCCGCTTACATGATGACGATCATCTGCATTTCTCTCATGCATGGTTCCGCTGACCTTGGGGGGACTCTCATGCTTCTCGCAGCGCAGATCGTTTTCGGGCTTGCCTTCGGCTTCGGCATCGCAGCCATCTCGAAGTGGGCGCTGAAAAAGACCGACTATCTCGCGGGCGGCTTCGACATGGTGCTGCTGACCGCCATCGCTATCTTTGCCTATGCCGCTCCCGCGATGCTGGATGGAAATGGCTACCTCTCCGCCTATATTGCCGGCATCATTTTAGGAAACAGCGATTTCCCCGGAAAGCGCTCTATCGTTCATTTCTTCAATGGCGCAACGAATCTCCTCTCCATGATGATCTTCTTCCTGCTGGGGCTTCTCTCCACGCCATCGAAACTCCCTGAGATCGCATGGCCTGCTTTCCTCATCGCGCTCTTTCTGACCTTCGTGGCAAGGCCTCTCGGCGTCTTCGCTCTCCTTGCCCCTTTCAAAACGCCCGCTGCCGCAAGCGCTCTGATCTCCTTCGCAGGTCTTCGCGGCGCCTCTGCCATCGTCTTTGCCATCGTCGCTTATACGCAGGCGCCGGTGAATGACATCGTCTTCCATGTCACCTTCTTCATCGTTCTTCTTTCCATCCTCTTTCAGGGCGCGCTTCTGCCGCTCGCAGCGAAGAAGCTCTCTATGATCGATCATGAGAGCGATGTCATGAAGTCCTTCACCGACTACACGGAAGAGATGCCGGTACAATTCATCCAGTTCACCCTGCCCGCGAGGCATGCGTGGTGCGGAAAGGCACTCTCGGAGATCGCATTCCCTCCTGAGACGCTCGCCATCCTTCTTTCCCGCGGCGCCGAGAAGATCATCCCGAATGGCGACACGAGGCTCTCTGCCGGAGATACGCTCGTCCTTTCCGCTTTGAGCGTCGCTCCTGTCACAGGTCTTGCCCTCTCGGAGATCCATGTCACGAAGAAGAGCCGCTATTACCAGAAGAGCCTCTCCTCTCTCCGCCTCCCCCACGGTCATCTTGTCGTCCTCATCCTAAGGCAGGGAGAAGTCATCATCCCGAAAGGAGATACCGTGCTTGAAGCGGGAGACGTGATGGTGATGAATGGAAAAAATTAGGGACTGGTGACTAGTAGCTAGGGACTAGGAAATCCTCGCGAGCTGAGCAGACCCCTGGAGAGGGGTCGCGCCAAAGGCGCCGGATAGAGTGCCCCGCAGGGGCACAACTCTACGTAGCTGTCAGCGTCCCATCTGCGTGAATCGTTTTTCGGCTATCCCCAAGCAACCCACTGGCGTTAGGTTTCACCGGTTCAACATGTTCTACAGGTTCTACAGGTTCAGCGGGGAAGGTGCGGCGCATAAAAATATAGAAGCGCCGCAGAGTTTTAGATAGCGCTTCGCGCCGTCGTCATTTCGAGCGTAGCCGAGAAATCTCTATGGCAGAACGCTCATTGCCTGATGTGAGACAGCACCAAGACAACGTTTTTCCTCGGCGCATACACGCTGATTCCCGCAGGACAGTAGAGATCCCTCGGCTACGCTCGGGATGACGATGCCGGAGAATCCCAGTCACCAGTCACTCCTAATCCCCAATCCCTAATCCCTAGCCACTCCTCCCTGCTTTCAAATTTCGAAGGAAAGAAATCCTCGCAAGCTGAGCAGCCCCTGGAGAGTGGTCGCGCCAAAGGCGCCGGATTGAGTGCCCCGCAGAGACACAACTCTGCGTAGTTGTCAGCGTCCCATCTGCGTGAATCGTTTTTCAGTGATCCTCAAGCAACCTACTGACCGTTCTGCAGAAATCTGCCTCTTCGAGGCAGTCTATCTCTGGCCTTCGGCCTGCCCCTTCTCCAAGGAGCGACGCATTTTACGTGATTCCAATAATCCGCAGCGCTTTCATTGTATGATGTGCCGCACCACCATTCTTCATTTCTCATTTTCCTCCTTCTCCTCCAAATAAAAAAACGAACCCTTGCGGGTTCGTTTTTTTATTCAGCGATTACTGCTGGCTTTTCTTTACATTGGCACTCTTATATCTAGCCTGACGGGAAAGAACCATCTTTCTCATACGGATGTTTTCCGGAGTGACTTCGACGAGTTCATCATCATTGATCCATTCGAGCGCCCCTTCCAGCGTGAACTTGCGGCATGGCGGCAGCTTGATAGCATCATCAGAGCCGGAGGCACGGGTGTTGGTCAGATGTTTCTTTTTGCATGGGTTGACATCCATATCCTGATCACGGGTATTTTCACCGATGATCATGCCTTCATAGACTTCGACGCCCGGTTCCAGGAAAAGCTCGCCACGGTCGAGGACAGAGTTCAGGCCGTATGCGGTGGTGGTGCCAGATTCGAAAGCCACGAGGGAGCCTCTGGTTCTGCCCGGGATATCACCCTTGTATGGCGCATAGCCCTGGAAGACATGGTAGAGGATACCTGTGCCGCGGGTGGTGGTCAGGAGTTCATTACGGAAGCCGATGAGGCCGCGGGCCGGGATGGAGAATTCCATCTTCATATAGCCTGCGAGTTCTTCCATGGAGATCATTTCTGCTTTTCTCGGTCCAAGACCTTCCATGACAGCGCCCATGAATTCCTGCGGTACTTCGATGGTCAGACGTTCGAGTGGTTCGCACTTCTGTCCATTGATCTCCTTGAAAATGACCTGCGGCTTGGAGACTTCGAGTTCGAAGCCTTCACGGCGCATGGTCTCGATCAGGACGGAGAGGTGGAGCTCGCCGCGGCCGGAAACCTTGAATGCATCAGATGTTTCCGTGTCTTCTACACGAAGAGCCACGTTCGTTTCGATTTCCTTGTAGAGACGGGCACGGATATGGCGGGAAGTGACGAAGTCACCCTCACGGCCGGCAAATGGGCTCTTATTGACATGGAATACCATGGACAGGGTCGGTTCGTCGATGTGGATCGCCGGCAGTGCTTCCGGGTTCGTCGCATCAGCGACCGTTTCACCGATATTGATATCTTTGAAGCCGGCCATAGCGATGATGTCGCCGACCTTCGCTTCATCGACAGGCGTACGTTTCATGCCCTGCCAGTGGAAGAGCTGAGCGATATGGTCGCTTCTGATCTTTTCGCCATCGGTGATAGCGACAGGCATCCCCTGCTTCGCGGTACCGCGGGTCACACGGCCGATAGCGACCTTGCCGAGATAGTCATCCGCTTCGAGCGTGGTGACCATGACCTGCAGGCCGGCATCCGGTTCGCCTTCCGGGCATGGGATATACTTCAGGATCGCATCAAAGAGCGGGTCAAGGTTCTTGCCTTCATCATTCATGTGGAGCTTGGCGATGCCGCTTCTTGCCGATGCATAGAGCAGCGGGAAATCGAGCTGGTCATCGTCCGCATCGAGTTCCATGAAGAGCTCGAGGATCTCGCCTTCGACATCGGAAATACGCTGATCCGGACGGTCGATCTTATTGATGACGACGATCGGCTTCAGCTTGTGTTCCAGCGCTTTTCTCAGGACGTACTTCGTCTGCGGCATCGGGCCTTCATGAGCATCGACGAGGAGCAGTACGCCATCAACCATGTTCAGGATACGTTCAACTTCGCCGCCGAAGTCCGCATGCCCTGGGGTGTCGACGATATTGATCTTCACACCGTCATGCATGACAGAGGTATTTTTCGCCAGGATCGTGATGCCGCGTTCACGTTCCAGTGGATTCGAGTCCATGACGCGTTCTGCGACCTTCTGGTTATCTCTGAAAATGTGGCTCTGCTTCAGCATGGCATCGACCAGAGTCGTCTTACCATGGTCGACGTGAGCGATGATGGCAATGTTGCGGATATCTTCTCTTTTCATTTCTTTCCTTTTCCCCCTCGGGCAACCTATTGCGCTTAGGCGCACTTTTTTGATGATGACTTCACTCTATAGTGAAACCGTCAAGTTATCATATATTCGGAAATACAATTTATTATACCACGAATACGCAAGAGTGGGGAAATAATTTTTTCGTGAAGGGCGATAGACAGGTTCAACGGGTTCTAAGGAAACAGGAGTGCCAAAAAGATTTCTCGACAAGCTCGAAATGACGATACTGGAGCTACAAGTATGAAAGCAGGGATGAGTGGCTAGGGATTGGGAGTCTTCAAGTGACTGGTGACTAGTGACCGGAATGCCAGCTCATAGCATCGCCATTATTTATACTTTGCGGCGCTTTCATATTTTTATGCGCCGCACCACCATTTCGCATTTCGCATTCAATCGAAGCTTTCAAACATAATCAAGGGGCGAGCCGCCCCATGGGCTACCGAGCGCAGCATGGCGGGGTTGGCTTCGCTTTGGTTGGACTGGCGCCTTCTCTAGTCTCCCACTGACCATCTATAAAAATTGTGGCGAAGCTGTCATATCATCAGCCTTCCCCATGGAAGGCTGATGATATGGGGATGCCGCTTTCCCCATACTTTTCCAAAATCAAAACCGTGTAAAAAGAAAAAATTTCCCCGATATTATTTGATGGAGAGCGGAAAATCTTCCCGGGAACCAAAAGCTTATCTCTTCGTCCCTACGTGCACTGACCTATAGGAAGGGGACGGTGTGAATGAGCTGACAGCGGATCCGATATCCCTCCTCCCGCCCGAAAGCGTGCTAGCCGCCGGAAGGTGAGTCAGACCCAAGCCACATAAAGACGCAGCATGGCGAAGAAGCATCCCATGCAGGATTCGCCTCGCGGGCAAACCCTAGAGCGAAGTTTAGCCGTACTTGTACGACATGAACCGTGAAATGCGCTGGTGCCAGATTGCAGGGAATGCCTCCATGGATCACTATCTATCATGCTGCGTCTTTTGGCATGCAAAAAAGGCTTTGCCCGTTCGGGCAAGGCCTTTTATTGTCTTTCTTATACACCAAAGTACGCATCCACACGTTCAGCGAGGCAGCCGTTTTTAGCGGCTTCTGCTGCGTCTTCCTGCACGAAGTGCGGATTGTTTTCTTTGAATCGTTCGTCAAATCCCATGATATAGTTTGTCGCGATAAGATAAATAATCCTCGTAGGTGCCATACCATAGACCTGATGCGCAAGGATATGGCGGATGCGCTCCTCGCTGTCTGGATAGAGCTTCTTCATCTTTTCGCTCCGATAGAGGCGTTTCACGATTTCCGTGATGTAGAGCCCCGACTTCATGTAAAGATCCGCGAAGGTCGCCTTCGGGTCATCGAAGCAACCCGGATTCTCCTCTTCGAGCTCATCCACCATTTTCTCCACGACCCAGCGCGGAGTGAAGATCTGGTTCGTCTGCTGCGGCGGGATATAGTCGAAGATATCCTCTTCCTGGCTTTCATCGAAGTAGTTTGCGAGCGCTTCCTTCTTATTCAGAAATTCCTGCACTGCATCATTGAAGACCGTCTCGTCAAAAAGGTGACCCTTGAAATGCTCGACCTTCCCCGTTTCCGGGTTCAGCTTGTCTCCGCCGTCGCGCAAGAAGCGGAATTCTTCTTCCGTGATATTTGTCACCTCATAGAATACGTCATCCTCCGTATAGTCATCGAGGTTCGCAAGCGTCAACTTCCGATCCCCGTACGCCATGAGAAAACTCGGGATCGCACGGGAGAAGCCACGCAGATGGTCACGAATCGAGGTCTCGATGGACTTCTTCTCTTCCGCCGCCTTGTGTTCTTCCATCTGACGGACGAGCTCCGCCGGTTTCTCCTGGATGGTCTTCTGCACCGTTTCCTGAATACCCGTTTTCAGCTGATTGATGAGCCCATCCATCACTTCACCATAGCTGTCATAGGCTTCTGCGATTTTCTTCGCATCCCCCTCCGCTTCCTTGACCTTGCGATCCATATCAAGTTTGGCAAGATTCGCCCCTTGGATGAACTGATCCTTCTTCTCTTCTACCTTCCCTTTGACATCGGAGCGGATATCATTCTCCATGCGCTTCTGCCGCGCCTTGGTCACGCCATAGGTCGCCGACACCTGGGGCACCAGATCGGAAATCAGGGTATCTGCCACCGCATCCGTCGCCGTATCGATCTTCCTTGTGATCTCCTCCACAGCATTCTCCGTCGCTGGTGTATGCTGCGCGACATCCTGCAATGGCTTTTCCACATCATCCGCAAGTTTTTCGTAGATCTTATCACCGAAAATATCCGGCGTCTTGCCGATGACGATGGACTCTACATCTCGATTTCCTTCTTCATCAAAAGGCTTATCTTCACTTCCAAGATCCTTCGCCCCATCGTCTTTCTTTTTCTGCTCTTCCTGCACCGTCGGCAGCTTCTCGATGATCTCCTTGACCGCCGCCGGTGCGCCGAAGACATTGGAAATATTCTGGAAAAGGAAATTGGAAAGAAAACCGCGCCGCACGACTTCTGCGCTCTTGAGTTTTCTCGGGATGGAGAGTACCTTCGCTGCGTCGAGCTCCACCATCTCCCCATCGCTGTCCTCCCCGATGACCGGGAAGAAATTCAAAAGCCGCTTGATGTTCTGCCTGCGGTCATCCGCCGTCCCACTGCCGCCCGCGGTATCCGAGAGCAGGTCATTCGCAAACTGGTCGAAGATGATGAGCGTCCGCGCCGGGTCGAAGTCGAAGACATACGCATTTTCCTTGCGATACATCTTTCCATCCTCGTCCTGAAAACGACACGGATTCTGCGCACGGAATGCCGCCTGCATGTACGACGACGGGCTTTCCAGATTACAAAGCATCAGCACCGCCGACCACTCCTTCACCGTCACCCCCACCGTCAGCTGTCCGACCGTGAGCGTGATGGTCTTATCGTGCGTCTTGATCGCCTGCTTCACGCGTTCATAGGCTTTGTCATTCGTCTCATCTTCCTCATCCTGTCGCCCATCGCCTACGGCCATGATGACTTCATAGTCCTTGAAGACCGGATCCTCTTTGAGAAGCTTCCGAAGCGCTCTAGCTGCCGCGACACGGTTCAGGTACCACATCGTATGCGCAAGCTCTTTCCGAAGCTCTGGCGTCGAGAAAGGATACTTCGCCCCCGTCCGGAGCTGTACGAGAAATTTCCGCACTTCCTCCTTATGGACGAACTGTCCGCTCTCATTCACCGCGAAAAATTCATTGAGGTCGAAGGCATAGTCCGTCTTTCCTTCCTCCGACATATCTGCGCCCTGCGTGATCTTCTCCATGATCATAGGAGACATCTGATAGGTCAGCATCGTGAGCTTCGGGAGATCCTCATACGGATTGTACCCATCCCCCGTCCAGGATGCCTTCGCCTCCTGCTCATCCGCATACGACCAGTTATACACCTGATCTTCTGCGAAATCACCGCGCGCAAGCTGCTTGAACGGCGTACCCGAGAGATAGAGCGTGTGCGCTTTCTTCATCTTGCCGAAAGCCCAATCAGTCTTCTTCGTATCCACACCTTCCTGCGACTCATCGACGATCACGAGGTCGAAAGAAAGATCCGCGATCCACTTCAGCTTGTTGATCCCATCTTTCGCAAAATAGGCCGAACCCTTCAGCCCCTGCAGCGACTCGAAAGCCACCATGCGATACGCTTTGTCCTCATTGAGGCACGCATTGACATACTCCTCATGAGAAAGCACGCCCGCCTTCCCCTTCAAAGCATCCGTCTCCGACACGAAAAGGATCGGCTCCTGCCAGGCGATGAATTTGCGAAAATCCTCCAGCCAAGAATTGGCGATGCTCGGGCGATTCGTCACAATGAGCACATTCTGCGCCTGCATCTTCCGTACAAGATCATAGGCCGCGAGCGTCTTACCGAATCGCGGCTTCGCATTCCAGAGAAATTCCTTCCCTCCCTTCTCGAAGTACATCTTCGCCCTCGCGACAGCCTCCGCCTGCTCGCGCCGAAGCGTGTAAGCCATCCCTTCCTTCGCCTTTGTCAGGTACCTTCGGCTGGCAAATTCAAAGAAATCCCGCTGCGAATCCCATCCGCTGATCTGGAACCACTCCGTCCCCTTCCTGCGAGGGATTTTTTTATTCGTTTCCAGGAAATGGTGGAAATCGTAGTCTTTGAACCATTCACCACTGTCATCCTTGTACCGGGCGAAATCGCTCCAAAGGATCTCATAGTCGAGCCCGGCGGTATGTGTCTGCTGCTCGACGCGCTTCTTCACGCCCTGCTCCGTGTAGCCGATCTTCGTCCAGCCGTCATTCTTCGGGTATCCCGGGGTGGTGTAGGCGTAAATCATGGGGGTGATCCGGGTGGCAGTGTGTATCAATTGGGCTGCTTTCATTTTATTTCATCTCCTTTACGTTTTTCTCAATAAAGGAGATTTCGTTCTCATCGAGCCCGTACTTCGCGTAAAGCTGACGGTCGATCTCTGGGATTGGTTTCGTCCAGTCGATGTCTGAGGCAGCAGTGAAGTCTTGGAGGGGAACGAAGCGCCAAACAGCTGGCGTTATATGTTGCGTTATCTTTAGCACCCCCAACAGTGCACGGCAAAATTTTGTTTTGATGTAGTTCAATACATTAGAAGCCTCGTCTTTTGTTTCAAAGCCACCAATGCTTAAAAAAGTTTCTGTCGAACCAGTACCAGGATCTGCTAAAACAGGAAATGAAATAATTTCACCGAATTTCCCGCTACCATTTCCTTCTGGAACCAGTACCTTGTATTTATCTAAAATACCTACTTGATTGATGTATGATCTTAAAACATATTTATAAACGCGTTTATTCTTCTCTCTTCCTAAAAATCGAACATAGTCACAATTATCAGGCTTTTCTTCAAAGAAGATTTGTGGAAGACGTTCAAAAATGTTTGTAGACATATCATAGGCATGCCCTTTACTCAACTGCTTTATTGCTTCTGGATAATCTTCGTGTACTTTGTCCGTTAGTCTATAAATTGTTCTCGTCACCACTATAGACTCAAAACTTCTAAAAAATTCGCTGTTATGCACCTTACGAAATATACAATTCAGTTGATTATAAGGCGTAAATGTTTCCATCGCACCAAAATTCTTACGGCCATCTCTGTATGAAACAACAAGTCCACCTTTAATATCTGTATTCGGAAAAATCTTTGCACTATGCGCTTCATAATGTAGAATCTTAAAATGCTCATCATTTAGCATCTTCTTATTCCACGCCTTCGGAGTACTCCCCGCATTAAATAGAAAGCGTGCAGGATGAATAAGTTCTACTACCCCCCCCAATATTGTCAACCTCATCCATGAATAAATGGTAAACAGGCGGAGCATACGTCTTATTCTCGCCGATTGTCTCATCCTGATACGGCGGATTCCCCACAATATAATCAAACCTCATCCCACAAGACCTCGCTTTCACATCCTCATACGAAACACTCTGACAATCACTTCTCCACGAATATACCCGGCATACCGGCTGGCCTACCGAGAGGAGCGGGCGAATATCTATATCCCCAAACCATCACGCCTTGCGGCGCCACTGTGAACGAAAACGGATTTCTGCTATCATTAGGGTGGAGACGACGACATA
>UQRR01000070.1 GCA_900543455.1 uncultured Dialister sp.
TTGCACTGCCTATGCAGTGTACACTGTATGTCTAAAGATTACCCCCTCTGTGTCCAATTTTAGTTTACCACTTCAATCCCGCGTAGCTGCCGACGCCCAGGGAAGTGAGATTGCCCATCTCTTTCTGCGGTGTCATGAAGACTTGTCCGCGATAATGTCTGCGCCATGCCTTGTGTGGTCTTGGCTTTCTCTTGGTATAGCTTTCCTGTGTGGTGCCGAAGGTGACGGACTGTACCTGATTCTGTTCGGCTTTGTTTTCGAGGCTGCCGCCAGTTGTAGAAAGCGAAGCGCCTGCTGTGATGCGGCTGTTTTCATTGATGACATTCCCCGTGAGTGTCATATGTTTTCCGCTTGCGACCTGGCCTGCGCGGGTTTCCTGTACCTGCTTCTCGGAGGTGTGCGTGGTGGTGCGGATGATGGTGTAGTTCTTGATCTTGTAACTGCCGATCGCACCGTGGGAATTGTTCTCTTTTTCCGCTTCTTCATTGTAGGCTCGGATTTTAGTATTGAGCGTCTCCAGGATACCTTTGTACTGTGCGTCCCACTCGGCCTGCTTGGGGTCATCGTAGCTGGGGCGAGGGGAGGTCATAGATGTGACGCCAAACTTTTGGAAAATGGGGTCATCATAGTTGTAGTTCGGCGCGGATTTTCCGATCAGTTCGTCTGGGATAGGCTCCTTGCCTGCGGCACGTTCCTCGTCGGTGATCTGCTCGATCGTATCATAGCCGGCTTCTTCGATGAGCTCCTTGTATTCAGCTTTGTTGTGGTACGCGCCATAGCCGCTGCCCAGCGCGCTGAACTCACTGGCATCGAATGCCTGCCCTTTTTCGGGATGCCCCGCTTCATCGATACGGATCAGATCTGGGTTGACCGTTTCGCCTGTCCATACGCGCTTGGCCGAGAAAGCTTCATTTTCGTTGGAAATCCGGGGCGCAGCGAGCGTAACATTTCCCAACGCAGTGATGTCGGCTCCGCGGTTTGTGATGCTGTCTTTTTCTATGATACTCAAATCACCACCCGCATAGAGCAGAGCTGCCGAGCTGCTTAGCAGGGTATCTCCGGAAATTGCGAGATTTTCTCGCGCCGCGATAGCTCCGGACTTATGCGCTGCCATCTCATGGCGCAGTGTGTCCACTTCTGCTTTCGCTTCGTCATACTCTTTCTGCCGCTGCTGAATGGCCGAAAGATACGCTGTCTTCTGCTCATCCTTCGTGAAAGCTGTCACGTCCGCAGCAAACGCTTCATCAAGTGCCTGCTCTTTTGCTTTCAGCACACACATTTTCTCTGCGAGTTGTTCTTCCAGTGCTTTATCTTTTCTGTTTTCCAATGTCTTGGTGTCAATCGTGATATTGTTTCCGTAAATCCGGCCTGTTTCCAGATTTTCCAGATGGAGAGCATGAATTTCATGCTCTCCATCGGCATTCATCAGCCCGCGGTTCAGGAGCGACTTTGCCTGTATGCGAATCGCCCCGCCTGTGATTTCTGCGTCCTTGTGATTATTGATGCCATCTGCGTTCAGTGAGATCTTTCCATCCGCTTCCAGCTTCTTTGCATTGGTAAGTTTTCCTTTCGTAGAAATTGCAAGTTCGCCGCCTGCTTTCGTGATGCCGAATCCGTCTTCTGCGTGTTCGTTCGTGATGTCTGCTTCCGTTTGCACCGTGAGATTTCTTCCTGCGATGAGTTTCCCGTCCAGTTGGATGGCCTTCGTCTCGATACGCTCATCCTGCCCAGCGGTCAGTGTGCCTTTGGTATTTACGACTTCTCCTGACGTGATATTGAGCGCCTGATTCGCCGCCACATGGCCTTCCGCATTATCCAATTTCCGCGCAGCCGAAAGCAAGCCATTGCCATAGGCAGTGACGTTTCCTTGCTCGTTATTCAGTTCCGCTGTTTTGACATCCAGATTCCCACCAGCTGCGATAGTTCCGTTTTGGTTGTCCATCCATGTCTTCGCAGCGAGAGTGACATCGCCATTGGCCAGAATACGGCTGTTCTCATTTGTGATGGTGCGATCCGAAGAAATGGCAAGATGTCCCTCGCTTGCTATCACGGACTGGTTCACCACATCGCCCGCGTGAATCTCTGCATGGCCTTCTGCGCCGATGGTCTTCGCATTCGTCAGTGTGCCTTCCGAGGTGAGAGACAGATGTCCGCCAGACGCGATAGTGCCCTTATTCAGTATGTCCTTTGCGCGAATCGTCGCTCCATCCTTTGTATGAATGATGCCCGTGTGATACAGATTGCCCTTGCTGTCGATCACAAGGTCCTGCGCCTCAATGGCACTTTGGAGTTGTGCAGGAATGTTTTCTTCCGTCAATACGAAAAAGATACGTCCTGCATTCATGGCACCAAGGTCTGCGGCATCAATGGCAACCTGCGGCTTCACTCCGCTGCCTTCGATGGCCGCTACTGTACCACTTTTAGCATCAATGACATTCGCGCCCGTCGTCACCTGAAGCGTCTCTGCTTTGATCTGCCCCAGGATCTTTGCTGCGCGGGTATACAGTTCGATGGCATCGGCCTTCTCCCCATTGAGGCCTTTACCGTCGATCACAATCATCGCATCATTCGAGACGCGAATATCTTTCCACTGATTGTCCCGACTATACTCCGGCTTGCCCGTGGTGAGTATGGCGCGACCGGTATTGATGAAGCCGCCGCCATTCACGGTGATGCCGTTCGGATTTGCGATCACTACATCGGCCTTCGTACCTGCCACTTCGAGAAAGCCGTTCATCGTCGTGGGATGGCCGCTTGTCACCTGATTCAAGATGATCTTCGCCGGGCCACCTGCCATATTCGCATTGCCCTGTACAAAGCCTGCGAGTTCTGTTTTCGAGAGGGTATAGGAGTTATTCAGAATGGCCCCTTTTTCAGGCACGTTGAAGCGCTCATAGTCATTGCGAGAGACTCCGCCAGCTGAAGGCGCGGCAATATTGACAAGAGGAATGCCGCTCGCCGTTTCCTGCACGAGGGGCTGGCGGTCAGATGGAGCTTTTGTGTCTGGCAGAATGGGAGAGGCAGCCAGGAGAATGGTGTCCGTATAGAAAAGGCTCGCAAGAAGAGCGGCTGCGATTTTCTTCATCAATTTCTTATTGGAATGCATGATCTGTACTTCCTGTTTCTAAAAATGCCAACTCATAGAGAAAGAGGGCACCCATTTCTGCGTATGATACCCTTCCGGATGATACAGCGCACGGCTGATAGAGGCGTCATAGGAAATGTGAGAGGGGAGATGTCCGCGAAGTCCTATCGTGAGGCCTGCAATGGTGCGCCCAACCAGAGATTCCGTTGAGATACCATATACGCTGCCGACATCCACGCCAACATATACATCACTATGCAGAGAGGGGATGCGACTGGATAGTTCATTTCGCAAATACCAGCCGCTTTCGCCCATCAGTGTATACTCGCCGTCAAAGCCGCGGACGGTATAACTGTTTCCGATACTGATCTGGTCAATCCCATAAAGCCGTTTGCCTGCCGTGTTCCACTGGCCATGAAAGGAAGCTGAAAAAGAAGCAGGGCGATGGCCAAGCGTCAGTGGTTTGTACCAGTCTGCGTCAAAGATCCACAGTTTGTAGCGGCTCTTCGGTGCATCACTGTATTCATTTTCTTTCTGCGCTCCCAGCCATCCCATGCCCTGCCGATGGGCAAGACGGAGGCAGAGACTGCTGTTTCCGAGCCGCAACTGATCAGACAGCCCGATTTCCAGCGCCGTCCGATCGAGACGCTGCACAGGGATTTCCATGTCATTCAAAAAGGTGTGCGAGTCTCTTTTGATAACCGCCAAGTCCCACGAGCGTTTCTCCATCCGGTTGCGAGAAATGAGGTGATCCAGCATCAGACGGCTGACACTCGTCTTCCCCTGGCTGATGAAATCATAGGGGATGGAACGCACCGTCTGGTGATACCGGTAGCGGTCATGGCGAAACGTCAGCGTATCTTTGCCGCGAGGAATGGAGTAGGAAAAGCTCAGATTGCGCGTCCCTTTTTCGCTTCCATCACGACTGCCATCCATGGAAAAAGAAAACTGCAGCTGGTCATTCGCATGAAAGAAACGATCGATGCCTGTCGTCAGCGTCCACTGGTACTTGCCTGTTTCTGCAAGGCCTGCATTGTCCACCGATAGACTGCCGGAAAGCTGCTTCCCCGCATATGTTGTCAGCTCCACATCTGAAACACCTGCCGCATTCGCGGGGAGAATCTGCATCGAGACGTCCTGCGAGGCAACCTTTCTCATCTGCTCCACGCCTTGCTCAAGCAGGTATACATTCAAAAGATCTCCTTCATGGATGGGAAAGGCATTGCGCCAAGTAACTGCCTTGCAGCCTTCCGCATAAACCACACGCCCCATGCGTCCTGCCAGCAGTTTCAAATGAAACAGACCGCTCGCTACATTCTGCTCAGGAATCACCACGCGGCTGGTCACGTATCCCTTATCCGAGAGCTTCTGATTCATAGCGGCAAGGAGCTTTGCTGCCTCTGCCAGCGTAATTTCCTGATTCGTATAGGAAGCCGTCATATCTTCCAAAAAGGAGAACTCTTCCAGATTGTCATCTACCACGATCTCTCGCACGAGAAAAGCAGTAGAAGAAAGATCTTGAATCGAAGGATCTACTTCTACTGCTTGTTCAACGGCGATAGGTTTCGTCAGCTGAGCCGTGCTCCGGCTCGCACTGATGGCATGCTGAATCTTTTGCTCCTGCAACTGTTCCTGACGAAGAAATGGCGTATCTGCATAAGCGATAGAGGTCACGCCAAAAGCAAAGCTAATGCCTGCAGCGGTAATGAACAGCTTGCTTCTTTTCATTTCTCCACCTCTCCCTGTCATCTAAAGAGTGATTTATTATTTATGCAAACATATTAGCATATATTTTCTTGATCGACAAGTATTTTATGGGATTTTAGCTATTATTGAATTCATAATCTTCCATTAAAACTGATAAAAATATCAAAGTTTTGATATTTTTATCAATCGTGCTTGCAACAATCAGACTTGAGTCCCAGCCAGCCATGACAATGAAACGAATGTAGCGCAACTATCATAGCATATACGTCCTCTCTCCTCAAAAGCATACAAAATCAGACGCTGCACCACCGAGCGAAAAATCGCCATCAAAAAACCGCCGGAAAGTGATCCACAAGGGATCCTCCTTCCAGCGGTTTTATCCTGTGCGCAAAGGGCTACAGGATGTAATTCGAAATATCTATATTTTCCGTGACGTCACCGAGCTTATTTCTCACATAGCTCTCGTCGATGGTGACGTGCTTATCTTCGAGGTCTGGCGCATCGAAGGAGAGGTCTTCCAAGACGCGCTCCAAGATCGTATAGAGGCGGCGGGCACCGATGTCTTCGGTCTCGGTATTCACGCGGGAGGCGATGTCGGCGATGGCGGAGAGGGCGTCTTCGGTGAAGGTGATGTCGACGCCTTCGGTCTCGAGGAGCGCGGTGTACTGGCGGATGAGGGCCTGCCGCGGCTCGGTCAGGATGCTGCGGAGGTCATCCTTGGTGAGGCTTGAAAGCTCGACGCGGATCGGGAAGCGTCCCTGGAGCTCGGGGATGAGGTCACTGGGCTTGGAGACGTGGAAGGCACCAGCGGCCATGAAGAGGATGTGGTCGGTCTTCATCTGGCCGTACTTGGTCTTGACGGTCGCGCCTTCAACGATCGGGAGGATGTCGCGCTGCACGCCTTCTCTGGAAACGTCGGGGCCGCCGGAGGAGCGGCCGCCTGCGATCTTGTCGATCTCATCGATGAAGATGATGCCGCGTTCTTCGGCGTAGTGGATGGCTTTGTCTTTGACGACTTCCATATCGACCATCTCATCGGCAGCGGCTTCTGCGAGGATGCGCTTCGCGTCGCGGACGGTGACTTTCTTCTTTTTCATCTTCTTCGGCATCATGGAGGAGAGCATCATGGAAATCTGGTTCGCCTGTTCGTTATCGGTGTTCCCCGGATTTCCTTTCTCTTCCACTTCGATCTCGATCACGCGGTCGTCAAGATCGCCGTTTCGGATGCGCGTCTCGAGGTCCTTTCTTCGCTCTTTCTCGCCTTCATCCATCGGCGTCTCTTTCTTTGCTTCGCCGAAGATGATGTCCATGGGGCTTCGTGTCTCGACTTTCTTGGAGGGCCACATGGCTTCCGCGATGCGGTGGATCGCTTCTTCGTCGGCATCCTTGCCATGGCGGGCGCTCTCATCTTTCTTCACAAGGCGGACGGCTTCTTCGGCAAGGTCACGGATCATGGACTCGACGTCGCGGCCGACGTAGCCGACTTCGGTGTACTTGGTAGCTTCGACCTTGACGAAGGGGGCGCGGGTGAGGGTCGCGATGCGGCGGGCGATCTCTGTCTTGCCGACACCGGTCGGCCCGATGAGAAGAATGTTCTTCGGGCTCACCTCTTTCGCCATTTCCGGCGTGAGGCGGCTGGCACGCCAGCGGTTTCGGAGGGCGACGGCTACAGATCTCTTCGCATCGGTCTGCCCGATGATGTACTGGTCCAGATATTCCACGATTTTTCGCGGGGTCAGGTTTGTATTTTCGTTCATCAGATTTCCTCCACGATGACATTGTGATTCGTATAGACGCAGATGTCGGCGGCGATGTGCAGGGATCTCTCCGCAATGTCTCGGGCGGAAAGATCGGTCGCGGAGACCAGAGCACGCGCGGCGGCAAGAGCGTAGTTTCCGCCGCTGCCGATGGCGAGGATGCCGTCGTCCGGCTCGATGACTTCGCCGTTTCCGGAAACCAGGAAGAGGTGCTCCCCATCAGTCATGATGAGAAGGGCTTCGAGCTTCTGCAGCACGCGGTCGCGTCGCCACTCCTTGGCAAATTCGACGGCTGCGCGGACAAGATTGCCATTGCAGTCGGAGAGGCGCGCCTCGAATTTATCGAAGAGCGCAAAGGCATCTGCGACAGAGCCTGCAAATCCGGCAATGACGCGGCCGTGGTAGAGGCGGCGGACTTTGCGGGCGGTATTCTTCATGATGACCGCATTGCCCATGGTCACCTGCCCGTCGCCGGCGACGGCGGTGTGTCCATCCTTCTTGACCGCGAGGATGGTGGTGGCGTGAAATAGAGCGTCTTGGGACATGGGGTGTTCTCCTTTATCGTATTGGCTAAGGGAAATAGTGTTCAGGGTTAGCCCCTCGGGGCGTTGCCGTCCTTTGATTGCGTGCGAAAGAGGTTCAGCGGGTTCTACAGGTTCAGAGGCTTCAACAGGGTTGGTGCGGCGCATAAAAATCAAAAACGCCGCGAGTATATATGAGGCAATGCCCGCATTCCAAATTCTCCCTCCTTCCTCTGAAAGGAGGGAGTACTATCGCGATCCGCTTCCTCTAAAAGAGGAAAATCCGCGCAGAGGAAGGGGTTGGCATTTTTATTTGCGTCGCTTTGCAACGCCTCGACTTATCTAAAACTCACGACGCCTACTTATTTTATGCGCCGCTCCGCAACCTTGAACCTATCAACCTGAACCCTGAACCCTGAACCCGTCGCGCCAGCGACTAGACTAGAACGCAAAGAGGCTCATCTGCTCCTCTTCCGGCAATCCTTTGAGGACGCCCATGGAGTCTAAGGTATCTATGATGGACTGGCTGACCTTGCCTCGCTTCTTGAGGTCCTCCTTCGAGGTGAAGGGATGATCCTGTCTGGCAAGGACGATCTCCTTGGCCACCGCATCACCCAGAGCAGGGATGCAGTTGAATGGCGGCAGGAGTTTCCCATCGACCATGAGGAATTGCGAAGCGTCAGATTTTTCCAAATCAATCGGCAGGAAGGAGAGTCCGCGCAGGTACATTTCAGCAGCGACTTCGATGACGGTCGCATTTCCTTTTTCAACGGCTGTCGGCTTGTCGAGCGCTGCGATGCGGGCCAGCTCCTGCTTCATGGACGCAAGGCCGCGCAGGATGACGGGTGCATTGAAGGAGCCTTCGGCACGGATAGTGAAGTAGGCGGCATAGTAGGCCAGCGGCTGATAGACCTTGAACCATGCAATGCGGAAGGCCATCATGACATAGGCGACGGCATGGGCTCGCGGGAAGAGGTAGCCGATCTTGAGACAGGAGTCGATGAACCACTGCGGCACGTGCGCGGCGTCAAGCTCGGCGCGGTTATTCGAGCCGCCTTTTTCGAGGCCCTTACCTTTACGGACATTTTCCATGACTTTGAAGGATGTCAGGGGCTTCACGCCATGCTGGATGAGGTAGTTCATGACGTCGTCTCGGGTAGAGATCGCATCCTCCAGTTTGACGACGCCGTTCTTGATGAGGTCCTGAGCATTGTTCAGCCATACGTCAGTGCCGTGGGAAAAGCCGGAAATACGGACCAGCTCCGAGAAATTCTTCGGGCGCGTGTCTTCGAGCATGCCGCGGACGAAGGGCGTCCCATATTCCGGAAGCCCGAGGGCTCCGACGGTGACGCCTTTATTTCCGATCGCACTCGCAAGCTCATCCGGTGTCAGGCCCAGTGCCTCGGGCGAGCTGAAGAGGGACAGTGTCTTCTGGTCGTCGAAGGGGATCTTCAGCGGGTCGATACCGGTGATGTCCTGCAGCATACGGATGACCTTCGGATCATCGTGGCCCAGAATATCCAGCTTCAGCATACGGCCGGAGATGGAGTGGTAATCGAAGTGTGTGGTGATGGTCCCGGGGATCTGCCGGCCATTCTCATCCTTCAGGTATTTTTTATTCGCGGCGTACTGGAGCGGCGTGAAATTGTGAATATCCATATCACGCGGGCAGACCATGATGCCTGCCGGATGCTGGCCGGTCGTGCGCTTCACCCCGGCTACACCGGCGGAGAGTTTTTCGATGAAAATATCATTGAATGTCAGCCCGCGGTTCTCCGCGTATTTCTTGACGAAGCCGTAAGCTGTTTTATCCTGAATGCCTGCGATGGTGCCGGCACGGAAGACATTGTCGCGGCCGAAAAGCTCTTCGGTATATTTGTGCGCGACGCCCTGATCGTCTCCCGAGGAGAAATTCAGGTCGATATCCGGTACCTTGTCTCCGTCGAATCCGAGGAAAACAGCGAACGGGATGTCATGCCCGTTCTTTGCGAGGTCGCTCCCGCACTTCGGGCATTTCTTATCCGGCAGGTCGAAGCCGCCGCCGACAGAGCCGTCTTCGAAGAAATGGGTCCAGTGGCACTTCGGGCAGACGTAGTGCGGCGGGAGGGGATTCACCTCTGTGATGCCTGACATCGTCGCGACGAAGGAGGAGCCGACAGAGCCTCGCGAGCCGACAAGGTAGCCTCTGTCATTCGAGTGCTTGACGAGCTTGTGCGCGATGTAGTAGAGGACGCCGTAGCCGTGATTGATGATCGGCGTGAGCTCGAGCGTCAGGCGGTCTTGTACGACCTTCGGGAGCGGGTCGCCGTAGATGGCCTTCGCATTGTCGTAGCACATCTTGACCAGTTTCTCATCCGCGCCTGCGATTTTCGGGTTGTAGGACTTCCACTCTTCGGCGAGTGGCTTTAAGACTTCGCACTGCTCGGCGATCTTTCTTGTATTCGTGACGACGATCTCGATGGCCTTTTCCTTTGGAAGGTAGCTGAATTCGTCCAGCATTTCCTGTGTGGTACGGATGTAAACGGGCGGATGGGACTCGATCTTCCCCGGTTTCTCCCAGTTTGAGAGGAGAATGTCACGATTTCTCTGATCTTCCGCAAACATGTAATGGGCGTCGGATGTCGCGCAGCAGGGCATCCCTGCCTTGTCGGCGATCTCGATGACCTTGCGGTTCAGATCTTCTAAGTCCTTCTTCGTATTGATCTTGCCATACTTGTCGTCATTGATGAGGAATTCATTGTTTCCGAGCGGCTGGACTTCGAGGTAATCGTAGAACTTGGCTTTTTGGATGAGTTCTTCATCACTCTCCCCCGCAAGGACCGCACGGAAGAATTCTCCCATGACGCAGGCGGAGCCGTAGATCAAGCCTTCGTGAAGCTCTTCCAGAATGGGCTTGGGGATGAGCGGGCGTTTTCTATAAAATTTGAGATGTGACAGTGTCACCATACGGTACAGATTGCGCAGGCCGGTGATGTTCTTCGCAAGGATGATGATATGCCCGTACTGCTGGCGGTCGGCATCCGGATCGGCCGGGATCTCATCGATCATGTACCCTTCCATGCCATAAATGACCTTCTGGTGGTACTTGTCTGCAAGGTCCTGAATCTTCGGGAACGCCTGAATGACGCCATGGTCTGTGATCGCGACCGCCGGATGATGCCACTTTGCTGCCGTCTTGATGATCTCTTCATTGTCGATAAGTCCATCGAGGCTCATTTTCGTATGCAGATGGAGCTCGACACGGGGCGTCTCGTAATTGTCCTCGTGGTCGATCTTGACTGTCTCTCCCTTTTCCATCTGAGACAGCTCCAGCACAAGCCCGCCGGAGTACTTGTCGAGACGCACATTGCCGCGCACCTTGACTGTCGTCCCCGGCTTCAAAGACTCGACAGCTCCTGCCTCCTCAGGGCGGTCGAAAAATTTCTTGCACGGGATGCCATTCGTTTCATCGGCCAGATTCATGAGAAGGAGCTTCTTTTTGCTGCGAAGCTCGCGGACCTCGATAGAGATCACCGTGCCGATAAAAATGACACCATCCTTCTCTTCATTCACGGTGCGGATCTCGATGGCCTCTCCCGTGATATGCTTCCTGCCAAGGTATATGCCATTCACTGCACCGCTTTTTTTGGCAGCGGGCGAAGGTGCTATGAAAGCACTCTTCGGCAGGACGCTCGAAAGAGATGGCAGACTGCTCGGCATGGAGATCCCCGGCATCGGTGTCTCTTCTGCCATTGACGGTGCTGCCATTTCCGCTTCCTGCGCCGCGGCGATGTCGTCAGCGGTCGGGAAGACAGGGATATCCGGCGCAAGGCTGTAGCTCTCCATGGGTTCTTCCGGCGGCGGGAAATCCACCGGCGGCATATCCGGATCCATCATAGATGCAGGCGCAAAAACCACACTCGACACATCGTCACCATTGATATAGATCGTTTCCACGCATGCCAAAGCCGGTCCCATATCTTTGAGCGCCTTCAACGCGGCTTCTTTATGGTCGGCCTTGATGTACCATGCGCGGCTCTCGGTGTCGATCTCCATCAAAGTGATGACGGATCCCGCCTGTCGGGACTTCAGACGATACTTTCCCATAGGATCTCCTTTCGAGGTATAGATAACACAGGTGGTGGCATTTCGACTTTTTAGGATGAGACATTAGAAATTAGGAATTAGAGATTAGAAATCCCAATTAACTAGTGACTGGTGACTGGTGACTAGTGACTAGTCACTAAATGCCACCGTCAGGCATTGCCATGATTTACGCTCCGCGGCGCTTCTAGGGAAACACTGATTAAATCGTTATCAGATTTCATTCTTGGATTTTTATACAGAGCAAGGAATCATCTGACGCGAATAGCGAGCTATTTAAGGAAGATGATGAC
>UQRR01000071.1 GCA_900543455.1 uncultured Dialister sp.
CGCATCAAATTGTTACACGGTTGCTAAATAGCATGTTCCAAACCTCATTTTTCAAGGGGTTTTTCAGCGGCCTCTCCAAAGGAAGGGGCTAGGAAAACACTGATGAAATCGTTGTCAGATTTAATCAGCGTTTCCCGATATATTGTGCCTACTCACCAGTCACCAGTCACTATTTCTCGCTCTTTGCTTCGATCGCCGCCGTCTCTGCTTCTTCTGCCATGGCCTGCTTGGCTTCTTTGAGCGCCGCCTCTCTCACTTCTTCCTGCTTTTCCTTCTTCTTGGTGAAATGGGAGATGACCTCCGGGACCATGTTCAGCACCTTATCGATGGTGCCATTCGGTCCTGCATTCTTGATAGAGAAGAGCTCGACACGTTCCCCCTTCATGATGAGGACAGCGGTCGGTGTCACCTTGCCGCCGCCGGCACCGCCTGCGGCATTCGTGCCCTGACTGCCGGTGCCGAATCCGAAGGAAATATCCACGAACGGCACGATGGTCGCATCACCCAAGTAGATCGGCTGACCCACCACAGACTCGGTGGTGATCATTTTCTTGAAATCTTCAAAAATCTGCTTTCTAACTTCATCATCCATGGTTCTTTTCCTCTTTTCTGAAATGCCAGAACTCTCTGGCGGGTCTCGACAGGAGAAGCCTGCCGGCTATATAGATCATCGTCAAAGGAATGATCCGCCCCTTTGCTTCCCCCGATAAGGTATTCACAGGTTCCAGATAATTCCATCGGATTTCTAGTGTCTCTTTGGCGAGGAATGCCATCGACATGCCGCAGGCGATGCCCGTCGTCATAGGGTCGCCTGTCCCAAAGTCTCCGCGAATGCAGCACTGGCGCGGAAAGCTGTGCGACAGGATCTTCCCTGCCGCATGGAGGACGCGCTCCGCCAGACCATTCTCCATCGCGAAATGAATCTCACTCCAAAGGGAGGGCACCTTCTTCTCCTCTGTCTCTCTCTCCGTTGCCGCCTCGCCAGAATCCGGCAGCCTCTCATGCACCTCTGCCTTCTCTCCTACCTTCTCTTCTGCCTGTGCGAGCGTTTCTTCCATCCAGTCTTCTTCAGGCTCTTCCGTCATTTCCACGGGAGGGGGAGTCTCTTCTTCAGCAGACGGAAGCTCGATTTTCTTCCGCCAAAGTCCGAAAAGCACAGAGACCGACAGGCTGAACCGCCAGCAGGCGAGCGTCACGGTATAACGGATGGGGATCAGGAGCAGGATAAGAACAGCGGCGAGGAGAAAAACAAGGATACCTGCGATCATAGGCCGTAGAGGCGCGCCAGACTCTGGGCCGCCTCCTTCACCTCCCGCACCAGGTACGACGGGGAGAGCACCTTGACGAGCGGTGCCTTCTTCAGAGCCCATGCCTTCATGGCCGCTTGGGGGAGCGTCACTTCCATGGTCACCTTGTCCGGACTTGCGGAAATGAGACGGGCTCTCTTGCCGAAATCCGCCTGAATATCTGTCAGAAGGCGCACATCTGCCTCGAAGGTGATCGCCACCGGATTTCCTGTATAAATATCGCGGCTCGCCACCATGAGCTCATCGAGCTTCGCGGAGGCATCTGCACCTGCGAGGCTTTTCTGCCCCCGCGCCGGCGCGGAAAGGAGCGCGATGTCCGCCATGCGGTCTACGAAAAAATAGGAAATATCCTCCCGTCCTTCCACATTACAGAGAAGGCAGTACCGATCATCCGATGCGACCACCTGAAAAGGATGTACGATATAGCAGCGCGCCTCTCCTGACGGGCTCACACCGTGATGCCGTTTGCCGTCCACTTCATAGTGGTCATAGAAAAAGGATATCTGCTTCTTTTCGCAAAGTGCCTGCGAGAGCAGTACAAGCGCCTCCCGCACATCCGGGAGATTCTGCGAGAGCGGCAGATTTCGTATGCCTTCCTTCCCGTCTTCAAAAGAACGGCACTGCAGCCGCTTCAGCTTCTCGGTGAGCTGCCGGATCTGCATCGCCGGAAGATGCGAGAAATAGAGGAGATCGATCACCGTCTTCAGATCTTGCGGAGAGAGTACGTGATCCCAGTACCAGTCAAGCGAAAGCGGCGCTTCCTTCCCATTCACCATGCGCGGCACCTCGCGGCACATCACAGGCAGCCCCGCCTCCTTCAGGCGGAGCAGATTCCGGGATACAGACTTCCGGCTCACGACCATCCCATACTTGCTCTCCATCAGACGAAGAATGTCCTGCTGCGACAAAGGGTGATCCTTGTCAGACTCACGCAAAAGCACCTGCACGATGCGAATGATGGAGAGCTTGCTCCCCGTCTCGCTCACTGCCATAGGATCACCTCCTTTTGAAAATATTTGTTATTTGTTGTTTGGAAATCTACACCAAACAAAGCAGGGGCTAGGGATTAGGAGTGACTGGTGACTCGATACCCCTTGGACCCATCACCACGATGTATACTCTACTACATCGCATTCTTTATTTCTTAAAAATCCAATCGCTCACCGCCGAGCCGAAAGTGGTGAGCGCACCTGCGAAGGAGGCGAGCGTCGTCCCGTGAATCAGACGATGCACAAGGCCTGCGATGGCGACGCCGCCCAAAAGATCCGTCGGGTAATGCACACCGGCGAAAATGCGGGAAAACGCTAGAAGCCCGGCAAAGACCGCCAGCAGGTGAGATCCCGGCATGTGCATGCGGAGAAGCTCCATGACGACGACCGCTCCATTCATCGTGTGATTGCTGGGAAAAGAGGCATTGGCCTTGTGCCCGGTGAAATTCCAGATGCGCCAGTCGCGCTCAAAAGGCCGTCTCCTTCTCCACACCTTGCCGATGGCAAAGGAAAGGAGAGAGGCGATCACGACACCCAGAAAGGCTAGGACGCAGCAGAGCCTGCGCTCTTTCCGGTTTTCCCCGGGTGCCAGCCAGAGAAGAAGCCCGTAAATCACAAAAGCCCAGTGCCCGTAGCGTGTGACGAGATCCATGAACAGACTCGCCTTGCGCGAGATGGAGGTGGCTTCATTCACCTTCCTTACGATATAAAGATCCGGATTCATCCGCTTCCTCCTTTGCTGCTTGTTGCTTCTCATTTTAGCATAAGGAAAGGGATTTGACAAAAGCAGGGAGCGCCCGCGAGGCAAATAAAAAAGAGCCGCGTGGCCCTTTTTATTTGTCCTGCTTTTTTTCTTCCGCTTCCTTCTTCTTTTTCTCTACCGTTTCCAAGTAGCCGCTCCGCCTAAGCACCATGGATAAAATGGCAACCAGCGAGCCCAGAAGGATGAAAATATTCATCGTCGTGAATCCCTCGCCCCAGCCGATACGAAAGATCGCATAAGCAAGCACGACAAAAAGCAGTGAATCTTGAAATTTGCCAAACATAGCGTTCCCTCCCGTCTTTTCTCCTACAATAACGGAAAGTGGTGCCCCCGTCAAGTAAAAACTTCTCATGTGCATGACCAGTGACTGGTGACTAGTGACTGGTGACTTGAAAGGTGCTTTCGAGCATCGCCCCATCCATACTCTGCGGCGCTTCTATATTTTTATGCGCCGCCCCCCGCTGAACCCTTTGAACCGGTAGAACCCGCTCCCCCTCTTTCGCAAACAATCAAGGGGCAGGCAGCACGCCCACGGTCTAACCCAAAAAGCAGTCCCTCGCGGGACTGCTTTTCATCAGCATGTATGGCATTCGTCATAGAGCCCTTCTTTTTTCAAGAGCTCGATGACTGTCTCACCGATATGCGCGACCGTTTCTGCGACAGGGATCCCTACCGCATTCAGCGCTGCGATCTTTTCTACCGCAGTTCCTTTGCCGCCGGAAATGATGGCGCCGGCATGGCCCATGCGCTTTCCTGGAGGCGCCATGCGCCCAGCGATGAAGGCAGCGACCGGCTTCTTCATATGTTCATGAATCCATTTCGCAGCCTGCTCTTCCGCCGTACCACCGATTTCGCCGATCATGAGGACCGCCTTGGTATCCGGATCATCATTGAAAAGCTCAAGTGCATCGATGAAGTCCGTACCTTTGATCGGGTCGCCCCCGATGCCGATCGCGCTTGTCTGACCGATGCCTGCATTGGTCAGCTGGAAGGTCGCTTCGTAAGTCAGCGTGCCGGAGCGGGAAACCACACCGACGTGGCCTTTTTTATAAATCTGTCCAGGGATGATGCCGATATTCGCTTCATCGACAGAGATGAGGCCGGGGCAGTTCGGTCCGATGAGGCGGGTCTTCTTGCCCACCATGTAGCGATGCACCTTGACCATGTCTTCGACCGGGATATGTTCCGTGATGCAGACGACGAGCTCCAAGCCCGCTTCTACCGCTTCCAGGATGGCATCTGCCGCAAAGGCAGCCGGTACAAAAATGACCGAAGTAGTGGCTTTGGTGACAGCGACGGCATCTCTCACGGTATTGAAAACCGGCACGCCGCAGCAGACTTCACCAGCTCTTCCCGGTGCCGTGCCGCCTACAATGTTGGTGCCATATTTCTGCATCTGCTCGGTATGGAAACGGGCTGCCTTGCCCGTGATGCCCTGCACAATGACTTTGGTATCTTTATGAATTAAAACGCTCATGAGTACATCCTCCTAGATGATGTTGCTTGTTGCTATTTCGAATTAGTAGCCAGGAGTCTATAGTGACTAGTGACTAGTGACTGGTGACTTGAATACAGCCTTCGGGCATCGCCCCATATATTCACGGCGCTTCTATATTTTTATGCGCCGTACCACCATTTCGCATTTCTCATTTCTAATTTCTCATTCAAGCAATGCTTTCAAACGGAATCAAAGGGTGGAACGCCCCACGGGCTCCCCCTGAACCCGTCAACCTGAACCCATTAACCTTTTTTATTTCTTCTCTCTCGTTTCTTTTGCAAGACGAATGGCGAGTTTCGCCCCTTCATCCATGGAAGAAGCCGGGTACAGATTCTTGATATCCGCTTTGGCCAGGATCTCGCGTCCGCGCTCTACATTACGTCCTTCAAGACGGACTACGACCGGGATCGGGAATTCCTCTTTGCCGCCGGAAAGAAGCGCAGCTGCTTCGACAATGCCCGTCGCAATGACATCGCACTTATTGATGCCGCCGAAAATATTGATCAGAATGCCGTCGACCTGATCGTCTTCGAGCATGATTTTGAAGGCTGCCACGATCTTTTCCGGTGTGGAGTCGCCGCCGACATCGAGGAAGTTGGCCGGTTCGCCGCCGTTTTCCTTGATGATATCGACAGTCGCCATCGCAAGACCTGCCCCGTTGACCATGCAGGCTACGTCGCCGCCGAGATTGACATAGTTCAGTCCCTCCGCTGCTGCTTCTCTTTCCTTCTGGTCTTCTTCCGTGATATCGCGCAGCGCTACGATTTCCGGATGACGGGAGAGCGTGCTGTCATCGAAGTTCAGCTTCGCATCGAGCGCCATGACGTCGCCTTCTTCGGTAACGACCAGCGGATTCACTTCTGCCAGCGAGCAGTCCTTGTCCACAAAGACATTGTAGAGGTACTTCATGAAGGTCGCTGCTTTTCTGATGGTCGGCTTTTCGAAATGGAGCGCATACGCCATACGCTGTGCCTGGAAATCAGCCAGACCAATGACCGGGTCGATGTACTCTTTGATGATCTTTTCCGGATTTTCCGCTGCCACGTCTTCGATGGACATGCCGCCGGACTCCGAGCCCATCATGACGACGCATTCTGCCTGACGATCCACGACGAAGGAGAGATAGTACTCTTTCTTGATATGGCAGCCGGCTTCGATCAGAAGGCGGTTCACCTTCTTGCCCTGCGGGCCGGTCTGGCGGGTGACGAGCACCTTGCCCAGAAGCTCCTTCGCATATTTTCTGACTTCATCCAGAGAACGGGCGAGCTTGACACCGCCCGCTTCTCCGCGGCCGCCCGCGTGGATCTGTGCCTTGACGACCACGACCGGCGTATCGAGGCGCTTCGCATTTTCCAGCGCATCTTCGACCGTGAATGCCGGGTAGCCTTCCGGGACATGGATGCCATACTCACGCATAATCTGCTTACTCTGGTATTCATGGATATTCATACTGCATTCTCCCTTCCATGAGAAGATCATCCCCTCATGAAAAAAATGAAAGCGCTTGGCGCTTTCGCTGTCATTTTCTCTTTTGGCTATCTTTTTGCAGCCTTTTCTTGAAATCATGTACAAATTACAAAAATAATTGTACCACTATCAAACATTTTTGAAAAGAAGTATGCATAATTGGACACGAGAAAAGACAAGCTATGCATTTCACTCATAGTCTTGCGAAAAACGCCTTGACAAGAGGGGAGAAATGGCATCATAGTAGAGCAGACACATAGGGAAACGCTGATTAAATCGCAGAGTCAAATTCCACAAGAAATTTTATGCATGGCTTCGTCATAACCTTCCTTAAATAGCTCGCTATTCGCGTCAGGTTATTCCTCGCCATGTATAAAATTTCAAGAGTAAAATCTGACAACGATTTAATCAGTGTTTCCCTAGTAAGAAGTGAGAAGCAGCATGTGAGCCCGTTCAGAAGACTCGATACTGCCCCACCCATTATCATTTACAAAAAGGACATTCACCATGAAAAAGAAACTCCCCTTCGCCTCCGACTACATGGAAGGCTGCCATCCGAATATTCTCCATCGTCTTTCTGAAACAAACCACCAGCCATGCGCCGGCTACGGACTGGATGACATCTCAGAAAACGCCCGTGCGCGCATCCGAAAAGCATGCGGCGCGCCGGATGCAGAGGTGAAATTCCTCGTCGGCGGCACCCAGACCAATGCCACCGTCATCGACTGCATTCTCCGCCCCTACGAAGGCGTCATCGCTGCCGACAGCGGCCATGTGAATGTCCATGAAGCAGGTGCAATCGAGTGGGGCGGACACAAAGTGCTCGCCCTTCCCTCGAAAGAAGGCAAGCTGACCGCCGAAGCGATCGATCGCTTCGTCTCCGATTTCTTCGCTGATGAAAATTGGGAACACATGGTACATCCCGGCATGGTCTACATTTCCCAGCCGACCGAATGGGGCACTCTCTATTCAAAAAAAGAGCTGACAGACATTTCTGCCGTCTGCCGCAGGCACCACATTCCTCTCTTCGTCGATGGAGCCCGCCTCGCCTACGCCCTCGGCAGCTCCTCCAATGACGTCACCCTCGAAGACCTTGCGCGCCTCGCAGACGTCTTCTATATCGGCGGCACGAAATGCGGCGCACTCTTCGGCGAAGCCGTCGTGATCCCTGACCCGCGCCTCATCTTGCACTTCTTCCCCATGATCAAGCAGCACGGTGCGCTCCTCGCCAAAGGCTGGCTCCTCGGCATCCAATTTGACGAGCTCTTCAAAGATGGCCTCTATTTGCAGATGGGACGCACCGCCGACCTCTATGCAGAAGAAATCAAAAAAGCGCTCACCGCCAAAGGGATCCCCCTCTACTTTGACTCCCCTACGAACCAGATCTTCTTCACCATAGAAAACTGCCGGATGGAAAAGCTCAAAGAGACCGTCGATTTCGGCTTCGGCTGCAAAGCCGACGACAGCCACAGCATCATCCGCTTCTGCACCAGCTGGGCGACAAAGGAAGAAGATGTGAAAGCTCTCGTCCGTGTGATTGAGGCTTTGTGACAGGGGACTAGTGACTGGTGACTGGTAGCTAGTGACTAGGGATTAGGGATTAGGGATTAGGAGACTGAGAGATATCAGACATCAGACTTCTGATGTCTGATATCTGACTTCTGACGTCTGACCTCTGACTTCTGACGTCTGACCTCTGACTTCTGACCTGTAAAGTCTAAAGTCTCCTGGTCTCCTGGTTCCCTAGTCCCCTAGTCCCTAAGCCCCAAGCGGGCATCACCGCAATTCATCCTTCGCGGCGCTTAGGGAAAGTATCACACGCAATCAGCGTCCCTCATGAGCTAGCCATGAACCCCTTCCCCATTTTCCAAAGGCCCGCTTGAGAAATTCAAGTATCCCTAAAAAATATGCTCGTGGATACTTGAATTTCTACTTCCGATATTTTACAATAGCATATATCATACAAGTCGTTTTATATCAGCCATTGTGAAAGAGGAACCCCATGGATCGCAGACAGCAGAAGACCAGAGCCGCTATCTTCGAAGCATTCAGCGCTCTGTTATCAGAAAAGCCATATTCAAAAATCACCATCCAGAATATCATCGATCGTGCCAATATCGGCCGCAGCACATTCTATGCACATTTCCAGACCAAAGACAGCCTCTTAGAGGACATGTGTCAGGAACTCTTCGAGCACATCGTGGACGGTGTCATGAATGACAACCACCCCTCTGACGATCACCAGCATACCGGCCTTCCGGATCCTGTCTTCTGCCACCTCTTAGAGCATATCGCAGAGAATACGAACCACCTGCGCGACCTGCTCATCTCTGAAAGCTCCGACTTCTTCCTGCGCTACTTCAAGGCGAGCCTCTCCCGCCTCATCGCCTCCTACCTCCTGAGCCACCACAAGGAAATCCCTGTCCCCGAAGATTTCCTCCTGAATCACATCTCCGGCAGCTTCGTCGAAATGGTCCAGTGGTGGGTACGCAAAAACAAAATGCAGGCGACGCCCAAAGAGCTGAACGCCTACTTCCAGACCGTGATCGAGCCGCTGCTCTAGGGAAACGCTGATTAAATCGCAGAGGCGCATCCTCTCGCCCCTTCCTCTGGAAGGGGCAGCCGAGCGGAGCGAGGCGGGGTTGGCCCCCACGTATGTTAGACCACAGGGATTAGGGATCACGAGTGACTTGCATACCACTTTCGGGCATCGCCCCATTTCGTCATCCTGAGCGGCGAGAAACGTCGTATGTGAGATAACGAATGCCAGAACAGTTGCGACCTCGTCATCGATCTCGGCGAAGCCGCCACCTTCATTCCTCCATTCCTCATTCGGGGCGAGCTTTCGCAAACGATCAAGGGTCGATACGCCTCGTGGGCGCCCCCTGAACCTGACAACCCATCTCATAAAACTCTCACAAACTCCGCCTATCCAAGGCGGAGTTTTTACGCTATAATAGTACAAATACATAGGTCACGGGAAAAAACGCTTGACCGAATACGAGTAAAGAGGTATAGTAAGTTAATTTATTTTCATCTTTTTACTCTATTTTTATTTAAGGAGGAAATAATGGCAACCTACATCAATGAACCGGCTCATACCTTTAATGAATATCTGCTCATTCCCGGATATTCTGACTGCAGCTGCATCCCGGCGAACGTCTCTCTGAAGACCCCGCTGGTCAGATACAAAAAAGGGGAAACACCGGCCATCACATTAAACATCCCAATGGTTTCTGCGATCATGCAGGCCGTCTCCGGTGAAAAGCTCGCTGTCGAACTCGCAAGAAACGGCGGCGTTTCCTTTATCTACGGATCCCAGACTCCTGAAGAAGAAGCAGCCATGGTTGCCAGAGTCAAAGCACAGAAAGCAGGCTTTGTTCCTTCCGATTCGAACCTGTCGCCAGAAGCGACCTTAGCTGACGTCCTTGCCCTCAAAGCAAAGACCGGCCACTCCACCATCGCCATCACGGAAGACGGCACCTCCAACGGCAAAATGGTAGGCATCGTTTCCTCCAGAGACTACCGCGTAAGCCGCATGGACAAGAGCGAAAAGGTCAAAAACTTCATGACCCCGGTCGACAAACTTGTCAAAGCCAATTACGGCATCACCCTCTCCGAAGCCAATGACATCATCTGGGACAACAAGATCAATTCTCTGCCGGTCCTCTATGAAGACGGCCGCCTCTACGGCTTCGTATTCCGCAAAGACTACGACTCCCATCAGGAAAACCCGAATGAAATGCTCGACGCGCAGAAACGCTTCATCGTCGGTGCCGGCATCAATTCCAGAGACTACGCTGACCGCGTGCCGCTCCTCGTAGACGCAGGCGCAGATGTCCTCTGCATCGACTCCTCCGAAGGCTTCTCCGAATGGCAGAAGATCACCATCAACTGGATCCGTGAACGTTACGGCGAAAAAGTCAAAGTCGGCGCAGGCAATGTCGTCGACAGAGAAGGCTTCCTCTTCCTCGCAGAAGCTGGCGCAGACTTCGTCAAAGTCGGCATCGGCGGCGGCTCCATCTGCATCACCCGTGAAACCAAAGGCATCGGCCGCGGCCAGGCAACGGCTCTCATCGAAGTCTGCCAGGCCAGAGATGAATACTACAAGAGAACCGGCATCTATGTACCGGTCTGCTCCGACGGCGGCATCGTTTACGACCACCACATCACACTGGCCCTCGCCATGGGCGCTGACTTCGTCATGCTCGGCCGCTACTTTGCCCGCTTCGACGAATCCCCGACACAGAAGAGAACCGTCGGCGGCACCATCGTCAAGGAATACTGGGGCGAAGGTTCCAACCGTGCCAGAAACTGGGGCCGTTATGACCTCGACGGTTCCAAGAAGCTCGCTTTCGAAGAAGGCGTAGACTCCTATGTCCCCTATGCTGGTCCGCTGAAAGAAAACGTCGAAAAGACCTGCGCGAAGATCAAAGCCACCATGTGCAACTGCGGCGCTATCACCATCCCGCAGCTTCAGGAAAAGGCGAAGCTGACTCTCGTCTCTGCGACCTCCATCGTAGAAGGCGGCGCTCACGACGTCATCCGTAAAGAAAAAGACGGCTCGGATAGATAAGCTAACTGCCAATAAAAAAGGAGCTGTGAAGAAATGAATCCTCATTTCTTCACAGCTCCTTTTTACTTTGCTTTCATTTGGTTCAGGGTT
>UQRR01000072.1 GCA_900543455.1 uncultured Dialister sp.
TTACTACCTGGAGTGAAAAAGGACACAAAAGAAGGAGCTGTGAAGAAATGAATCCTCATTTCTTCACAGCTCCTTTTGTTTATGAAACAGCGAGCCTTTTCGTTGGAATGAAGATCGCCCCTTCGTGCGACTACTCCGCAGCCGCCAGCGAAGGCTTCAGTCAACAGCCGCCATTCACTCATACATCACCTTTTCAAGGCAAAGCCCGCAGGGAGGCGCGGTAAAGCCGGCGCGGCTGCGGTCACGAGCCGCGAGGATATCCCCCATCTCAGAAGGTCTCCTCTTCCCCTCGCCCACTTCGACAAGCGTCCCCACGAGGATACGGATCATATTCTGCAGGAAGCCATCCCCGATGAAATCCATGACCAGCTCTCCCTCCGTCACGTGAAGAGAGATCTCCTTCACATCACGCACGCAGGACTTCTTCATGTGCCGATTTCCACAGAAGGACTTGAAGTCGTGCCTGCCCTCCAGAAGATGCGCGGCCTCTTCCATAGCGGGAATATCGAGCGCTTCTCCCAGCTGCCACACATAGCGCCGCTCGAAGACGTTCTTTTCACTGCTGGTGCGGATGCGGTAACGATAGAATTTTCCTGTCGCGGAAAAACGACTGTGAAAACGCTCACCCGCCACCCTCATGCGCGACACACCGATGTCATCCGGCAGAAGACGGTTCAGCTCATCCTCCAGCTGCCTGACGGGCAGCACCACGGAAAGCTGAACATTCGCACACTGTCCGCGCGCATGGACTCCAGCATCCGTCCGCCCTGCGCCGATGACCTGCACCTCTTCGCCCGTCAGCTTTCCGAGAGCCTTTTCCAGCTTGCCCTGGATCGTTTCTTCCGTGCGTGTCTGCCGCTGCCAGCCTTCGTAGCGGCTGCCATCATAGGAAACGATAAATGAATAGTTTGCCATAACGTTTCTCCTTACGAAATCAGAATGAGAAGTTTAAGGAAACGCTGATTAAATCACAGAATCAGATTTCATATGGATTTTTAACATAGCGTCGTCGACATTCTCCTTAAATAGCTCGCTATTCGCGTCTAATGTCTCCTCGCTCTGTATAAAAATCCAAGAATGAAATCCGATAACGATTTAATCAGTGTTTCCTTAAAAGCAGGGATTAGTAGCTAGGGATTAGACTAGGAGACTGGGAGACATCAGAGATCTGAGATTGACTTCTGACTTCTATCCTCCGGCCTTCGGGCATTGCCCATATATATTCGCTGCGAAGCCGCCCCCTTCATTCCTAACTCCTCACTTTGAGTCAAAGCATTTAACAGCTTTGTTGCCTCATATCCAGTCACACCAGTCCCTTGATCACCTGTTTCCCTATCGCTTTGTACACCGCGAGAAACAGTCCCACTTCCATGGGGAAGCAAAGGAGATTCTTGATGACGCGGGACAGGAAGATGGCCGAAGCCGCCTTGTCATAGTAGAGAACGAGCCAAAGGGTATTGAGACCCAGATGGATCAGGAGCATGACAAGAAGAAACGGCACACAGACATAGGGAAATCGGATTTCCTTATGATAGAAAAACCAGCCAAACAGAAAGCCGGTCAGAAAATCGGACAGCGTGAAGCCCGGGAAGAAAATGCTCGTCCCGATGACCGTAGTGCCGATGAGATTATCCAGCGCGCCCACAAGTCCCGCTTTCCACGGTCCATAGAAAGCACCCGCGAGTGCGATGGGCAGAAATCCGAAAGTGATGCGTACAAAGGGCGTCTGGATGGCAAAGACGTAGGACAAAAGCACAGCGAGCCCGGTCAGAATGCCGAGCACGACCCACTCATGAATTTTATTTTTAGGCATGAAAAAAGACCTCCTCCTGCTCGACTTGCTACAGGAGGAAGCCCTCTGCAGCAGCGGGATGCAGCTTCCGTACCGCGAGACGGGATGACGATGAGGACCCATCGCCTTCCTGTCTCTTCGTCCGAGTGACAACTCCCTGTCCACTCGGCACTTCACGCACGGAAGCTTACTCTGCCTGATATATTTGAATTAGTACAGCTTTGCACCGGCCGGGATATGACGATCGACCATGAGAAGGTGGAGCTTTTCTTCGCCCTCTTCCTGATGGATGGCCGAGAGGAGCATGCCGCAAGAGTCGATCCCCATCATCTTCCGTGGCGGAAGGTTTGTGATCGCGATCAGTGTCTTGCCGACCAGTTCTTCCGGTTCATAGTAAGCATGAATGCCGGAGAGAATGATACGGTCTGTGCCCGTGCCATCATCCAAGACGAACTTGAGGAGCTTCTTGCTCTTCGGCACAGCGCTGCATTCCTTGACCTTGACGGCGCGGAAGTCAGACTTGCTGAAGGTATCGAAGTCTACGAAATCCTGAAAGAGAGGTTCGATCTCTACCTTGGAGAAATCAATGGCTTCTTCTGCCTCTTCCATATCAGCCGCTGCGGCTTCCGCCTCTTTAGCGACCTTCTTCTCGAGCGCCGTTTCCGGTTTCATCGCCGGGAAGAGGAGGATATCGCGAATGCTTGCGGAATTCGTCATCAGCATGAAGAGACGGTCAAGACCGATGCCGAGGCCGCCGGTCGGAGGCATACCATATTCGAGAGCCGTCAGGAAATCTTCATCGATCGGATGCGCTTCATCATCGCCGTGCTTTCTTTCCTCGACCTGCATCTCGAAACGCTGTCTCTGGTCGATCGGGTCGTTCAATTCCGAGAAGCCGTTTGCGAGTTCGCGGCCATAGATGTAGGACTCGAAGCGGATAGTGTAGCGCGGATCAGCCGGGTCCAGCTTGGAGAGCGGGGAGACTTCGATCGGGTGACGGGTGATGTGAACCGGCTGGATCAGGTGTTCTTCCGCATAAGCGTCAAAGCATTCTGCCAGAATCTTGCCGAAGCCGTCGAATTCACTGTATTCTACATGCAGGCGGTCAGCGATAGCGCGTGCATCTTCGATGGTCTTGCATGCATCGAAGTCTTCATGGGTTGGTGTATATTTCTTCACCGCTTCTGCCATGGTGAGTCTTGGCCACGGAGCCTTGACATCGATTTCCGTATCCTCGTACTTGAACTTGGTCGTACCGTAGGCAGCCATCGCGCAGGCTTCTACGATCTGTTCCGTCTGATTGATGACGTCTTCGATATCCCCATAAGCCTGGTATGTTTCGATCGCGGTGAATTCCGGATTGTGACGGGTATCCATGCCTTCGTTTCTGAAGTTTCTGGTGATCTCGAAAAGTCTTTCATAACCGCCGACAAGCAGTCTCTTCAGATAAAGCTCCGGCGCGATACGCAGATACATGGTCATATCGAGAGCATTGAAATGGGTGGTGAATGGCTTAGCATTCGCACCGCCATACAGCGGCTGGAGGACCGGGGTCTCGACTTCGAGGAAGCCGTGGTCCGTATACCACTGTCGAATGGCGCGCATCATAGCCGCACGCTTGATGAAAGTATCTTTGACTTCCGGATTGACCATGAGGTCAAGGTATCTCTGGCGATAGCGCTGTTCCTTGTCGGTGAGACCATGCCATTTTTCCGGCAGTGGACGCAGCGACTTGGACAGCATCGTGAAATGCAGGACGCGAACAGTGAGCTCACCGGTGTGAGTCTTGAAAACGACACCTTCGATACCAAGGATATCACCGAGATCGACGAGTTTAAAGAGAGCCCATTCATTTTCCGGCAGCTCATCTTTTCTGAAATAGAGCTGGATATCGCCGCTCTGGTCACGCAGGACACAGAATGCGGTCTTGCCCTGCCCGCGGCGGATCATAATACGGCCAGCGAGGCGGACATGAGTTTCATTCTTTTCGAGCTCCTCAGCCTGCTGTCTGATGTCAGATGCATGGTGATCATAGTCAAACTTCTGACCATATGGTTCTACGCCGAGCGCACGGATCTTCTCCAGCTTTTCACGACGGATCAGCATCTGGTCATTCAGCTTTGGCCCGTTATTCTGATTCATTTTCTCTGTCATTTTTACCCTCATTTTATAAATAGCACAAAAAGGGTCCAGAGACCCGTGCACCGAGAGAGGACACTTTTGAAAAAGCCCGTCCTGCCTCCGTACCTTGAATCCTGAACCCTGCATCGCCAGATCATGGCGGGTTGTGCAGGATGAAAAATCATTTTAATTATCTTTGATCTCGATGACCTTGTACTTCAGTACAGCGGTCGGAGCATCCGCTTCGACGATATCGCCCGCTTTCGCACCGACAAGGGCACGGCCGACCGGAGATTCATTGGAAATCAGTCCCTCGAAAGGATTCGACTCGGTGGAGCCGACGATGGTGACGGTTTCCTGCACATGCTCTTCCATATCTTCGATAACGACGGTAGAACCGACATCTACACGGTTCTTCGTTCCCTTTTCAATGACCTGTGCTGTACGGATCTGCTGTTCAAGCTGCTGGATGCGGCCTTCGAGGAACGCCTGTGCATTCTTCGCTTCATCGTATTCGGAGTTTTCCGAAAGGTCGCCCATGGCAATGGCTTCTTTCAGACGCTGCGCGACTTCCGCACGTTTGACACTGCGGAGTTCGTCGAGCTCCTTCTGCATATTTTCAAGGCCTTCTTTGGTGACCAGGGTACGCTGCATTTCTGCCATGACAATTTGCCTCTTTTCTGAATAATTTTATTCCTTATATGGGGGATCCCATAGAAAGTCATATTAAATAGTATATAGCAAATATAAACGGAGTGTCAAGGAAAGCGGGGACTGATGGCCAAGCCCCGCGCAGCGGATTCATTGCAAAACGTGCAAAGCGGGTTCTATCCATGCAAAATAGTCCCTGGGAAGGTGCGGCGAGAACGAAGAAAGCCCCGTTGCTTTCGCATTATAGATTTCTTCTTTATCGTAGGTAATAAAATATATTTGTTCTCACTTACAAGACTTCCATTCTCATGTAGCTTATCATTTTTGTCGCTGTGAGGCATTGTGGGGCAATTTCACCCCATTTCAGGCGCTCAGAGGATAAACTGCAGAAAGAGATCCTCAAATGCAAGCGTATAGAGTTGCATATTTTCAACATGAATATGCATAATATTCACAAGCCTATTTCTGCTTAAAACCCCGGAAGGGCGATAAAAAGGGCAGTTTGAGGTTTTATGAAATTTTGGCAGGAAAAATCATGATACATTCTGATTTATCATCCCAATCCATGCCAATCCGTGATAGCTGCCATTTTCTTCTGTTTTTCTCTTTTTTCCTTTGAAGTCCTCAAAAGTTCATAGGAGTTGCTCTGAAAAAAAATATCAAATTTTTTCAAAAAAGTCTTGTCATACGGGTTCGATTATGGTATATTGCAATAAATAAAAATTCACGCGCCCTGTTTCGGCAGTTGAGCTGCGAATCGATCACTCTGTGATCGGTAGGTTTTCTTTATGCCCTGTTTCTTTCACCGTTATCGAAAGCAAATGGGGCTCGTGCATGCCTTGATGATTTCAGACTGCATCATCCGGAGATGTCCGGGACAACATTTTTTCCCCCATCATGACATCGTCATGAGTTGGATTAAGAAAGAAGGGAACAAACCTTGTCTAAGAGCAAAAAAATGGGAGTGGTACAGCTCACAACAGTCACAGCCATCAACATGATGGGTTCCGGTATTATTCTTCTGCCAGCGACACTGGCTGAAGTCGGGACAGTTTCTATTTTCGCCTGGATCCTCGCCTCGATCGGCGCGACCATCCTCGCGTATGCGTTTGCCAAGTGCGGCATGTTCACAAAGAAGGTCGGCGGCATGGGCGGCTATGCAGAGTATCGCTTTGGCCGATCGGGAAATTTCGTCTCTAACTTCTGCTATACGATTTCCCTCATCATTGCGAATGTTGCTATCGCAAGCGGCGTCGTCAGCTACGGCTCATATGTCTTCGGCTTTGACCTTTCACCGGTCGAAGTCTGCCTCGCTACCATTGCTACTCTCTTTGTTGCAGCAACCATCAGTCTGGTCGGTCCGAAGAAATTCGGCAAATTCACCTCTCTCGGCATCATCTGCGTCGTGACTCCGGTCATCGGTCTTCTGCTCGCCGGCGGTTTCTTCTTCGATGCAAACATCTACAGAGAAGCCTGGAATCCGTCCGATATGCCATTTTATGCAGCCATGAAAGACTCCATCGCTGTCATCATCTGGGCTTTCCTGGGTCTTGAAACTGCCTGTGCAAACTCTGACACGGTAGAAAATCCGGAAAAGAACGTACCGATCGCAGTCCTTGCCGGTACGCTCCTCGCCGGCGCCTGCTACACCACCTCGACGGCTATCATCGGCGGACTCGTCCCTTACCAGCAGCTCATGGTCTCCGGTGCGCCCTTTGGCCTTGCGTATGCCTCCATGTTTGGCGACACGGTCGGCCACATCGTTTCCTGCATGCTCGTCTGCTCCTGCTTCGTCTCTTTGACCGCATGGCAGTTCACTGTATCGGAAGTCGCTCGTGAAGCCTCCAGCATCGGCCTTTTCCCACACTTCCTCTCCAAGGTCAACAAATTCCGTTCGCCTTATGTAGCGATCGCGTGCCTCTTCGGCATCCAGCTCTGCATGACGCTCGCTACCATCAGCCCGACTCTCCTGAAGCAGTTCAACATCCTGATCAACCTCGCGGTCATGATCAACCTCATCCCCTATCTTCTGGCTATGGGTGCTGTCTCTGATCTGCAGAAAGCGGAAGGCGTGCCGATGGGAAAGGCAAAGATCGCCAACACCGCGGCTATCATCGGTGGCATCTACAGTGTATATGCGGTTTACGGCTGCGGCTGGACCGTCATTCTGGAAGGTGCTTTCGTCACCGCTATGGGTTACGTGATCTACGCGATCGTTTCGCCAAAGCTCCGTTACACCACGGCACAGATCTCCACCTTTCCACCGATGGAAAAGAAATAAATAAGATAAAAAAACTCCCGACAAAATCGGGAGTTTTTTATTGCCAGATGCAGAGTAAGCCCAAGGGGCGGATCGTTCCTTTGATTCCGTTTGAAAACTCTGCTCAAATGAGGAATGAAGGTGGCGGCTTCACCGCGAATAAAAAAGATTTCTCGCTTCGCTCGAAATGACAATACGAGAGAGTCAGATGTCTCCCAGTCACTAGTCACCAGTCATTAGTCACTAGTCCCCAGCAGTTTCGTTTCTATTTCTTCCTTGGCCTTCCTGACGAAGGAAAGCATATCAGGATTCAGCGGATAACGGATGACGCAGCCGGGCGAGAGAATGACATGGCGGCCGCCCGTCTCTCGAAGCGTCTCATAGATCTGGTGCTCGATCTCATTCTTGTGCCCTTCGGTGATATCCATGCGCTCTAGGCCGGCCATGATGCACTTGCCGGTCATGACCTGCGCCTCGTGGATCCCCGGCAGAGATTCCCAGGCATGCCAGTTGAAAATCTGAACGGGGTATTTCCGAAGCAGAGGGAACATAATGTGCTTTCCATGGGCATGCAGCACATTGCACCAGCCCTGCGAAGCGGAAAGGACAGCCACATCATAGGGCATGCCATACTCTTTGTAGAAATCCTCTTTCACCAGATCGTAGGAGGAGAGCTGCGTCGCAAAGAAAATACCGTCCGCGCCCAGCTCGATGACGCGCTGGACAAGGGCGCAGGTGGTCTCTGTGATGGCAGTGAGGGCTGCCTTCACCTGTTCTCCATGGCCGGAAGCGATGTGCTCCATCAGCTGCGGGCACAGTTTGTTTGCCGTCGTCAGCGGACTGAAGACGGTGAAAATGACAGGCACTTCGCCATTGGTTTTCTTCAGCAGCCGCTTCAGATAGTCCTGCTCACGAGCGAGTGCACCCTCATGCAGTGAGACCGGCTTGACTTTCAGCCAGTCTTCCGGCGTATGGACCGGAGTGGAAATGATTTTCGCCACGCCGCCTCTCTCAATGTCTGCATAATCGACTGTCACGCCGAAGTCTTCGACGCTGTACATACCGTTATTCATCGTCTTCAAGATATCGACGTCATAGGTCTTATAGAACTCATAGGTGTGTTCCGCATTCGCCACCGGATCAAGATCGATCGTCGGCAGATGAGACCACAGCGAGTACGGCACACGGTCTACGGCATCACCGCGAATGGCAGCCGCGATGCGCTCTGCCTTCGTCATAGGGGCAGTTTTTTTCCTCTTCATAGAAAAGCTCCTTTCTGAAATGCTCATTGTTTTTCCTATTATACTATAAATGAAGTGGCGGTTTAAGGATTGGCTCATGAGCCGTGCCTTTCTTTGTTTTCGGTTGGGACGATGCACAAAAATGGTATTTCAAGCAACCAGTCACTTGTCGCTCCTACCCTGGCTGCTCATCCGCCTCTCCTCCCGTTTTCTCACTTCAAAGCTCAGGAAAGCGGGATTCACCCCTTCTTCCATCTATCAATCCTATGGCATTTATCTATGAATGACTCTTTCTGATTTATCATATATTCCCAATCTTTATCTTTCTTATGCTCGATAGTTTGTTGTTATTTCAAGTGCTTCGAATAAGCAGTTGCAACGGGGAATAGAAAGGTAAGTAAAATTTCCCTCTCAATTCTTAAACTTTAGTGCATGAGAAGAAAGATTGATTGATAATTTCCATATGCGAGAGTATAATACTTATAAGTAGTATTTGATTTTTTGTTTTGTCTATCAATCAAATTGGGGGATCTCCATGAAACTCACATTGCTCGCCCTGAGCTATTTCCAAAAAACAGCAGAGCTGCAGCACCTGACGCGCGCAGCAGAAGCCCTGCACATTTCCCAGCCGTCCCTGTCCCATACCATCAAGGTGCTTGAGACAGAGCTCGGCGTACCGCTCTTTTCCAGAAGCGGCCGAAACATCGTCCTTACAAGGTATGGCGAAATTCTGCTCCGCCATACGAACCGTATCATGCAGGAGCTGCACGGTGCGCAGAAGGAGCTGGCGGATACCAAAGAGGCGCAGAAGCTCACCGTCACCATTTCCCTCTTCGCAGCTTCTATGATCATCCCGGCTTTCCTCACCCGTTTCCGTCAGGAGCATCCGGATATCCGTTTCGAGATCCTGCAGCAGCACAATAAGCCTGGCCAGCAGAACCAGAATCATGTGGATCTTTTCCTGTCCTCCTCCATCAATCCGATCGAGAATGACCACTCTGTGACGCTCCTCAAGGAAGACATCATGCTGGCTATGCCGGATACGGATCCGCATGCCAGAAAATCGTCTGTGAATCTGGATGAATTTGAGAAGGCGGGATTCATTTCTCTGGAAGCAGGCTCTTCCCTTCGTACCATCACAGACTTCTACTGCCGCATGGCTGGATTCGTGCCGCATGTCGTGCTCGAGAGTGACAGCCCGATGACGGTGCGTGAATTTATCCGCGCAGGCCTTGGTGTATCCTTCGCACCGCGCATCACATGGCACGGTGTCGGCGGCGACCATGTCGCGCTGGTACCGATTTCCTCCCCAAGCTGCTCGCGCTACATCAGCCTTTCGTGGAAAAAGGGAGAGAAGCTCTCTCCCCCGGCAGATATGCTGAAGCGCTATATCATCGAGAATTTCTCTGACTTCGCCAGAGAATATGCGGGACTGCCGCCTGAGCGATAATGTTTTTTGGCTTCTTCATTTCGTCATTTTTCTTCTCCAGTGAGAAGTGAGGAGTGAGGAGTGAGGAGTGGTGGAAGGGGCGCACAATTCATATAGCGCCCCTATACCCCTTTTATATAAAATATGTAAATATGTAAATCACGCAAAAGCAGCGCATCCACTAGGAATGACAAAAAGCGGTATCCACGCCTGATATGGATACCGCTTTTTGAATACACTGCTTATTTGCTTTCTTTTTCAGCTTCGATTATTATTTCTTTTTTCTCATTCTTCTCTTCTAAATGCTTCTGCTGCGCTTCATCAATTTTGTTGGAGATGTTTTCCGTTGCATTTTTTACTGCAGCCACCGTATTATCCGTTCCCTTTTTTAGCATAGCCTTCACGATTGTACCATCATCTGTCTTAAATTCCTGCACTGCAGAAATATTATCTGGATCATAGAAAGGTGCTTCCGGAAACCCCAACGCACCAGCATAGAGTGCTTCGGGCAGCGAATTTCTTTTGGTATTATAATTGGCTACAGCTTCATTATAAATCACGCGACGCTGCCCGATTTCTGCCTGTAGCTGTCTGACATCGTTCATGACCTGCTGATACGTTGCATTGGCCTTGATGTCCGGATAAGTCTGCACCAGATTTTGGATATGCATCATGGCCTCTTTAGTTGCTTTGGTCATTTCTACCAGATTGTCAGAGGATTTCAAATTCAGCAACTTCTCATGCCCCTCATACCCCGCAAGTAGCTCCTGCAATTTGTTCAGTGAATCAGAACATTTCACCAATGCTGCCAGAATATTGGCATGGCATTTTTTCACAGTAGCTGCCAGTGCCTGCAGTCGGTTATATGATTTGACAAAGAAGTAAACCAGTGCCCCTAAAACAACGATTGTCATAAACATCTTATCAATTCCTCCTATTCCAATTAAATTTATCTCTATCATAAACCAAAAAGAAAAAAATAGCCATACAAAGAATTTACTAATCACAAGCAAAAAGCCCATCAGACGATGGGCTTTTTGCTTGTGAAATTGTCTATACCAGGCGGGAACGCCGTGGTTACATCAAGTGGGTAATGCTATTAAGTTAAGCGGCAGAACGTTCTTGGCTCCCCATCGGGGGAGCTCCCCGAAGGGGTGAGGGGGCTA
>UQRR01000073.1 GCA_900543455.1 uncultured Dialister sp.
TGCCTTCGGCACTTCCCCCGAAGGGGGAAGCAAGACGTTACGTAGCTAACGATTTCCTTAACTTAATAGCATTACCTTCCTGAGGAGAGGCGTGTTGGATTACTTTAGGAAAACGCTGATTCTGCGATTGAATCAGCGTTTTCCCCAGATCCTTCGGCTCAGTTCTCACTGTTCTACCTTTATATTTTAAACATCCGACATTTCACTCCGCTCAGGATGACGCGCGAACGCCAGTTTCTTATTTTTAATTCCTAGTCACCAGCTATCAGTCACCAGTCCGCCAGCCACACTACAGTCCCAGCTTCACACGTCCATAGATGACGAAAGCAGTAAGGAGAACAGTCAGCGCCATGACAGCAAAGTCTTTTCCTTTCGGTGCGACGCTTTCCATGAAGGTACGCTTCGAGCCGCCGAAGCCGCGGAGCTCGAGTGAGAGTGCCATGGTCTCGCTGCGTCCAAGCGAACGGAGCATGAGCGGGCGGACGATGGACATGTAGCGTTTCACCTGCTTGAAAAAATTCCCTTTCACTGCCAGACCGCGGCAGGCCTGCGCTTCGGAAACTGCTTTGTTTTCTTCGATAAAGTCCGGGATGAAGCGAAGCCCCGCCGTGAACATGAAAGCGTATTCGTACGGCACCTTCAGCTGGCGCACCATGGAAGCGGTGAGGTCCTGCAGCTTCACTGTTCCAAGAAGGTAGATGAAAATGATCGTCATCCCCAGCATACGCAGGGCCGCGACATTACATTCCTTCACACTGCCGCCGCCGATGTACTCGATCACGCCCAGCATAGCCGCAAAGATGACAAGGGCAAGGAGGGCTTTCAGGTTCTTGATGAGTTCGCCGGACACGAGGAGGATCAGAAGCTCAAGGACGCAGAGAGCGGCAAGGCTCGTCGGCTCAGAGAGGACGATCGCCCAGACGGCCGTCCCGAAGGTGAGAAGAATTTTGGTCAAAGGTACCAGATTTCTCATTCTATTTTTCCTCCTTTCAGTTCATAAAAAGCACGGCAGAATGCATTCATATCCTTACAGTAGGGACTGCCGGGGAGCTTGCGCCCCAGACGGACGGCCGGCGGATAGGCAAGTCCCCAGTCTTCCGGACGGTTCTCCGCAGAGAAAAGCTCAGAGGGATGACCGTCGAAAGCGATCTCATGCTCTGCGATGACGATGACGCGGGTGCAGTCTTTCGCGACGATATCCATGTCATGGGTGACGAGGATGATGGTGATGCCCTTCTCCTGCAGACTTTCCATGAGTTTCATCAGGCGCTGTTTTTCTCGTCCGTCCTGTCCGCTCGTCGGTTCATCGAGCACGAGATATTCGGTATCCATCGCAAGTGCCGAGGCGATGGCGACTCGCTGCTGATCCCCGCGAGACAGGATGCGCGGATATTCCTCGGCGAGAGCTTCGGTGTCGGTATCCTGCATGGCGCGCGCCACGGCTTCCTCGAGCTCTGCGCCGCGTTTCCCCTGCTGATAGGGGCCGAAGGCGATTTCCTCTCTGACCGTCGGCATAAACATCTGGCGATCCGGCTGCTGGAAGACGTAGCCGATAAAGCGGCTGCGCTCAGAGGGTTCTTCGCGAGTCACATCTTTCCCATGATAGAGGATCTGCCCCGAGGCTGCTTTCTCAAGTCCCGTCAGGAGGCGGGTCACAGTCGTCTTGCCGCAGCCGTTTCGCCCTGTGATGGCGACGAATTCTCCCTTGTCAAAGGAGAGGGAAATGTCTTTCAATACGTCCGGCAGCCCTTCCGCATAGCGGAAGGTCACATGAGACAGCTCAAGCATCTTTCTCTCCTCCTTTCGCAAAGGAATGAATGACCGAGGTTTCTGCATCGGCCAGATTCAGGAATGGTTTCTCGAAGGTCATCCCCACCTGCTCGAGTTCGAGCTGTGCCTTGTACATATCCGGGATGGCTTCTTCATAAATATGTTCAGTATACATGCGGCGCATCACTTCCTCCGGCGTACCATTTACGATGATTTCGCCATGATTCATGAGGACGAATTTCTTCGCATAGGGGAGCGCGGCCTCGAGATGGTGCTCTGCCACGATGACCGTGAGGCCTTCCTTCTCGTTCAGCTCGCCGACCATTTCGTAGAATTCGCGGATGCCTTCCGGATCAAGGGCCGATGTCGGTTCATCGAAGACCAGTACGTCCGGCTCTTCTGCAAGGACGGCTGCGACGACGAGGCGCTGGCACTGACCTCCGGAGAGAGTCGTCACCTTGCGGTCCTCAAGACCTTCGAGATGGACTTTCGCGAGGGCTTCTTTCGAGCGGCGGCGGATCTCTTCCGGTGGGAAACCATGGTTTTCAAGCGTAAAAGCCATTTCTTCCCCCACCGTCAGCGTGACGATCTGCGCCTTGTAGTCGGAAAGGATGACACCGATGGAGGATGCCAGGTCTGCGATATTGTGCTGTGTCACGGCTTTGCCATCCGTGAAGACCATGCCTTGCATCGTACCGCCGTAGTAGTGCGGGATCGCCCCTGCCATCGACATGAGGAGCGTCGTCTTCCCTGCCCCGTTCGGCCCCGTCACGATGACGAAGTCCCCCTTGCGCACCGCAAGAGACACATCTTTCAATGCCGGCTCTTTGGCAAAAGGATAGGTGTAGGTCAGATGCTCTACGCTGATGACACCTTCTTCGGACTGCTGGAGAGACAGACCGGAATGATCACTGTCTACGGTATCTGACTCAGCCATGTAGTGCATGGACTTGAAGAGACGCAGTGCCGGGAAGTAGAGGAATGGCGTGATGATCCCATTGCCTACGCCGACCAGGGCCACCATCGGGAGCATTCCGTAGAGATATACCTTCATCGGGATCCCCATGACGAGCGTCAGGATGGAAACAAAGGTGAAGCCGGAGACGATCGTCGTCACGAAGCCTGCGATGGCAGGACGGAGGGAAAATTTCCCGATCCGAATCGGCGGTACGCTGTGTGCGAAGAAACCTGCCACATAGGCGCCGAAGAATTCCGAAGCAAAGTCGCCATACGGAAAAGCCGACTTACTGGTGAATACTTCCATCAGCGCTGCGACCATGCAGATGCCGAGGCACTGCTTGTATGTCGGCTTCGTCAGAAGGATCGCTACCACATAGGTCGCGATCATCCAGTTCGGCGTGAAGCCTGCCACCGATGGCGAGACCAGATGCAGCAGCATCCCGATCGCCAGCATCAGTGTGGAAATCGTCAGCCAGCGAAAGCGCCCACCCCGCGCCTTGACAAAGACAATCTTCGATACATCTTTCACTTGTTCCATTTCATATCCCCCTTTACAGGATCGTATTCATCCAATAAAAAATCCCTTCATTCCTCTGCTTTCCAGCAAAGGGACGAAAGGATCACATTCCGCGGTACCACCCTACTTGACACAAGGTCCAGCTCATCATCGGTAACGGCGATCTCCGGCAGTTCCTACCCCTTTCGGCTCGGGCTGCGCCTCCCAGGCCCATTCACATAGCTGTCGCACCGGACTTGCACTCTCCGCCGGCTCCCTGAAGCGCCATCACTATCCTACTCTTCCTGTTCCAAGGCTTTCTTTGTTTCACTTACTATAGCACGAGGACGTAGCAGTGTCAAATCGTTTTTGGGAAATGGGGAGAGTAGACTGGTCACTTGTGACTGGTGACTGGTAGCTAGGGATGAGTGGCTAGGGATTAGGGGTGCGATACGAGAAAACCGCTGGTTTCAAACCTCCGCGGCGCTTCTATATTTTTATGCGCTGCACCACAGCCTTGAACCTTGAACCTTGAATACTGAACCCTGGATACTGAAGTTTGAAAGCAGGGATGCGTGGCTAGCCAAGTGACTGGTGCCTAGTGACTTGTAACTTGAATACTACCTTCGGGCATCGCCCTATATATATTCGCGGCGAAGCCGCCACCTTCATTCCTCATTCCTCATTCCTAATAGTTATCCTCTTCCGCTCGCCTTGTCCAGATCCGCTGCTTTCCGGATATCCGCTTCTATGCCATCTCTTCGTTTGAGGAGCTTCTCCAGATTCTTCCGCTTCGATCGCTCGATGTACTGATGCGCGATCGCATCCGGGAGAGTCGCGCCAAGAGAGAGCCCCAGAATGATAAGCATCGCCTCGACACCTGTTTTGAAAGCCGTCAGCAGCTCGATCAGATCGATCTGTCCGATATCAATGATGGCAAACAGGAAACGATAGAGTAGCACGCCAGGGATCAGCGGAATGATCGCCGGTATCGTGACCACAAAGACAGGCGCATGGAAGTAGCGGGAGACAGTGAAATAGAAGACAGAGAGCAGCGCGGCTCCGAGGAAGGAGGCGCTCGCCATCCCCATATGGAAGGAGACCATCAGAATATTTCTCGTATCCACCGTGAGGACGGCCCCGAGGCAGGCTGCGACGATATAGCGCTTCGGCACATTGAACATGATAGAAAAGCCCAGTGCTGCCATAGCGGCTGCCAGTGCCTGCATGATGTACAAATGCTCCGGCGCTATCGGTACTTCTGTGAAGCTGGGGACATTCGTCAGGCTGACCGCTCCTGCGATCCCGAAGGTCATTGCCAGCATGATGAGGACTGTGTGCGTGAATCGAGTCATTCCGGATGTCAAGTAGCTGTTCAGGAAATCATCGACACTATTGATGAGCGGTACGCCGGGGATCAAGGTGAGCGCAGAGGCCACCACAGGAAGGAACGGATTCGTCGCCCCCGGAAGATACATCGTCCCATAGGCCGTGAGCGTCGCAAAGAAAGCGGAAATCGCAATGGTGACATACCCATTCACCTCCAGCCGGTTGCAGGCGTATTTCACGAGCGCCCCCACCATCGCCGCCAGCATGGTGAAGAGCGCATCGACAGCATGCCCGCCGAAAATCAGACAGAATGCTGCTGATGCCAGTCCGATGGCCAGAATGACCATCCACTCCGGATAAATGCGATTTCTAAAATTCTGCCTGATGTAATTCAGGCGAAGGCGGAAATTATCATACGACTCATTTTTATACAGTGCTTCCCAGCTGGCCTCACTCGTCTGCAGAAGAGCCGTCATATTGATGCCATGGCGGTAGCACTTGCGGAACATCGTATAGGCCTTTTCCCCATCATCGACATTGATCATGATGGTGGAATAGGTGATATGGATCTGTACATCTTCCCAATAAATCCCCAAGCATGCCGCCGTGCGGAGCATATCACGCACGATGCGCTTACTCCCCGCGCCGCTCTCCATCATGAGCTGCCCCGTATCCAGGATGAGCTTCATCTTGCTTCGGATGGAAAGAGAAGAATTGGATATTTTCATAGTTAGACCTCGTATATAAAAAATCTTTTCTTTAAATTCTAATGCACGTATGAAAAAAAGCAAGAGCAGAATGGTAAAAAGCGGAAAACCAAGGTCAAGGCGTCCTAAAAAATGCCTTCCCATCCATTTGACACTCCCCCGCTCATATGCTATAGTTACATACAATTACACAGTGGCAATGAAGAGAAGAGTACGCAGAGACGGCATTCAAAGAGAGCTTCGTATGGTGAAAAGAAGCATTGAGATATCTGCAGAAGATGGACTCCGAGCCAGGAAGGCTGAATCATGAAGCATCCCGGGGACGCCCGATACAGCGCGAGGGTATCAAGGCTTTGCCGGCGTACCTGTGAAGACCCGTGCAGCGATGCATGAGTGAAATTGGGTGGTACCACGAATCTTTCGTCCCTAGAGGGATGAAGGATTTTTTTATTGATTTTTCCGTTTTTCAGGCTTCCAAAGGAGACCCTATGCCACTATTCAACGGAACATTGTTCCAGATCGATCAAAAAGAAATGATGCGCTATGCGGGACTCTCTCCGAAGGTGAAGGAATTTCCCCAAGACGCCATCGACAGCGCCATCAGGGAAGCGCTTGCCCTCGCCGAGCCGAGAGGAATCTGGCAGATCCTCCCCTACGACCCGGAAAACGGGACGATCGGCGGAGCGCATCCGCTGACCCTCACCGGCCGCTCGATCTTGAAGCACCTTTCCCATGCCTGGTCCGTCGGCGTACTCGCTGTCACGGTGGGTGAAGAAATCGAGAAGGCATCCGGTGCGCATTTTAAGAACGGCGAGTACCTGCGGGGGCTTCTCCTCGATGCCGCCGCGACCGCTGCCGTCGAGCACCTCGCTGATCAGGTCGATGCCCTGATCCAGAGAGAGGCCGCGCGAAGCGGACAGCATACGGTCTGGCGCTTCTCCCCCGGCTACGGGGACTGGCCTGTCACGCAGCAGCCTGATTTCTGCCGCGCGATCGGTGCAGAAACGATCGGTATCCATGTGACCGACCACGCCATGCTTTTCCCGAGGAAGTCCGTCTCTGCCATCATCGGCATCTCTCAATGCAGCGCCCGCCCCGCTCCGGCGAAATGCCGGGCGTGCGGACTCATGAGCTGTCCATTTCGGAATCTATAATATAGGTAACGGGGAGACATCAGACTCTCTCGTATCGTCATTTCGAGCGAAGCGAGAAATCTTTCTTGCAGTCCGATAAACGACGCATGTGTGAAAACAGAAAGCGGCGCTTCATCATTTTTTGCGCCCCCTGAACCGCGAATCCCAATCCCTAGTCACTTCTTTCCCCCCTACGCTATAATAATGAAATATATAATACAATAATAAAAAGGAGAACCACTATGATCTTTTTTGACGGCGGCATGGGTACCATGCTGCAGCGCTACGGTCTCTCGACAGGAGATTGCCCAGACTACTACAATATCACCCACCCTGACATCGTACAGCGCATCCACAAGGAGTACGCAGACGCAGGAAGTAACTATATCACGACGAATACCTTCGGTACCTCCCCCATCAAGCTCGCTGACTATGATCTGGAGGACAAGGTGGAAGCCATCTGCGAAGCCGCTGTGCGAAATGTGCGTACCGCCTGCGGAGACCGTGTAAAGATCGCCGGTGATATGGGCCCGACAGGGAAATTCATCTCCCCCTTGGGCGATCTTTCCTTCGATGAGACCTGCGAGAACTACTACCGTCTGGCGAAAGCCCTTGCCAGTGCGGGAGCAGACTCGCTCATCATCGAGACCATCATCGACATTCAGGAAATGAAAGCCGCCCTCATCGCTGCTAAGACGGCCTGCGACCTTCCCGTCATCTGCCAGATGACCTATGCAGAAGACGGACGCACCATCACTGGCACCGATCCGAAAGCCGCCGTCATTCTTCTCGATGCCATGGGCGCTGACATCATCGGAGCCAACTGCTCCGTCGGTCCGGAAAAGCTGCTCGAAGCCGCGAGACAGATGGTCCCTTACACGAATAAGCCCATCATCATCCAGCCGAATGCCGGCATGCCGGTGCTGGAAAATGGCGAAACCCATTTCCCTCTCACGCCGAAAGACTTCGGCGCATGGGCACCGGAATTTGCCAAAGCCGGCGTATCCTTCCTCGGCGGCTGCTGCGGCACGACGCCGGATCATATCCGTGAAGAAGTCCTCGCCCTCAGCGATGTGACGATCTCTCCGAAAGAAAAGATCCCGCCCTTCACGGCACTCACCTCTCGTACACAGACCGTCTTCATCGGCGATGACTATGCTCCCGTCAAGATCGGCGAACGCATCAATCCGACCGGCCGCAAGAAAATGAGAGAAGACCTGAAGACCGGCAGCTTCACCTCCGTCAAGAAAGAAGCCCTCGCGGAAGTCGATGCGGGCGCGGACATCCTCGACGTGAATATGGGCGTCCCCGGTGCAGACCAGGTCGCTCTCATGGAGACAGCGATTTCCCAGCTCTCCATGCTCTGCTCCGTCCCCTTCTCCATCGACAGCACCGACCCGAAAGTCCTTGAAAAAGCCCTGAAGCTGTATCCGGGCCGCCCGCTCATCAATTCCGCCAATGCGGAGAATGAAGAACGCTTAGATGCGATGCTCCGGCTTGCCAAGACCTATGGCGCAGCGCTCCTGCTCCTTCCGATCGAGAAAGGAAATCTGCCGGAGACCGCCGAAGAGCGCGTCCGCATCATCCGCTATCTGGAAAAGAAAGCCCTCGCCGCCGGCCTTCGCAAAGAAGACCTTCTCCTTGACCCGCTCGTCCTCACCGTCGGCTCCGGGGACAAAGGCGCGAGCGAGACCCTGCGTACCATCAAGCTCTACAAAAAAGAATTCGGCTTCCCCTGCGTCATGGGGACAAGCAATGTTTCCTTCGGCCTCCCCTGCCGCCCCCGCATCAATGCGGCCTTCCTCACCATGGCACTCGCCTGCGGCATGAATGCCCCCATCGTGAATCCGCTCGATCAGGGCGTGAAGGATGCCTTCACCAATGCAAAGCTGCTCTTAGGCTTTGACAAAGGCGCCCTGCATTTCATCCAAGAAGCACAGGACACCCCGACCACCGTGGCAGCGGCTACGCCCACGCAAGACCTCCCGCCGCTCGAGCAGGTGAAAGCCGCCGTGAAGCAGGGCGAAAAAGAAGAAGCGGCGAGTGCCGTCAAACGTGCGATCGAAGCCGAGATTTCCTCCGAAGAAATCATTAAGAGCGGCCTCACCGCTGCCATGACAGAAATCGGTGACGGCTACGGCGCGGGAAAAGTCTTCCTCCCGCAGGTCATGATGAGCGCTGAAGCCATGCAGGCCGCATTCAAAGTCATCAAGGAAATGCTCCCCGAAACCGCCACGGCTGCCAAAGGCACACTGATCCTCGGCACCGTGCAGGGCGACATCCACGACCTCGGCAAAAATATCGTCTCTGCTCTCCTTGAAAACAGCGGCTACCGCGTCATCGACCTCGGCAAGGACGTCGCCCCCGAAGCCTTCCTCTCCGCCATCGAAGAGCACCACGCAGACCTCGTCGGTCTCTGCTCCCTCATGACCACCACCCTGCCGGAGCTCGAAAAGACAGTCTCCCTCGTCAAAGAGAAATGCCCCGCCGTCTCCATCCTGACAGGAGGTGCCGTCGTCACGAAAGACTACGCCGCCTCCATCGGCGCTGATGCCTACTGCAAAGACGGCATCGCAGCCATCAAAGAAGCCGATCGGATGATGGGGAAATAGTTAGAGGGTTCAGGTTGGCGGGTTCAAGGTTCAGGGTTAGCCCCTTGGGCGTGCCGTCTCTAGATTATGAATAAAACCCTCGCTTGAATTAGAAATGAGAAATGGTGGTGCGGCGCATTTCGTCATCCTGAGCGGAGAAAAACGTCGTATGTTAAAAAAATGGCTTATCTGAAACAGGAGAACTGAGTCGAAGGATCTAAGCGCCGCAGAGTATAAATAGTTGTGATGCCATGAGCTGACATTTCAGTCACTAGTCACCAGTCACTTGAGACACCTAATCCCTAATCCCTAGCCACAAAATTTTTGAAAGGAGTCCCTATGTCCACATTAAAAGAGAAAAACCAGAATCACATCTTTACCATCACCACCGAGCTGGACCCGCCGAAGAGCGCCTCCTCCGCCATCACAGAAGAACAGGTGCAGAAAGTCGCTCCCTACGTCGACGCAGTCAATATCGCCGACTGCCCCATGGCAAAAATGCGTATGAGCCCGATCGCCCTCTCCTGCATCATCCAGCAGAAGTACCAGGTCGAGTCCATCTTCCATCTGACCTGCCGCGACAGAAATGTCATCGGCCTCCAGGCGGAACTTTTAGGAGCTGCGGCACTCGGCGTGCATAACATCCTCACCCTCACCGGTGATCCGCCCAAGATCGGTGACCATCCGAATGCCAAAGGAGTCTTTGAAATCGACTCCACCGGCCTTATCCAGATCGCCAGCTGCCTGAACAGCGGTCACGATATCGAAGGACATGACCTTGGCGCAGCTACAGATTTTTACATCGGTACCACAGGAAATCCCGGCACCGATGACCTCGATGCAGAGATCAAACGATTGGAGGGCAAGAAAAAAGCGGGAGCTCAGTTCATCCAGACCCAGCCGATCTATGACATCAAGCAGGCAGAAGACTTCCTCGCCTGTGCCAAAGACCTGGATCTTCCCATCCTCTTCGGCATCGTCCCGCTGAAAAGCTTCAAGATGGCGAACTATCTGAATGACAAGGTCCCGGGCATCACCATCCCTGCGAAAGTCCTTTCGCAGATGGAAACCGGCGGCCGCGAGACAGGCCTTGCGATCTCCAAAGAGATCGTCACCGCCCTGCGCGAGATCCACGCTGCCGGCGCTCATCTCATGCCGGTCAACGACATCGACGCCATCCCGTATATCGTGGGAGACTAGGGACTGGCGGAAAATCAGGATACACCGCTTGTTTTCTCATGCCATGCACGAAAAAGGGGCTGTGAAGAAATGAATCCTCATTTCTTCACAGCCCCTTTTTACTTTGCTTTCATTTGGTTCAAGGTTCAG
>UQRR01000074.1 GCA_900543455.1 uncultured Dialister sp.
ATTGCCTTCGGCACTTCCCCCGAAGGGGGAAGCAAGACGTTACGTAGCTAACGATTTCCTTAACTTAATAGCATTGCCCGCAAGGGGGGCTGGCGATACGAGAATACCCTATATTATAAAACTCCGCGGCGCTTCCCTATTTTTATGCGCCGCACCACCCCCGTCGAACCTCTTGAACCTATTGAACCTATAGAACCTGCTCCCCCTCTTTCGCTCAATCAAAGGGCAACACGCCCCCGAACCCCGAACCCCTCATCTATGTTACAATAGAGAAAACCATTCATTGCACGAAAGGAACCCCCTATGAAACGCAGCGAACCCACATTAGACGACCAGATCCGAAGCATCCACTACAAGTATGAAATCCCCCAAGACAAAGCAGAAGCCCTTCTCTCAAGCGGCCTCCGTTTCCTTGAAATCGACAAAGCCGCCCTTCTCTCCATCCTCGCCGAAGTCCCCATCGATACCATCCTCGACATGCGGAAAGATGACCCATGGGGACGCATCCAGAAAAAGCTAGGTCTCACCGCTGCGCTCTACGAAGAACGCCTCCTGCGCCATCGCGCCCGCCGCCTTCACCGCTTCTACGGCATCCCCGAAGACCGCGCCATCCCCCTGCTGCAAGACGGCTACCCAAACCACTGGCTCCGCCTCGCCTACCTCTTAGAGCAGCACACCGGCGCCTCCATGGAAGACATCCTTGCCGCGCGTAAAAAATCCGAAAAATGGAAACCCTGGGCAGAAGCACGCCTCGGCATCTCCCCCGAAGATTTCACAAAATGGATCGCCGAGACAAGGAATCCAAGTCTGCCGAAAAAGTGAAAGGAACACCTGTATAAAATCCAAGAGCAAAATCGGATAAGGAATAGACAGATTCAAAAGATTCAAAAGATTCACAGGTTTCCCATCCCTGGAAAATAATATATTCAAAAATTCCGCGGCGCTTTACTATTTTGCGCCGCCCCCTTTGAACCCTATGAACCCTATGAACCCATAAAACCCACCAAACCCATTTAAGGAAAAATGATTCAATCAGCATTTCCCTAGTCACCCATGACAAGAAAGGCATCCCCATGACCCACGATTTCATCTACCATAACCCCACCAAAGTCTACTTCGGAAACGGCATGCTCGCCCACCTTCCCGAAGAGATCAGCCGCCTCGGCAGCCGCGTCCTCCTCATCACCGGCGGCAGCTCCGCCAAAAAAAGCGGCCTCTTCGACAAAGTCCTCGCAGAAATCAGCAAAGCCAATGTCGACTGCTACGGCCTCTCCGGCGTCAAGCCAAATCCCGAGATCGGCCTCGTCCGCGAAGGCATCCGCCTCGTACGCGAAAAACGCCTGGACCTCATCCTCGCCCTCGGCGGAGGCTCCGTCCTCGACACCGCCAAAGTCATCGCAGGCAGCGCCCCCTACGACGCCGACCCCTGGGACCTCATCCGAAACCGCGCCGCCATCGACACCGCCCTCCCCCTCATCACCATCCCCACCATCGCCGCGACCGGCTCCGAAATGAATGCCAGCGCCGTCATCACCAACCCCGAGACCGAAGAAAAATACGGCTGGACCGCCCAGGCCTTCCGCCCCTCCGTCTCCTTCCTCTGCCCCGAAAACACCTACACCGTCCCCGCCTATCAGACCGCCTGCGGCTCCGCCGACATCCTCTCCCACATCATGGAAGTCTACTTCCAGAAAGAAGAGACCTTCCCCGCCACCGAAGCCTACATGGAAGCCATGATGCGCTCCGTCATGAAAGACGCCCCCATCGCCATGGCCGACCCCGCCAATGAAGATGCCCGTGCAAACCTCCTCTGGACCGCCTCCTGGGCCATCAACGACTTCATCGACAGCGGCCATTCCGTCTCCTGGACCTGCCACGGCATCGAGCACGAACTCTCCGCCCACTACGACATCACCCACGGCCTCGGCCTTGCCATCCTCACCCCCGCCTTCCTCACCTACGTCCTAGACGAAACCACCGCCCCCCGCATCGCCCGCTTCGCCACAAACGTCATGGGCGTCTCCCCCAAAGGCAAAGACACCATTAAAATCGCAGCGAAAGGCATCAAACGCCTGCGGAAATACTTCAAGAAACAGCTCCGCCTCCCGACCACCCTCACAGAGATCGGCATCGACGACACCCGCTTTGCCGAAATGGCAGAGAAAACCATCGCATGGAAAGGCGGAAAAGACCACCTCCTCCACGGCTTCGTCGACCTCTCCGCCAAAGACCTCGAAGAAATCTACCGCCTCGCTCTGTAAGCATCCCAGCAAACGATGCCACGCGCCAGAAAATCGAAGTGCAACAGACAAAATAAAAACAGCCATCAAAAAAGCCCCTGCCAAAGGGGCTTTTTTGATGGCTTCCCCTTCTAGTCTGGATGACGCATAGCGTAGCAGACTATTTTTTTTAGGGGGCGGGGCGCTATATGAATCATGCACCCCTCCCCCCCACTGAAGTTTGAAAGCAGGGATTCGTGGTCTGGAATTATGAGCCTCGAGTGACTAGTGACTTGTAACTAGGGAAACGCTGATCCCTTATTTCCCACCGTCCACGATCCTCACCGCGTTATCCCGGATGGTATTCACCACATGGCTGAGATCCACAAGTTGCGCTGTACTGAAGATATCCCCGCAGCTGTACCTGTCAAAAGGTGCACTCATGAGGCGAGCCGGACTATCAATATATCCATTTACCGTAAGGAAATTGATGACCTGCCTGACAAAAGCGATCTGCTTCTCGTTCAAACTGTAATCATTGATGAAAGAAGAGAAGGCCTGCTCCGCTGCCTGTGGATCGAGCTTCGCGATTTCCCGTACCACAAGGCCGAAGGGCTTTGTCGCATACGCCGCCCGATAGGCTTCAGGCGTACCGAGCTCGACTTCGAAGATGCGCTCGAGTGCCGCATAGTCTTCACTGGTCAAAGGCTCATTGTGTACGAGCTTTCTGACCGCTGGCACATCATCTGCATGGTCAGTGAAATACCCCTCCACCTTTTTCCGGTAGTCTTCGAGCGGCTCTTCAGCAAGCGGCTCGCCCAAGCCTTCGGTGACGACTGGGTCATGCAATGTCGTGACGATATAATGTCCCGAGCCGCGTTCCTCGAGATACTGCATGAGATCCCGCAACCCCATGCGGACCTCCTCCATCTTCAGCAAATCTATCAAAGGGAAGAACGTGGGACTTTGGATTTCCTCCATGAGCGGCTGTGCATCCCGCACCGCCTGGATGCCGTTTTTCCCCGATAACGCATGCACCATCTGTTTCAGACTTTCCCGCGCCCGCTCATAGGCTTTTCGGTCCGTGAGGAAAGTCAGCATCATGCCATACATAAAAATATCGAAACGCTTCGCCGCCTCATCCATCTCCTCATCTGTGACGAGCGGGGCGAGCTCTTTCACCAGCTCCTTCACATCCTCATCAGAAAGCGTCTGATACGCCTCCTCCGTCTTGTACGTTTCCACCGCTGATAAATGCAGCCGCACCGCCGCAAGCTCCGTCTTCAAGGCCGCCACTTCCTGCTGCACCGTCTTCACGAGCGTCGCCCGCCAGGACCGGTAGCCCTCTCCTGAGAACTCACTCCCCTCCAGCGCACAGATAAGACGCACACGCTTCTCGAAAAGATTCTCCGACAGACTCTTCACCGCCGTTTCCTTCACAGTCTCCTGGTGCTCGCGGAAGAAATCAAAATTCCCCCCATAGTCAAAAATGAGGAAATACCGCTTCCCCACATGCTCCCCCTCGCCGTCCATCACGACGAGATCCGGCGCGAGACGTGTCCCACGGCCGATCATCTGCCAGAATTTCGTCTTCGAGCGCACCTTCTTGAAAAAGACCAGATTCACACACTCCGGCACATCGATCCCCGTATCCATCATATCCACCGACACCGCGATGACCGGATCCTTATCCGGATTCTTGAAATCTGCGATCAACGTCTCCGCATACGAATCATCACAGACGATGCGACGTGCGAAATGCCCATGGTACTCTGGATACATTTCATCAAAACAGTCCACAATGAACTGCGCGTGCTTTTTATTCTCCGCAAAAATGATCGTCTTCCCCAGCCGATCCCCGCCAGAGACCTTGATGCCCTTCTCCATCAACCGCTCAATGACCGTCCGCACCGTATCCCGATTGAAGACCTTCCGATTTATCTTCGACTCTGATACATACGTGGGAAGACTCCCATCATCCTCGATGAAATCCTCCTCATAGCGCTCCCGATCCTCCGGCGTGAGCTTATCATACGTGATTCCCTCATGCAAGAAAAGCGTCTTCACTTCATAATTCTTATACGGCACGAGGAAATGCGCCGTGACCGCCTCCTCATAACTATAAGCATACGTCGGTACTCCCAGCTTTCTCTCGAAGAAATCATACGTATTCCGATCCACATCCGTCTTCGGCGTCGCCGTAAGCCCCACCAGGATCGCATCGAAATAATCAAAAATCGTCCGATACTTTTTGAAAATACTCCGATGGCTCTCATCGATGATGATGAGATCGAAATGCGCCGGCGTGAAAAGCCGCGCGCCCGTCTCCGTCCGCCGCCCATCGATGGCATTCAGCATCGTCGGATACGTCGAGAAGACGATACGCGCATTCGCATCCTCCTTATTGCTGCACAGATTACACAGCGACATCTCCGGAAGATACGCCTTGAAAGCCTCCTTCGCCTGCGACACCAGAGCCGTCCGATCCGCCAGGAAAAGCACCCGCGTGATCCGATTGCCACGCAAAAGCACATCCACCAGCGACGCCGCCGTGCGCGTCTTCCCCGTCCCCGTCGCCATCACCAGGAGATGTTTCCTCCTGCCTCGCTCGATTTCCGAAAGCGTCGCACGGATCGCCTCCTTCTGGTACGCGCGATTCGTGATCCTGTCATCGATCGGGATCGACGACAGCGGCTTTGGCTCCTCCGACCGCCGCTGCATCAGCCGCGCCAGGTCCTCCTCACCGAAGATCCCACTCACCTGCCGCGGCGTCCCATGCACATCATCCCAGAAATGCGTCTCAAACCCATTCGTCAGAAAAATGAAAGGCCGCGCGCCATACATCTTTTCCAACGCATCCGCATAGAGCTTGGCCTGCTGCGCCCCCGCCTTTGCATCCCTGCTCGTCCGCTTCGCCTCCACCACCGCGAGCGGCCTTCCATCCTTCCCGAAAAGCACATAATCCGCCTTCCCAACAGCCCCCGGGACACCATTCATATTGCGGACAGGGAGCTCAGCTGCCACATTCGCCCGCGAGCCAGAAAGCTGCCATCCAGCGAGCTGAAGATCCACATCGATATACATCTGCCGCGTCGACAGCTCCGTGATCGGGCGAAGTGAATACGTGCGCTTCGCCTGATTTTCCTCACTCGCCGCCTTCATCGCGCGAAGCTCCGCCTGCACCTTTGCAAGCTCCGCTGCCAGCCGCTCCTTCTCCGCCCCCTGCTGCTCCAGAAGCCGCGCCTGCTCACGGATCCGCTTCTCATTCACCGCCTCATGCGCCTCCGGTATGCGAGACAGCGAAAAGACCCGCTCCTCATAGGAACGCCCATAGCAATAATCAATCCATAGAAGGAAATCGAAAAGATTCCGCAGCGCCTCTGCCGCCTGCTCGAAAGAAATCTCCCGCTCCTCATGCGCCGAAAGATTTCCCATCTTCACGATGAACTGCAACCGATACCACGGCTCATGATCCATCAGATCGCGGAAATCCGGTTGATGCAGGAGCGACTGCAGATTCGCCTGCCGTGGGACCTCGATCCCCTCCACCTGATAAACCCACTTCACCGCAAGCTCCAACGTCTTGCGCGAAAGGAGCGCCGAGAGCGAAGGATGCGAGCGGCAAAGCCCCTCCGCCTTCTCCGCTGACTTCGCAAACATACCGTAAGCCGGATCCTTCTCTAAGAAATCGAAATTCCCCATCGCCTGACTCCTCTCTTGACTACATGAACCTTTCCCTTATCATACCTCTTTTGTGGCAAGACCGCTTGAGAAAAAAAGTTCCTTCTTCCGTAGAATCTTACACGAGTGTTGCATAGCCTCATTCTCATATCGTCAGCCCCTTCCCATCGGGAAGGGGCCGCCCGCAGGGCGGGGGATAGGGAGACGGGTGCGCTGGCAGTTACTCTGCACATATGAGACTGACTACGGTTTGCGCAGACAGAAAACCCCTCGCTCTTAGTCGTAGTTAGTCCCATACGGTGTGACCTGCTGCCTGCTCATGGATCTCCCTATCCCCCCTGCCCCCCTTCCCAAGGGGAAGGGGGTAATTTCTGCCTGCGCATCTGTCTTGCATACCTGTTGCCTGACGCCATTCTCGTATCGTCAGCCCCTGCCCATCGGGAAGGGGCCGCCCGCAGGGCGGGGGATAGGGAGACGGGTGCGCTGACAGTTGCTCGGCACATATGAGACTGACTACGGTTGGCGCAGACAGAAAACCGCTCACTTTTAGTCGTAGTTAGTCCCATACGGTGTGACCTACTGCCTGCTCATGGATCTCCCTATCCCCCCTGCCCCCCTTCCCGATGGGAAGGGGGATGGTTTTCAGCCGAAGTATTGCTGCATGAGGGAGCGTTTGAGCGTCGCGAGCAGTGCCGCGCTCCTCTGGATGCGTTCCTTCTCGCAATTAACGCTATCCATAAAATTTACAAACTCCATCTGTAGATTCATCGATGGCAAAATGTATTCAAATTTCATGAACGGTTTTTGCGTTATTTTTTTTAAATCCCCGGCATCCTGATAGCGAGAAAAATCAACACGTTTCATCAACTGGTTCAAAAAGCGTAGACAAATTAACTCTTTTCGATACCAAGTAACATACATAGCATTATCTGTTATCCAAAGTGGTCCATATACAAAATGAACATTTCCGCTTTGAAACCCAACACGTCCAACAACAAGCGTATCCGTATTGATTAGCGCTTCATCCGTATACCAAGAAATACCATTTCCGCCATAGGCTGGTATTCCGGAATCAAAACGTTTTTCCACAGGAACGGCTTTACCATTGGATAATTTAAAAAGTGAAGTGCCAGAAACTGACGGTAAATGCCTAGTATTCAGCACAGGATCCCCAAACATCTCGACGAAGCGGGCTTTGACGAGCTCATCCAGTTTCTCCGCCTGCCGCTGGCGAAGGGAGATGAGGCGGGAAACCGCATTTAGCTCATTTACGATTTCTTGCTGCCGTTTCAAATCACAAAGCGGTATTATCATTTTCTTCATAGCAGATTGTGTTAGCTTTTGTCGAGTAGCACCATTTACTAAGCCCTCTGTATTGTAAAACATGAGTGCATAGCATAGATAATCTACATCTGTATTATCATGCGGTTTCAGAACATGCGCATGATTATTTACCCAACATTTCCCCGACACACGATAAGCAATCGGACTCTCTTTTGAGCCAAAATTCCCGCCATCTTCAGCAAGTAGAACTAATTCATCATCAAAAATATATTTGTCGATATAATCTTGTATTCCATTTGCTCCATAATAAGGATAACATCCTTTAACTCTGTCCCTTGCCGTAACTGGTATTCTCTGCGAATCAAGTATGTCACACACATCAGCTAAAGATTTCATCGTCACAGTATCATTCATAATCTTTATCCTCATGCGAATAAGCTACCCCAAGCAATCCCTCCAACCGCTCAAGCCCAGCCTCTATCTCTTCCTCCATCGCACGAAGCTCACCGAGGATTTCCGCCGTCGGCGGGTACTCGACAGGCACGTACTCGATTTCCTTATACTTATTGATAGAGAGATCATAGTCATTGGCAGCGATTTCTTCCTTCGGGACGAAGAAGCTCTGCTCTGTGCGCTTGCGCTCTGCCTCCGCGTCCTGGTGATGGAAGCGGAAGATGAGGTCCGGGATATCATTCTCTTTCACGGGATTTCTCTTATCATCGAGGGAGAAGCCGTCGGATTTCATATCATAAAACCACACCTTGTCCGTCCCGCCGGCGCCGGTCTTGGTGAAGACGAGGACGGCAGTAGAGACGCCGGCGTAGGGTTTGAAGACGCCGGAGGGCATGGAAATCACAGCTTGGAGCTGGTGATGCTCGACAAGTTCTTCGCGGATGGATTTGTGCGCTTTGCTGCTGCCGAAGAGGACGCCGTCGGGGACGATGCAGGCGCAGCGGCCACCCTTCTTCAGCGTGCGAAGGAAGAGAGCAAGGAAGAGGAGCTCTGTCTTCTTCGTATTCGTCACGGCCTTCAGCTTTTCGTGAATGCTCTCAGCATCGATGCTTCCTTTGAAGGGCGGATTCGCAAGGCACAGTGTGTAGGCACTCTCGGTTTGGTTCTGCTTCGAGAGGCTGTCCTGATAGGCGATGCAGGGATGGATGATGCCATGGAGCATGAGATTCATCGCGGAGATGCGGAGCATCGTCTGGTCGGTGTCGAATCCATGAAACATCGTTTCCTTATAATGCGTCCAGTCGCTATCAGTCATCGTGTCCCCGTAGTGCGCCGTGATGTACTGCGCGGATGACACCAGGAAGCCCGCGGTCCCACACGCGGGGTCGCAGATCGAGTCCGCTGGTGTCGGCGCCATAAGATCGACCATCATCTCTCGGATGTGCTTGGGCGTACGGAATTGGCCATTCTGTCCGGCGGCCTGCAGCTTGCTCAGCATGTACTCGTAGAGATCGCCCTGCATGTCCTTGTCTTCGATGTCATGCGTATAAAGATCTTCGAGCCCTGTCACGATGCGCTCCAAGACTTTCGGCGTCGGGATGACGAAGGAGGCATCGGCCATGAATGTAGCAAACGCATTTCCTTTCTCCCCGGTCTCATCGGGAAGAGGAATGAGCTTCCCACTCGCATCAAAGTCCGGAAGGTGTCCATTCTTCATGTGCTGGATGGCAGGAAAAGCGAAGTCGCGGACGATGTGAAAGATATCCTCTGGGCTCCTGTCCTTGAAATGGCTCCACCGCATCGCCTGCCCCACCGCACTCTTCGGAAAAATGTGGTCGCCGGTAAATCCCATGGCATTCTCCAACCGCTCCGTCTGCATCTCCTTCACGTCGAGCGAGCGGATAAACATAAGGTACGTCAGCTGTTCGATGACCGTCAGCGGATTGGTGATACCGCCTGTCCAAACGCCTGTCCAGATGGCATCGATTTTATTCTTGATGGTTCCTGTGATCATAATCGCTCCTTTGAAAATAGCGGGTTACGCTCCCCGCCGTCAACTTTTCTCTATTGTACCTATTGTGACAAGACTGCGCCATAGGAAAACAAAGAATGTTCCGCCCCCTACGTATCCGCTTTCCTTCCGAGCGGATCCTCTCCATACGAGTTTCTCCCTCTCGTCCCACGAAAACAGCAGAGATAGAGGAAGAGGAAGAACGAAGCAACCGGCACAAAGACCAGCAAAGACCAGAATCCATTACGATTCAGATCATGCAGACGGCGCACCATCAGCATCAGCCCGGGAATCCCCATCATCGTAAGTAAAACCAGCCCCGGCAGATCGCCCGCCATAAAATCCGGCTGCGCCATACGGCCCATGATGACACATAGCTCAAAAATGAATCCCATCCCCCATAAAAGCAGCGCTCGAAAAATATATTTCTTTCGATTGATACGTCCATCGATCCCGATAAACTTGTCAAGCATCCCCTCTTGCTCCTCTTTAGAAGAGAGCCCACTCCGGTTTTCCCCCTGACCCGCCTTTTCCCAAAAGCACCCGCAATGCCCACAGAATAAATCACTTTCCCTGACCGAATAATGACACTTTGGACAAATCATACGCTTCGCACCCTTTCTATGTATTTCCCTTCATTCCTACAGACTATATGCCTTTCCCTTTAGCATATCACAGATGCTATGACAAAAAGAGCCATAAAAAGGACTGCTCGCTCGTTTTTTCACAAGATTCTCTCTTGCGTCTTACGCACCTTCTTATCCTAGGAGTGACTGGAAAACCTTATCTCAGCTGTCTTTCATGCCATAGTCACCCTATCCGCCCCTGCGGGGCACCTTCCCCTAGAGGGGAAGGCTATTAAGTTAAGCGGCAGAACGTTCTTGGCTCCCCATCGGGGGAGCTCCCCGAAGGGGTGAGGGGGCTACGTAGC
>UQRR01000075.1 GCA_900543455.1 uncultured Dialister sp.
CACTCCTATGAGAGCTGCAAGTCCCCCGCGGCAGATTGAACGCGAAAATGAGATGATCGTTATTTCACATCGCCTTTGTGCAAAGACTATAATGCTCTAACCTGTCAGCAAACTGAAAACAAAGCAATCCGCCTGCGACAGGAATTAGAATCCTTTTTCTGCTTTACTTCGTATAAATGTAATTTCCCCCATGCTCGGCCTTCACTGCCTCGTACTTTTTCTGTGCTTCCTCATAGGTGCTGTAGGGACCGAACACAGTCGCTGGCGGCTTGCCAAGCTCTGCCGGTGCCTGCGCTAAAGCATTATGATTGAACTTCCAATCACGACCAATCTGATTTAGCCAGGCACGATTTTCTATCACGGAGTACTGACCCGTCGATGGATCATAGCGATAGGAAAGAACGGTTTCCTGGCTATAATAGTTATCCCCCTCGCGATGCAAATTAGCGGATTTCAGATCTTCCGTCGTCCAATACAATCCGCCACCTTCAGTTCCCAACTTTCCTGTATTTTCGCCATTATAAAATGTCCACATGGTCGCACCCAGTTCGGAAGCCAGCTTCCCGATCGTGCTGTCCTTCTTGTCATCATCCGTGAGCCAACCAGACTGAATCATCCCACGCTTATAACTCATTCCCGCTGTCGTATTTCCTGAGTTATATTCCTTCTTGCTTTGCAATTCACGGAGACGCTTCAAGATCTCATCCCAATTCAGGTTCACGCCCTGTTTCTTTGCCGTCTCCATAAGGCTCGACGCATTTCCGAACACATTCTTGATCGAGTCTGTGACTCCTGTCTGGGAGTAGATCCCCCATCCGATACCGATGATGATCGCGAGCATCAGTGCATACTCGACAAGATCCTGCCCCTTCTGCGAATTTTTGTAAAATGTGAACACTGTTTTCATCCTCCTTTATTGCCTATATTTTAGCAAAAAAAGGATAGGAAAATCAATGCGCCTCCTAGTTGCTCTCACGATCAAAAACCGCCCTGCTTTGGCAGAGCGGTTTTTCAAGCGCTATGTATTTCTCTTATTCGATAACCATGAGGAGGTCGCCGGATTCGATGCGCTGACCAGCCTTGACGTGGATTTCACTCACGATGCCATCCATCGGCGCGGTGATGGTGGTTTCCATCTTCATCGCTTCGGTGACGATGACGGGGTCGCCCTTCTTGACAGAGGAGCCTTTTTCGACGAGGAGTTTCACGACGGAGCCGGAGAGGGTCGCACCGACTTCGCCCGGTACGTCCTTGTCTGCTTTTCTGGAGGTATTCGCAGACTCTGCGACATGAGCGTCGTGGATCTTGATTTCACGCGGCATGCCGTTCAGCTCGAACTGAAGCTCTCTGTTGCCTTCCAAGTCCGGTTTTGTGACATTGTCAAGGCGAACGAGGAGCATCTTGCCTTCATCGATGTTGATTCGGATTTCTTCACCGACTTTCATGCCGAAGAAATAGGTCGGCGTATCAAGGAGCGAGAGATCGCCATACTTATGATAGCGGTCCATGTAGTCGGAGAAGACCTTCGGATAGATGCAGTAGGAGGAGACATCTTCTTCGCGGGTCGGGATGTGCTTCTCTTTCATTTCCATCTTGACTTCTTCAAAGTCGACATTTTCCGGCTGGCTTTCGAGGTGCGGCTTCTGTCCGCGCAGGATGATCTGCTGGAGTTTTTCCGGGAAGCCGCCATACGGGATGCCGAGCTTGCCGTCGAAGAAATCGACAACGGACTGCGGGAAGTCGAGGGTATCACCCTTTTCGTAGATGTCTTTCTCGGTCAGATGGTTCTGTACCATGAAGAGGGTCATATCGCCAACGACCTTGGAGGACGGGGTGACCTTGATGATATCGCCGAACATCATATTGACCTTCGCATACATGCGGCAGACTTCCGGCCACTGGGCTCCGAGGCCGACAGCCGTTGCCTGCTGGCGCAGGTTCGAGTACTGTCCGCCAGGCATTTCATGCTGGTAAAGGGTCGTATTCGGATTCGTCATCTTGGAGTCGACACCTGCATAGTACGGACGGACGCCCTGCCAGTAGCGGTCGATGGTCTCAAGCGCATCGATATCCAGCTGCGGCTGGCGCGGGTTATTCTGCAGTGCGTAGTACATGGAGGTCATGGACGGCTGGCTGGTACCGCCAGAGAGTGCGCCGGTCGCAACGTCTAAGATATCGACGCCTGCATCGACGGCTTTGGCATAGGAGTACAGGGTGCATCCGCCGCCTTCATGGCTGTGGAGGTGAATCGGCAGATCGACAGCATCTTTCAGCGCAGAGATCAGGGCATAGGCCGCTTCCGGTTTCAGAAGACCCGCCATGTCTTTGATCGCGATGATATTCGCACCGGCATCCTGCATCTGTTTCGCAAGGTCGGTATAGTATTTCAGGGAATATTTCTGACGGTTCGGATCCATGATGTCGCCGGTGTAGCAGAAGCAGGCTTCGGCGAGCTTTTCTTTCTTGCGGACTTCATCGATGGTGACCGTCATATGACTGAGCTGATTCAGGCAGTCGAAGATACGGAATACATCAACGCCATTGTCAGCCGCTTGGTCAATGAAGTGGCGGACAACATTTTCCGGATAGTTGGTATAGCCGACGGTATTCGCACCGCGGGTCAGCATCTGGAAGAGGATGTTCGGTGCAGCTTTTCTCATCTGGCGAAGGCGTTCCCACGGGCTTTCATCAAGGAAACGATAAGCCACGTCGAAGGTCGCGCCGCCCCAGTTCTCGAAGGAGAAGAGCTGCGGGACATGGACAGCCGTGTAGTGGATGGCATTCATGATGTCATGGGTTCTGACACGGGTCGCGAGCAGAGACTGGTGCGCATCGCGGTACGTGGTATCCATGAACATGACTTCCTTCTGATCCATGACCCACTTGGAGAATTTCTCCGGCCCCATTTCATCGAGCAGCTGCCGGGTGCCTTTCGGCGCTTCGATCTTGTCTGCATCGAGCAGCGGAAGCGGATTGAAATCCGGTTTTTCCTGATGGCCGGCACCGGCATAGCCATTGACGGTGATGTCGCCGATGTAGGAGAGCAGCTTCGTGCCGCGGTCGGAAATCATATCCGGTTCCTGCAGGAGCCACGGGTTTCTGTCGATATAATTGACATCGCAGAGCCCTTCCTGGAAATCACGGGTACGAAGCATGTTCTGCAGGAAATAGATATTCGTCTTCACGCCGGAAATGCGGAATTCTTCGAGGCAGCGGAGCATCTTGTGGATGGTGTCCTTCGGATGAAGAGCATGCGCGGTGACTTTGACGAGGAGAGAATCATAGTACGGGGTGATGACAGCACCGGTGTAAGCCGTGCCTGCATCGAGACGGATGCCCGGTCCGCCGCCAGAACGATAGGCAATGATTTTGCCGGTATCAGGCATGAAATTGTTCTGCGGATCTTCCGTGGTGATACGGCACTGGATCGCAACGCCTTTGTACCAGATCTCATCCTGCTGGCCAATGGCGATTTCCGGCCCGTCAAGCGCATAGCCTTCTGCGATGAGAATCTGGCTCTTTACGATATCCACATTGGTGATCATTTCAGTGACGGTATGTTCGACCTGGACACGCGGATTGACTTCGATGAAATAGAAATGCTCTTCATCCTGATCGACCAGGAATTCGACCGTACCGGCATTCACATAGTGGACATTCTTCATCAGTTTGACAGCCGCATCACAGATGTTCTTTCTGAGTGCCTTCGGAAGAGACCACGCCGGTGCCATTTCGATGACCTTCTGGTGACGGCGCTGGATGGAGCAGTCACGTTCAAAAAGGTGGACCACATTGCCGTGTTCATCGCCCATGACCTGTACTTCGATATGCTTCGGGTTCATGATGCAGCGTTCCACATAGACCTCATCATCACCGAAAGCCATCTTCGCTTCGGAACGCGCACGGTTGTACGCTTCTTCCAGATCTTCCATGCGATCGACATTTCTCATGCCGCGTCCGCCGCCGCCGTTGACAGCCTTGATCATGACCGGGAATCCATAGGTTTCGGCGAAAGCCTTCACTTCATCAAAGCTGTGAACCGCACCCTTGGTCCCCGGAATCATCGGGATCTGTGCTTTTTCCGCCTGAATGCGGGCATTCACCTTGTCGCCAAACATGATGAGATGTTCGACTTTCGGTCCGATGAAAATGATGCCTTCTTCTTCGCAGCGCTGAGCAAGTTTCGCGTTTTCAGCGAGGAAGCCGTAGCCCGGATGAATGGCATCGACATCATGCTCCTTGCAGATGCGGATGATGTCTTCGATATCAAGGTAGGCGTCGATCGGCTTATCCCCTTCACCGACCAGGTATGCTTCATCTGCGCGGTTTCTGTGCAGGGACAGAATATCTTCTTTCGAATAGATAGCCACGGTGCGGATGCCCATTTCACTGCAGGCTCGGAATACGCGGATCGCGATCTCGCCGCGGTTGGCTACCAGTACTTTATGGATTCGTCTCATGAGATTCTCCCTCTCAATAAAATAGAATGAACACGATGACCGCGTCATTCTGATGCGCTTTTAGCGTTTGATAGTACTATTTTAACCAGTGAAAGCCGCAAAATCAATAGTCTGTATGAATTGGTATCAATCATGGTTTTAATAAATGATATGAATAGATGGGTAATGATATGGTATTCATCATATGTCATGTTTATCATAACTGTAAATTTATTATTTAAGGTTCAGGGTTCGGGGTTCAGGGTTCAGGGTTCGGGATTCAGGGTTCGGGATTCAGGGTTCAGGGTTAGCCCCTGGGGCGTGCTGCCCTTTGATTACGTGCGAAAGAGGTTCAGCGGGTTCTATGGGTTCAAGAGGTTCAAAGGGGGTGGTGCGGCGCATAAAAAATAGAAGCGCCGCGGAGGTTTGAAACTGGCGGTTTTCTCGTATCGCAAACCTAATCCCTAGCTACCAATCACAAGTCACCAGGGATTAGTAGCTAGGGATTAGGATCCTCGAGTGACTGGTGACTAGGAGACTAGAAGACATTAGACTCCCGTATCGTCATTTCGAGCGAAGCGAAAAATCTTTGTCATTCGCGGTCAGGTGGCAATGTTTAGAAAGTTTAAAATGGGAAACCTGCTATCGAGAGACTTTCGGGCATCGCCCTATTTATACTCCGCGGCGCCTCCATATTTTTATGCGCCGCACCAGCACTCCTAACTCCTAACTGGCGAGCAAAGCTTTCATCCACAATCAGTGGACGAGCCGCCCCACGGGCTAACCCTGAACCCATTATCTTCCACAATATTTCCTGAAGTCGCAGAACCGGCACGCCGTCGGGAGCTCGTTCTTTTTCATTTCACAGCGGCGCGCAAAATCACGCGCCAGAATCCGCCTTGCCGTCGCATCGAATTCTTCCATCCGCTTCTCCACGCGTTCTTTGCTCATAGGAAAAACGACACACGGGTTCTCGGCGTCGCTGGTGAAGTACAGGACGAGTTTTTCCACGGAGCGGCCGAGTTTCGTTTCGACGAGGTAGGCATACACCTCGAGCTGGCTCAGATATTTCTCCATAAGGGGACTGTCCATCGGCGGTTTCTTTCCTGTCTTGAAGTCTATGACCCGCACCTGATCCCCATTTCCCGAGAGCAGATCGATGGTGCCATTCAGAATGTAGTCATCTTTGACCAGCTCAAGAGGACACTCGGCAGCGAGCGCATCATTCCAGTTTCCTTTCCGGAAATCCACATATCCACGAATTTCTGCAAAGGCCTGCTTCAGTTTTGCTTCAGGGAGCCAGCTGTTTTCTTTATCAGACAGGGAAATGTAATTCGCCATCATCCATCCGTAAATGGCAGAGGGCGTCACGCGTTCTGCCTCTCCGCGAAGGACCGCGCGGTGGATGTCCTCGATCGTCTCATGGACAAGCTCGCCGTACATGGCATGGCTCCCCTGCGTGCCCGCAAAGCCGTAGACGCGATGCCAGAGATACTTCATCGGACATTCTTCATAAAGGGCGATCTGCGACGTGAATGCGAAACGCGGCTTGAACACATTCCGCCCCACAGGGCGGCAGGTGAGGTGGTGGTAGTCCGCTTCTTTCGCATTATATGCAGGAAGAGCGGGCATGATCCATTGAAATTCTTCCGAGGTGTCCCCCTTCTTTTGAGAAGATGCGAGGACGAGGAGCGTTTCCGCGCGGGAGAAGGCCGTATAGTACTTGCGCCATAAATCAAAATTTTTCATTTCCTTCGGCGGCTCGGCAGGCTTTCGTCCGCTCACCTTTTCCACCACGCGGGAAATCAGGTCACTTTCCGCATCCCAGCGCGCCCGCTCGTCAAGCGATGGCACGATAACAACGGGGTACTCGAGCCCCTTTGCCTGGTGGATATTCAGGAAGGATACGGAGCCCGAGGGCGCATAGCGCTCTTCATCTTCGTACTCATTCACGCCGTTTTCAAACCACAGCCGCAGATAGCGGGAAAAGAAGAGATGCACGTCCTCCAGAGTCTCCTCGCCATGCCCGTGATTCTCCGGCAGGAAAAAGCCAAAACGGGCAATCAGGCGCGTGATGGCGGACAGATTTCTGGCTGCATTCGATTCACCCCGGACCGCGCTGTCCAAAATGTCGGAAAATGGTGCATAGGAGAGCATCTGGTAGACGAGGTGCAAAAAAGAGGCGGGGAGTTTCTTCTCATAGGAAATGACACTCCGCGTGCGGTCCAGCCAGTCTTTCAGCGCTCGGTGTTCGGGTTTTGCGAGCATCATCCGCGCGACGCCCATGCACTCGAAGTATGTATCGAGAATCCCCCTCGTTTCCTGCATGTCGTCCCGATTTTCCATGGAATCCGAAAAACTGGGAAAGAGCAATAGGAGCGTCCCGATCAGCCACTCGACTTCATGGCGCTTGAAGAACCAGCCCGCCCGCGGCGCGTAGGAAGCGATGCCCTTCCGTCGAAGCTGCAGCTGCAAAGCGCGCGATGCATTGCTTTTCACGGACGAACAGAGTACCGCCACTTGGTTATAGTCCGTGATCTGCCCCCGTTCTTTCAGCCCTTCGATGAAATCAGCGATCCGCGCGTGGCACTCAGAAAGATCCTTCCCCGTGATGCGAAGGACGGGCGTCCCCGTTTCCTCTGACGCGGCATGAATGTCCCCCTTCACATAGCGGAACATCCGCCCATCCGCTCCGCGCCAGCTTTTGAGCCCGCGCATCCAGTCCATGCAGAAGCGGACAATGCCCGGATGCGAACGATAATTCGTATCCAGCTTGAACGTATGGCATGTCTCATAGGTCTTCGAAAATCCCAGAATATTTCCGATGGACGCCCCTCGGAAGCGATAAATGCTCTGGTCATCATCCCCCACCACGAAGATCTGCTGGGAATCGCCTCCCAGAAGACGGATGAGCTGCTCCTGAATGAAATTCGTATCCTGATACTCATCGATCATGATGTAGCGGATCCGCTTCTGCAAGCTGGCAAGAATCTCCGGATGGGAAGAAAGAAGCGCATAGGTCTCCTTCTGCAGGCGGGAGAAATCAATGAAATGCCTTTCCTCTTCGAGGCGCGTGTACTTCATCATCATCCGCGCGAGCACTTCTACGCGCCCGCCCAGTGCATTCCCGCAGGTCCGCCGCATTTCTTCGGGCAAGAGAAGCTCTTCGGAAAGACCATTCACATAGCGGCAGAGCGTCTGACACTGGCGCCATGGAGAAATCCCCACCAGCTCCCCCCGCTTCAGATAGGAATCCTGTACCACACGGCGGAAATCCGGGATGGCCGCAAATTCCGAAAGATGCTCGTACACCAGGTACTGCTGCTCGAACTGGTCCACTGCCAGATAATTCTTCGGAAGATGCGTATACTCCTGAAATTCTTTCAGAATCTTTCGGCAAATGTGATGAAAGGTACCGATGTACATCTCATGCAGATTCACCTCGATGCCCGCCTTCGTCATCACATCCGTGAGACGCGTCGTCAGCTCCTTCGATGCCTTCTGCGTGTATGTGACCAGCATGATTTCTTCCGGCTTCACCCCCTTCTCGCGGATGAGGTAAAGCACGCGCTGAATGATGGTATAGGTCTTCCCCGTCCCCGGTCCCGCGATCAAGAGCGTAGGGCCGGTCGAGGAAACTGCAGCTTTCTGAGAATCATTCATGATTTAGCTCCTTGGAAAATAGTGACTGGAGACGGGTGACCAGGGACTAGTGACTAGTGACTGGTGACTAAATGCCGCTCGTTTCATATTTGCATGAAGCTCTGCGGCGCTTTTGTTTTTAGCGCCGTACCTTTACGCTTCACTTTTTCTCGTACCATGGCACAAGGTGACCGCGACTAACACCGGCAAACACAGAACGTAAGCGAACGAGTAGCGAAAGACGGAAGAGGCCGGCGTGGAAAGAAGAAGCGTCCCTGTATTTGCCAAAAGGGGAAGCTGTGCAAAGAGGAGCGTTGTTCTTCCCTGCCTGATCCAGAGGAGCCCCAGAAAGAGTGTAAGCCAGAGGGAAAGGCCTGTTCCAATAAACCGGCTTCCCTCATACGAGACATTTGCAAGTCCCGCCTTGAGCCAAAGCGGCATCGGGAAATCCCCCGTCGCCATGCGGTCGTTATCCGCCGGTTTCATATCCTTTGTATTCTCATCCGAAAGCGCCCAGCCGAAGCGCGACTGCACGTCATACTCGAAGGGATCCAGATTCCAAAGGGCATATGTCTCCGTCAGCCAGCCTTCGACATAAATCCGCGGATTTCGAAGGCCTGTATCCACCCATGCCGACAGGAATTCTTTTTTCTGCCCATTCAGCCAGTTTCTATGGAAATGGTCATGCCACTTTACAAAGTCCACGGTATAGGGTGAGTATTCTTTCTTCCACTCTTCTTCGGTGAGAAGGTTTTCCATCAGCGTTTTCGTTTCCTCGCTTCGCTCACCGCCAAGCACCATCGTGCGCCCGAGCTGCTGGAGCGGGATCGCCATAGACTCCTGAAAGAGCGGTTCCCAGTGATGGGTGCGCTGGATGATCTGTGCGGGGACGATGGAGATCAACGCAAAAATCACAAAAAAGAGGAGGATCTCCTTCCGCTTCTCCAGAAAAAAGAGGGCAAGGCATACCAAGAGCGCGACAAGGAGCCCATTGCTGCGAAGCAGCATCGAAAGAAGAGCCGCAATAAGAATCCCCTGAGACGCCCTCCCCCATGGCTCCCCTTCCGCGCGTCGAAGGAAGAGCCATACAAAGAAGAGCAGCCCCAGCGAGAAAAGGCCATCGCGCACCGCCGCGATGCTGTAATTTCCCACCATCGGAAAAAAGAGAAAGTACCCGTATAGTCCCCATCCTGCAAGGACATGTACACGCCCTTTCACCCAGAAGGCAAAAGCAGTCAGTCCATAGGAAATCAAAAGAAGCTGCAGCAGAGAAAAGAAGAAGATGACCGGCTCACGGCTTCCCAGCGCCTCCTTCCCCCAGCTCGCGCCATAGCCGTATATCACCGAATACAGCCACGGAAACTGCACACTGGCATAGAGCGGATTCTCCATCATGAAGACCGTGTCATTCATCCCCGGTGCCGGGTAAAACGAAAGAAGGAAGGGGAGCTGCCAAAGCGCCATCAGAAGGAACGCAGGGAGAAACCATGTGCGATCCACCGACGTTCTCCTCGCATAAGAAAATCCTGAAAGGCAATGGGTCAGTCTTGGCAGCAACAGAGAAAAGAACGCCGTCCCCAGAAGAAGGATCGGCACGTCCCCAAAATTTAGAAGCGCGTCCCCTGCTTCTTTGAGTGCTCCTCTCTGATCCAGCCAGTCTATCTTCACCGTGTACCAGAGCGCAGCCGCCAAGAAGAAAGAAAAGCATATATATAGGTAAGGGAAACGCGTGTGCAACAGTTTCATAAAAAGCTCCTAAATTTAAAGGCTGTCGGGGGCAGGGTTAGCCCATGGGACGTGCTGCCCTTTGATTGTTGGTGAAAGCTCTGCTCGAATGAGGAATTAGGAATGAAGGTGGCGGCTTCGCCGCGATCCTTCGACTCAGGTCGCAGCTGTTCTGGCATTCGTTATCTCACCTACGACGTTTCTCGCCGCTCAGGATGACGA
>UQRR01000076.1 GCA_900543455.1 uncultured Dialister sp.
CCCGAAGGGGTTGTGCAAGCGAACTGGATTTTTAGGAGTGAAGCGACGCGAAAATCCAGTGAGACGCCATTTCGAACGAAGTGAGATGAGGGGACTACGTAGCGGTATTGCATGAAAGTGTTGGAATATCGATAGCATTGGACTATTCAATTGAGAGCTGCAAGTCCCCCGCGGCAGATGGAACGCGAAAAAGAGATGATCGTTATTTCACATCGCCTTTTTTTGTTGGAGTGACCGGCAGAGAGCAGATGGCAGGGAGGCGGACGAAAGGTCTGCCGCCTAAGGCCATCGCACGTCCCGCAGTCCCTCTTTTCCCGTTCGTCCCTTGAACCTTCCCTGCATTCCGTGTAAAATAAATGAGATTATGCATTTGGGAGGATATTTCAATGAATGAACGTGATAGCTTCAAATCCCGTCTGGGCTTTCTGCTGGTCAGTGCAGGGTGCGCGATCGGGATCGGGAATGTATGGAAATTCCCCTATGTGACAGGCGAATACGGCGGCGCGGTATTCGTCCTCTTTTACCTGCTCTTTCTGGTGCTGATGGGCATTCCCGTCATGACGATGGAGCTTGCCGTGGGCCGCGCGAGCAGAAAAAGCGCAGTCAAGGGCTACGCCGCGCTGGAGAAACCGGGCTCGAAGTGGCATATCCATGGATGGTTCTGCGTCTTGGGCTGCTACCTGCTCATGATGTACTATACGACGGTATCCGGCTGGATGCTTGCTTATTTCTGGAAATTCGTCAATGGTACCTTCGCCTCTGCGAAAGCGGAAGGGGTCAGCGAGGTCTTCGGCGCGATGCTGGCAAGTCCCTGGGAGATGGGCTTTTTCATGGCGATGACGGTCGTCGGCGGATTCCTCGTCTGCGGACTGGGGCTCCAGAGTGGTGTAGAGCGCATCACGAAGATCATGATGCTCTGCCTTCTTGCGCTCATCGTCGTGCTTGCCGTGCATAGTGCATTCCTCGAAGGCGGCGGGCCGGGACTCTCCTTCTACCTGCTTCCGGACTGGGAACGTGTGGCAGAAGCCGGTATCGGCAATGTGGCATCCGCCGCGATGAATCAGGCCTTCTTCACGCTGTCCCTCGGCATCGCCGCGATCGAGATCTTCGGAAGCTACATGTCAGATGATTTTACGCTGGGGGGAGAGGCCGTGCGCATCGCGATGCTCGATACCTTCGTCGCCATCATGGCAGGGCTCATCATTTTCCCGGCGTGCTTCGCCTATGATGTGCAGCCGGATCAGGGGCCGTCGCTCATTTTTATCACCCTACCGAAGATCTTCAGCCATATGTCAATGGGCCAGCTCTGGGGAGCGCTCTTCTTCGTATTCATGACCTTTGCGAGCTTCTCGACGGTCACGGCAGTCTTTGAGAATCTCATCGCAAGCAGCATGGATAATTTCGGATGGAGCCGCAGAAAAGCGGTCCTGCTGAATCTGGCGATCATTTTCGTCTTCTCCATCCCCTGCGTTCTCGGCTACAATGTGCTCTCCGGCGTGCATTTCCTCGGAAATCGCGATGTCCTGGACAGTGAAGACTTCCTTGTGAGCAATATCCTGCTCCCCGCAGGCTCTCTCATCTACCTGCTCTTCTGTACGACCAAGTGGGGCTGGGGCTTTGACAAGTACATCGCAGAAGTCAATACAGGCCGCGGTCTCAAGATGCCGCTCTGGCTCAAGCCATATTTTCAGTATGTACTGCCTGTACTGATACTCGTCATTCTGATTCGAGGCTTGGTATAAAATTAGGGATGGCGGCAGCAGCTTCGCAGTTCTTTTAGGAAACACTGATTAAATCGTTGTCTGATTTTACTCTTGAATTTTTATACATAGCGAGGAATAACCTGACGCGAATAGCGAGCTATTTAAGGAAGGTTATGACGAAGCTATGTATAAAACTTCTTGTAAAATCTGACTCTGCGATTTAATCAGCGTTTCCCTGGTCTCCCTGTATCGTCATTTCGAGCGAAGTCGAGAAATCTTTATTGCAGTATGGGAATCAGTACGTATGCGCCATTCTATAAACGATGCTTTGACGCTGTGTTTTTCTGCCATCTCGCACTTACTGTTTATCGGTGTGCAAGAAAGATCCCTCGGCTACGCTCGGGATGACGATGCGGGAGAATCCCTAGTCACTAGTCACCAATCCCTAGTCACTCATCAAAAAATGGAGGAAAGAAGAATGGAAGCAAGAGATAGTTTCAAGTCCCGCTTGGGATTTATTCTGGTCAGCGCCGGCTGCGCCATCGGCATCGGGAATGTCTGGCGTTTCCCGTATGTGACGGGCGAGTACGGCGGAGCCGTCTTTGTCTTATTTTATCTGCTCTTTCTGGTGATCCTCGGGATCCCCGTCGTCACCATGGAGCTGGCTGTCGGCCGTGCGAGCCGCAAGAGTGTGAAGGAAGGCTTCATGAAGCTCGAGCCGCCGGGGACATGGTGGCACCTTCACGGCTGGATCGCACTGGCGGGGAGCTTCGTGCTCATGATCTACTACACCACGATCTCCGGCTGGATGGTGGATTATTTCGTTCGTTTTCTGGACGGCTCCTTTCAGGGGCTTTCGACGAAAGAGGTCGCGGATGTTTTCGGCAGTATGCTGGCCAATCCTACAGAGCTCTTAGGATTCATGGGACTCAATGTCCTCATCGGCTTTGCGGTCTGCGCGGGCGGCGTCGCCAAGAGCCTTGAGAAAGTGACGAAGGTGATGATGCTCGGGCTCCTCTTCCTCATCGTCATTCTGGCAGGAAACAGCCTGCTCCTTCCCGGTGCGGAAGAAGGACTTCGTTTCTACCTGCTCCCGGACTGGGACCGCGCGGCAGCCGCCGGCCTTGGCAATGTGGCTTCCGCAGCGATGTTTCAGGCCTTCTTTACACTCTCTGTCGGACAGGGCTCTATGGAGATCTTTGCCAGCTATATGAGCAAGGACAATTCACTCACTGGTGAAGCGGTACGCATCACGATCCTCGACACCTTTGTCGCCATCATGGCAGGCCTCATCATTTTCCCTGCCTGCTTTGCTTTCGGCGTTGCTCCGGCGGAAGGACCGTCCCTTATTTTCGTGGCGCTGCCGAATATTTTCATCAATATGCCGATGGGACAGCTCTGGGGTGGGCTCTTCTTTCTGTTCATGACTTTTGCGAGCTTCTCGACCGTCACGGCGGTCTTTGAAAGTCTCATCGGCAACTGCATGGACAACTTCGGCTGGAGCCGCAAAAAAAGTGTCCTCATCCTGCTCCCGCTCGTTTTCTTCGGCTCCATCCCCTGCGTCCTGGGCTTCAATGTCTGGCAGGACGTCCACCTCTTGGGCGCACGCGGCATCCTCGATACGGAAGACTTCTTCGTCTCGAGCCTTGTCCTTCCCGGCGGCTCTCTCCTCTTCGTCCTCTTCTGCACCACCCGCTATGGCTGGGGCTTCGACAAGTACATGGCGGAGGTCAATCTGGGAACCGGCGTGAAGATGCCCCGCTGGGTGAAGCCGTATTTCAAGTACGTGCTGCCGATCCTCATCTTCGGGATCTTGGTCCGCGGACTGCTCTAAAAAGACGCATGGCAGACAGTGCGCCTTTCGCAGGGGCTCTCACCTGCCATCCTTCTCTGACTGTCTGTACAAAGGAAATCGGTACTTGTCCGATTTCCTTTTTTCATGCTTCCGCTATTGCGTCTGTGGCATAAATCCTTTAATATATATACTGATATTGTATGTGCGAAAGCAGAGCCGGACATCAGCTCTGCTTCTCAAGGCTTTTGTAAGGAGATGCAAGAATGAGACTTCGTGGGATTTTATTTGCTATTGCCCTCGTATTCGGCGTATGGAATATTTTCAATCAGGGACTGAACGTCCAGAGCGGGGCGATCCTGCTCATGATCCTGGTGTGCCTTGCGATGAATATCTACAACTACCACCAGAAGCAGAAGGAGAGAGAAGCGGCAGAGAATGCACTGCGTGAAAAGGAAGAGATCCGCCGCATGCGTGCCGAAGCCCGTCATCGCCAGAGCCGCAAGGGGAGAAAGAAGAAATAATCGGGATACCGTTGGCGTCATGGCGGCGGTATACTCTTGAGGGTTCAGGGTTCAGGGTTCAGGGTTCAGGGTTCAGGGTTCAGGGTTCAGGGTTCAGGGTTAGCCCATGGGGCGTGCTGCCCCATGATTACGTTTGAAAGTCTCGCTTGAATGAGAAATTAGAAATGAGAAATGCGAAATGGTGGTGCGGTGCATAAAAATCAGAAGCGCCGCGAAGTATAAATGGTGGCGATGCCCGCTTGAGACATTAGACGCCAGATGTCAGATCTCTGATGTCTGATATCTCCGTCTCCTTAAATACTTCTTTCGGGCATCGCCCCATAAATATTCGCAGCGAAGCTGCCACCACAACCCTGAACCTATCAACCTGAACCCTGAACCCTACCCCCCTCGTTTTCGCAAAACGAATGACTTGACTCAAAGAATAATAACAATGATTTCCCAAGCGCCTATGGCGCTTTTTCCATGCGAGGTGCGTATGCCGATTGCACTGATGTATCGCTGGGCGATCTTCGTCCTCCTGATCGTGGGACTGATCCTTCTCATGAAGCACAAGGTGCTGACGCCCTTTGTATTCTGGTCGAGGATCCAGTACTATACCTTTTCCACCTTTACCCTCTTCGTCTTCTGGCTGGGCGCGACGCTCTTTCAGGTGGACATCCCCTTCCTGTACTCGGCGGACTGCCGCTTCGGCGTGGCAGCAAGCCTTGCGACCCTCTCGCTCATGTATCATCTGATCGTACGTCCGGGCGCGATCCGGACGCACCGACTGAATGATATCAGCTACGAGCACTTCTCATTTTACAATTACATTTTCCACTACTTCATCCCGATCCTCATGACCGTCGACTATATTTTCTTTGTCGACAAGAGGGACATGCACTGGTACACCATGTTCACCTGGATGATCTATCCTGCGCTCTACGTGCCCTTCGTCTATCTGCGGGCGTGGCTCACCATCGTGACGCACGGGACGAGTCATCTGTATCCGTACACCTTCATGGATCCCACGATGCACGGCTTTTTCTCCATTGCCAAAGAAGTGCTGAAGGTTGGCTTCCGCTTCTTCGTCATCGGTATCTTCGTCTACGCCGTGGGCATGGGGCTGTGGCATCTCGGCATTCCGCCGCTCTCGTGGACGTACAATGGGTAAATGAGGAGTGAGGAGTGGCGGAAGGGGCGCACAATTCATAGAGCGCCCCAATACCCCTTTTTTATTATAAAACTTCGCGGCGCTTCCAAATTTGTTGCGCCGCACCTTCACTCCTAACTCCTAACTTTATTCGGGTGTTTCCTTAGTGAGAAATACGTTATTTCCCTCAAATGAGGAACCCGTTGAACCTATAGAACCCATAGAACCCGTTGAACCTGTTCTCTCATTCATGATATAATGGATTCACCATTTTCATTCATTGCTTTTGCTGGAGGCTTCACATTTCATGGCAAAGACAGATGCAGCATCGACCAAAGACTTCGTCGATCATTCCTATTTCTACAAACCATATTCCATAGCCGCAGCCATTGGCTTCATCCTTTGGGCGGCCTATGTCTGCTGGACAGGCTACTGGGGCATCATGAAAGGGCGCGTGCCCGTGATCGATATCGGTATGCAGCTCGCGATCCTCTGGTGGCTTCTGGATACCGTCCGCACGAAGACCGTCTACCGGCTCGAAAAGGATCGGCTTTACATGCTGAAGACGGGGCTTTGGACGAAGCAGGAGCTCTCCATCGCCTATGATGACATCTTCGGCGTGCATCATTTCAAGAACCAGCTCATGAAGCCGGTGACCTATCGCTACACCTATCATGAGTACGCGAAGATGGATAACCGTCCCATCTGGTCGCTTCTCTACGACATCGGCAGCACCCAGAAGGTCGGGCGCGTCCTCATGAAAGCCTCCGAAGACTTCTGGAAAGAATTTGAAAAGCGCATGCCGGGCCAGATCCGCATTCCGCAGGAAGAAGTCGTGGCACTCACCTACAAGTCTATCGAAAAGAAACTGCGTGAGCAGGGCTACTTCAAAGACCATCCGGAGATGGACTTCGAAGAAGGCATCAAGCAGCTCCGTCAGAAGGGCACGGAAATGGGAGGCCGCGATGACGAGCTGACCGGCGAAGATTTCCACGGAGAAAAGGTGGAAATGAAAAACGGTACCCGTACAGATACCATCGAAGCCGCGAAACGACGCATGGAAAAGAAATAACGGATCACAAGCACCCCCGAGAGCGGGGGTGTTTTTTGTTGGAAAAAATGGGGCGTAGGGTACGCCTCAGGGGGCGTGCCGCCCGTTGTTTGGGGATGAAAGATTTACTCGATCGAGAAATTGGAATGAGGAATGAAGGTAGCGGCTTCGCCGCGATCCTTCGGCTCAGGTCGCAGCTGTTCTGGCATTCGTTATCTCACATACGACGTTTCTCACCGCTCAGGATGACGAAACGGGGCGATGTCCGAAGGTGGTATTTAGTCACTAGTCACTAGTCACTAGTCACTAGTCACCAGTCACTCGAGGTTCCTAATCCCTAGCTACTCAACTTGAATGAGAAATGCGAAATGCGAAATGGAGGTGCGGCGCCAGATCCTTCGACTCAGTTCTCACTGTTCCGCCTTTACATGATCGAACATCCGACATTTCACTCCGCTCAGGATGACGAAATGCGCCGCGGAGTATAAATCATGGCGATGCCCGAAGGTGGTATTTAGTCACTAGTCACGAGTCACTCAGCGCTCTTCATCGCTGCTTTCCCCCTTCCTTTCTCTATCAAATTTATTTATACCACACAATAAAAGAAGCCGGAAAAACCAGATTTTCTCGAACTATATAGCAGGCAATGAAAGAAAAGGTGCGTATATCCCGAAAAAAAGAGAAAGTGATTTTATTTATTTCATATAAATAAATGATGCAATAAAAACGCAAGAAGCTCGATAATATCGGGGATGCGAATTCTTTGCGTTTCAAAAATACATGATAGGTATCTATCGAAAGAAGGAAAGGAAGAAAGAGAAAAGCATAGAAACGATAGAGAAACATAGTATATATACCTAAAAACACCCATATACGCTATGTATTTTTGAAAAATAGAAGGATGAGGGCTACAATAATGACAGGTGCTTGAGAGCATGATCTCTCAAATGTGAGCCCGCCCCAGGGGCTGTTACAAAGGAGGATAGCGGTTGGTTTGGGAAACTCGTTTCGGAAATGAACGAATTCGCTGAAAACAGCACTAATCATTTTCCTTTTACAATTGCATAGTGAATTCATATTCATCTCCGAATATCCTGTGAAGAATTCTAACCGCACCACCAGAGTTTTTTACAAAACAAAACATAGGAAGGTGAAAATTATGGATCCAGCTATTATCACGCTGTGCGTCCTGGCTGTAGCAGCATTTCTCTTCATCACTGAACTGATTCCGCTGGCTGTTACCGCTATGGCAGCATGTACCATGCTTGGGATTCTCGGCGTACTCCCGTCTAAAGCAGTATATGCAGGTCTTTCCAACTCCACCGTCGTTCTCTTCGGCGGTATGTTCGTCATCGGCGCTGCTATGTTTAAGACCGGCCTTGCTGAAGCTATCGGCATTGCCGTTGTTAAAAAAGCAGGCACCAATGAAATCCCGCTGATGGCAGCTATCATGATCGTTACCATCGTGCTGTCCTCTGTATCCTCCAACACAGGTACAGTCGCATGCCTGATGCCAGTTATCATCGGTATCTGCCAGGCTGCAAAGATTCCTGCTTCCAAGGAACTGATGCCGCTGGCTATCGCCGCTAACGTCGGCGGTACCATCACCATGATCGGTACTCCGCCAAACGTTATCGTTACCGGCGCGCTCACCACCGCTGGTCTTCCGACCTTCGGATTCTTTGAATTCGCGGCTATCGGTATCCCGCTGTCCCTCGTCATCACTGTCTACACCCTCTTCATCGGCCGTCACATGATCGCTGCAAAATCTGCCGGCGCCATGGACGAAGAAGCTCTCAAGGCTGCTAAAGAAGAAGCTGGCGGCGGCGGTGATGCTCCGAAGAGCAAAACCAAAATGTGGATCTCCGGTCTTATCCTGATCGGCGTTGTTCTCTGCATGGCTCTCAACCTGAAGACTGTTCCGCTGCACACCGCAGCAGTCACCGGTGCTATCCTTTGCGTCATCACCGGCTGCCTGAAGGAAAAAGAAGCTTACGCTGGCATCGACTGGGTCACCATTTTCCTCTTCGCTGGTATGCTTTCCGTAGCATCTGCTATGGAAAAGACCGGCGCTGGCAAAATGATCGCTGACACCGTCGTAAACGCTATGGGCTCGAACCCGAACCCATACGTCCTGACCGGCGTACTGTTCCTCATCTCCAACGTCCTCACCCAGTTCATGTCGAACACTGCATCCGCAGCACTGCTTGCCCCCATTGGTATTTCTATCGCACAGTCCATCGGCGCTGACCCGAAACCGGTTCTGATGGCACTTGGTATTGCCGCATCCTGCGCATTCGCTACCCCGATGGCTACTCCGCCAAACACCCTCGTTCTTGGACCTGGCAACTTCTCCTTCAACGACTATGCTAAAGTCGGTGTACCGATGTGCGTCATTTCTCTCATTGTCTGCCTCATCGTCATCCCGATCGTATGGCCATTCGGCATGTAATCTGAGAAATCACTAACAAAAAATGGAATTTTTCGCCGCTCCCGCGCAAAGTGGGTGCGGCGGGAAATCTATTTGCATTTCTGAAGTTTTGAAATACCGCGCGTGACGGTCTCACGCAGCGACCCCTGAGAAGGATGTCCTTCTCACTTATAGAAAGGTGGATTTAACTCTATGGAAACTCCGGGCCCGCTTTCTATCTGCCTCACGAACATGGTTATCGTGTTCGGCGTGCTGATTTTCCTGGCTTGCGTCATCCAGCTGATTCACATCGTGGATCCGACCAAAGGAAAGAAGAAATAAGAATTAGATTACTTTAGAGTCAATCAGGGAATTGGCAATTCCTCATTGGTTCAAGGTTCAGGGTTCAAGGTTCAAGTGACCTCGCATCCTGAACCCCGAACCCTGAACCTTGAACCCTTGACACAAGTCTTGCATCCCAGCTGACTCAGAACCATTACCCACTAAACTATCCATCTAGGAGGAAACAACATGGACGGCTTTATGAGAGCTCTCGTTTCCGTATGGACCGATTCCGGCTTTGCCCACCTCTCCATCGAAAACGTAATTATGATCGGCGTAGGTCTCGTACTTCTGTACCTCGCTATCGCAAAACAGTATGAACCACTGCTTCTTCTGCCAATCGCATTCGGCGACATCATGGCAAACTTCCCGAACACCGGATTCGAAGACGAAATGGGCGTCATGATGGCCATCGGCTTCGGTATCAAATACGAAATCTTCCCGCCGCTGATTTTCATGGGCGTAGGCGCTATGACCGACTTTGGTCCGCTCATCGCTAACCCGAAGACCATGCTTCTTGGCGCAGCAGCTCAGATCGGCGTATTCGTAGCCCTCGCAGGTGCTATGGTTCTCGGCTTCACCGCACCGCAGGCAGCAGCTATCGGCATCATCGGTGGTGCTGACGGCCCGACCGCGATCTACCTGTCCTCCAAACTGGCTCCGGAACTTCTGGGCGCTATCGCAGTAGCAGCATACTCCTACATGTCCCTGGTACCGCTGATCCAGCCACCGATCATGAAACTGTGCACCACCAAAGAACAGCGTAAGATCAAAATGACCACCCTTCGTCCTGTTACCCACTTCGAAAAGGTCATGTTCCCGATCGTCGTATCCATCGTCGTATCCCTGCTTCTGCCACCGGTAGCAGCACTGATGGGCTGCCTGTGCCTCGGCAACCTGTTTGAAGTATCCGGCGTCACCGGCCGTCTGTCCGACACCGCACAGAACGCACTCTGCAACATCGTCACCATCTTCCTGGCAACCGGCACAGGTCTTACCATGACCGGCGACAAATTCCTCCGTATCCAGACCATCGA
>UQRR01000077.1 GCA_900543455.1 uncultured Dialister sp.
CCTTAAATAGCTCGCTATTCGCGTCAGATGATTCCTTGCTCTGTATAAAAATCCAAGAATGAAATCAGACAACGATTTAATCAGTGTTTCCTTAGAAGGAAGAGCATACAGCACTGCCAAACGGGGACGGAAAATACCTGCGGGCAGCCTGTCAGGCATATGCCTTAGGGTCGCCTTTCCTTCATAATAAATTTCTCATTTTCCCCCTTGCATTTCTGACTGAAGTTATGTATTATATAAAAGTAAGTTAGCACTCGAGATGAGTGAGTGCTAATAGTCCAAAGGAGGAATAGAAATGTTAAAACCATTAGCAGATCGTGTTCTTGTTAAAGTAGATACCGAAGAAACGCAGACCAAAGGCGGCATCCTGCTGCCGGATACAGCACAGAAAAAATCTCAGAAAGGCGAAGTCATCGCTATTGGCTCCGGCAAAATGCTCGACAACGGCACCCGCGTACCGTTTGAAGTCAAAGTGGGCGACAGAGTCCTCTTTGCAAAATATTCCGGCGTGGATATCGAAGAAAATGGACAGAAATTCCTGCTTCTCTCCGAAAGAGACGTACTGGGGATTCTGTAATCAAAAAGTATCTGGGAGTCAGGATGAGCGTTGGTGAATCCTCGGCCCAAGATCTTTCATCGATTGTTTATAGCAAAAACTAGGAGTGACATACAATGGCAAAGAAAGTTCTTTATAATGAAGAAGCCCGCGCAGCTCTTTTAAGAGGTGTTGACCAGCTGGCGAATGCAGTAAAAATTACTCTGGGACCGAAAGGCCGCAACGTCGTACTCGACAAGAGATTCGGCGCTCCGAACATCGTCAATGATGGCGTTTCCATCGCTCGCGAGATCGAGCTGAAGGATCCATTCGAAAACATGGGTGCGCAGCTGGTCAAAGAAGTCGCTACCAAGACGAATGACGTCGCTGGCGACGGCACCACCACCGCTACCCTTCTCGCACAGTCCATGATCCATGAAGGCATGAGAAACGTAGCCGCTGGCGCAAACCCGATGGTTCTGAAGAAGGGCATCGAAGAAGCGGTCAAGGTTCTTGTCGAAGAAATCAAGAAAAAAGCCGTACCGGTACAGACCAAAGAAGCGATCGCACAGGTTGCGTCCATTTCCTCTGCCGATAAGACCATCGGCGGCCTCATCGCTGATGCGATGGAAAAAGTCGGCAATGACGGCGTCATCACTGTCGAAGACTCCAAGACCATGGGCACCAGCCTGAAAGTCGTAGAAGGCATGCAGTTCGACCGCGGCTACCTCTCCCCATACATGGTCACCGATCCGGATAAAATGGAATGTGTCATCGACAATCCGCTGATCCTCATCACCGACAAGAAGATCAATATGCTCCAGGATATGCTCCAGCTCCTCGAACAGGTGGCTAGAAGCGGCAAGGAACTCGTCATCATCGCTGAAGATGTCGAAGGCGAAGCACTGGCTACTCTCGTAGTGAACAGACTCCGCGGCACCCTGAAATGCGCAGCTGTCAAAGCACCGGGATTCGGCGACCGCAGAAAAGCTATGCTGCAGGATATCGCGATCCTGACCGGCGGCACTGTGATTTCTGAAGAAATGGGCCGCACCCTGAACAGCGCTACTCTGGATGACCTCGGCACCGCGCACCAGATCCGCATCACCAAGGACAATACCACCATCGTCGGCGGCGCAGGCGACAAAGACCAGATCGCAGCCAGAGTGGCTCAGATCCGTGAACAGTACAAAGAAGCAACTTCCCAGTTCGACAAAGACAAACTGCAGGAACGTCTGGCAAAGATGTCCGGCGGCATTGCTGTCATCGAAGTCGGCGCTGCTACTGAAGTAGAAATGAAAGATAAGAGACTCCGCATCGAAGATGCGCTGAATGCGACCCGCGCAGCTGTCGAAGAAGGTATCGTCGCTGGTGGCGGCACCACCCTGCTCGATATTCAGGATAAACTGGATACCATCGAAGCAGAAGGCGATGTCAAGACCGGTGTGAACCTCGTCCGTCATGCCATCGAAGCTCCGGTTCGTCAGATCGCTGACAACGCTGGCCTCGAAGGCGCTATTGTCGCTGAAAAGGTCAAAGAAGCTGGTCAGGGCATCGGCTACAATGCAGCAGAAGACAAATACGAAGATATGCTGAAAGCCGGCATCGTTGATCCGGCAAAGGTCACCAGAAGCGCACTGCAGAATGCAGCTTCCATCGCAGCTCTGGTCCTCACCACCGAAGCTATCGTCGGTGAACTGCCGGAAGAAAAACCGGCTATGCCTCCGATGCCGCAGGGCGGTATGGGCGGAATGATGTAATTTCGCCTGAGCGCCTGAAAGATAAGAAATGAAAGATCCCCGCCATCGGGCTGACCGATGGTGGGGATCTTTTGCGTGCGGGATGGGAGTGAAAATGAGAAAGGGGGGTGTTTTTTTCCAAATGTAGAAGCGGGAGATGCCTGCATTGTCCATAGAGCCCGTTGAACCTGTTCCCGTCCTTATGCTACAATCAAAAGAAAAGTTACAGAAATGGAGAAGACTATGGAAAATCTGAAGAAAGTCATCATCAGCAAGCGCGCCGAGCTCGCGGCGAAGGGCGGGCACCCGTGGATTTACGGGACGGAGATCGAGCACGCGGACGAAGGCATTGAGGCCGGCGACATCGTGCGTGTGGAGTCGAAGAAGGGGAAATTCGTGGGAAGCGGGTTCTACAATCCGCACTCGAAGATCACCGTCCGCATATTTTCAACGAATGCAAATGACACGTTCAATGCTGCTTTCTGGAAGCGGCGCGCGGCGTATGCGGTGGATTATCGCCTGCAGGTGATGCGGAAGGAAGACTATGACTGCTGCCGCCTGGTTTTCGGGGAAGCGGACCAGCTGCCGGGACTTACGGTGGATCGCTTCGGTGATGTTCTTTCCGTGCAGGTGCTCTCGCTCGGGATGGAGCGGCACAAGAAGGAATTCTTAGACGGGCTGATTGAAGTCCTTCGGGAGCGTGATCTTCCTGTCTCCTGCGTCTATGAAAGAAATGATGTCAAGATCCGTGAGCTGGAGGGGATGCAGCAGTACAAGGGCTTCTATCGCTCTTCGCTGCTGGATCCGGCGGCAGAGAAGACGCTGGTCGATATCGTGGAGAATGGCATCCGCTATACGGTTGACGTGGAGAACGGGCAGAAGACGGGTTTCTTCCTTGACCAGAAATTCAATCGTCTCGCAGCAGCGCAGATCGGCAAGGGTCGCCATGTCCTCGACTGCTTCACGCACACGGGCGCTTTCGCACTGAATATCGCCAAGGGCGGCGCAGCGAGCGTGACGGCACTCGATATTTCCAAAGAGGCGGTCGAGATGACGGCGCACAATGCGAAGCAGAATGGCCTTGCCGTCGAAGCCGTCGAGGCGGATGTCTTTGACTTCCTGACCGAGCTCGACAAGAAAAAGGATCATAGCTATGATTACATCGTCCTTGACCCGCCCGCTTTTACGAAGTCTGGCAAGACGGTCCATGAAGCTTTCCGCGGCTACAAGGAAATCAATTACCGTGCGATGAAGATCCTGCCGCGCGGCGGGTATCTGGCGACCTGTTCCTGCTCGCATTTTATGGGCGAGGAGCTCTTCGTGAAGATGGTGAAGGAAGCAGCGCGCGATGCCGGTGTCACGCTTCGCCAGATCGAGTTCCGCCAGCAGGCTCCGGATCATCCGATCCTTATGACCGTGCCGGAAACCTATTATTTGAAGTTCTTCCTCTTCCAGATCGTATAAGGGAAACGCTCAGCCGAATCGGCTGAGCGTTTTTGATTGGATGGGTTTAGGGTTAGCCCGTGGGGCGGCTCGTCCACTGATTGTGGATGAAAGCTTCGCATAAATTAGGAATTAGGAATGAGGAATTAGGAATGAAGGTGGCGGCTTCGCCGCAGAGTATAAATAGGGCGATGCCCGAAGGCGGTATTCAAGTCACAAGTCACAAGTCACTAGTCACTAGTCACTCCTAATCCCTAATCCCCAATCCCTAGCTACTAGCTACTAGTCACCAGTCACCAGTCACAAGTCACTAGTCACTAGTCACCTTTCCATCCTTTCTTTCAGATAGTCAGTAAAGTTCAGGATGCGTGTCGCTGTCCAAAGGCCGTTTACGTCTTTTTCCAGCTGCACCTGCCATGTGAAGTCGCGGGCGAGGTCTTTGTCGTGGAGTTTCACATAGGCGATGGCTTTGCCGTCCGCTTCTTCGATCTTGAAGATATCGGTGAGAGAGAGGGCGGAAGAGCCGGCGTAAGCAGTGAGGGTCTTGACAGGCTTGTCCAAGAGAGACTTGGAGGCCGGGGCGCCGTCCTTGAATCGGATCTCTGTCTGTCGGATGAGTTCCTTCACGACTTCTTTCTTGATGCTTTTCACGAGGGAGGCGGCGATGGCGTGTTCGGGGAGGCCGTCGGCCTTGAGCTCGGCGAGCATGTCGTCCAAGGCATAGCTGTAGACTTTGGCGACATCGACGCGTTTGCAGAAGAGATCCCAGTCCTTCTTCTGCACGGCCTGCTGGATCTCTCCTGCCGCAAAGGCGGGCGTATTCTGCCAGTACAGGAAGTACCAGCCGCCGACAGCGGCAAGGAGGATCATGAGGGTGATGAGGAGCTTTTTGAAGATCGACATGAAAATGACCTTTCATTAAATAACGGAGGAAGGTACGGATCCCTAGTCACCCGTATCGAAGAGGGCTTTCTGCTGGGTGAATTCGAGCATGCCATAGATGCCGCCTTCGCGGCCGAGGCCGCTTTCCTTGTAGCCGCCGAAGGGAGCCGCTGTGTCACGCGGGCTGGCATTGATGTAGACATTGCCGGACGCGATGCGATGAGCGAGGGCGATGGCTTCTTCTTTCGGCCCATAGACACCGGCATTCAGACCGTATCGGGTGTCATTGGCGATCCTGACCGCATCGTCAGTGTCTTTGTAGGTGATGAGACAGAGGACAGGCCCGAAGATCTCATCCTGCGCGATGGTCATATCATTCGTGACATCCGTGAAGATCGTGGGGCGGATATAGTAGCCGTGATCGGGGCTTTCCGGCAGGCCGCCTGTGAGGAGTTTGGCTCCTTCGGCAAGACCCTTCCGGATGTATTCGCTGATCTTTCGGTACTGCGCCATGGAGGACACGGGCCCGAGCTTCACATTGTGGTCTGTCGGATCGCCGACGGTATACTCTTTGGCGATGGCGGAGAGCTCTTCTTCGATGAGGACTTTCTCACTTTCCGGGACCAGCAGGCGGGAGAAGGCGGTGCAGGTCTGGCCGGAGTTCAGGAAGATGCTGTTGAAGCAAAGGCGGATCGGCGCGCTGTAGTCATGGCTCTTCGAGGGAAGGATCACATAGGGCGATTTCCCGCCAAGCTCAAGGCTGATATGCTTCACGCTTTCCAGCGCCCGTTTGCCGACGGTGACGCCGCCTGAGGCGGAGCCGGTGAAGGAAATCATGGAGACAAGCGGATGCGAAGAGAGGGCATCGCCCACTTCGCCGCCGCGTCCGGTCACGAGGTTGAAGACGCCTTTCGGGAATCCTGCTTGTTCAAAGGCATCGGCGAGGAAGTAGGAAGAGAGCGGCGTGTGCTGGCTCGGCTTCAGGATGACGGTATTGCCCATCAGCATCGCAGGGATGATCTTCTGTATGACCTGCCCCAAGGGGTAGTTCCATGGGGTGATACATCCGATGACGCCGATCGGTTCGCGATAGGTGGTGGAAGCCGCCATTTTTTCGACCATGGGGACGTCTGGCGCGAGGTCGATGTAGGACATGGTACGGACGTACTGGTACTCGACCTGCGAGGCCTTGGTGAAGGTATACGGCGAGCCGAGCTCCCGGATGGTGATGTCGATGAGGTCATCTTCCTGAGATTTGAAAATGGCAAGGAATTTCTCCATCAGAGCGATGCGGTCGGCGAGCGGCTTTTTCGCCCAGGCAGGAAAAGCGGCATAAGCGGCTTTGGCGGCTTTGTCTACGTCATCGCCATTCCCCGCCGGAACGCGGGCGAAGATCTCCCTCGTGGCGGGGTTTTCTACCTCGATGAAATCCCCGGATGCGCCTGGGATCCATTCGCCATTGATATAGAGCTTTTCATAATCCATAGCAAACACCTTCCTTTAGACAAAAGAGAGCCCCCTTGCGAGCGCTCTCTCCCTTGAGATGATGATATTGAATCAGTGTTTCCCTGGCTTTATTATAGCATGAGGGAAGGGGAAGACAAGGGGGCAAAAGTGACTGGTGACTAGTGACTGGTAGCCAGTGACTGGTAGCTAGGGATTAGTGGCTGGGGATTAGGAGCCTCGAGTGACTAGTGACTGAAATGCAACCTTCGGGCATCGCCACCATCTATACTCCGCACCAACATTTCGCATTTCTCATTTCTAATTTCTCATTCGAGCAACGCTTTCATCCACAATCCATGGACGCCCCGCCCCACGGGTTAACCCTGAACCCTTTCTCCCCTATCCCCTCATGGTATAATGAAAAAGAATCCATGATTCAAAAAGATTTGCGTTTATGATACAATAATTAATATAGAATTAGGAGGAAACATGGGCTTATTAGACGATACGCTGGATCGGATCCAGCCGCTCAGCCAGGAAGCCATGGAAGAGGCCGGGAAGCGCTGGCATGATCTGTACCTTGGTATGGGAAACCTTGGCAAGATGGAGGATATGGTGACGCGCTACATCGGTGTCACCGGCGATGCCATGCCGGATGTCCCGAAGGGGTGTATGGTGATCGCATGCAGCGACCACGGGGTATACAAAGAGGGCGTGTCTGCCTACCCGCAGGAGACGACGGTCGGCATGACGAAGGCCTATGTGGTCGCGAAGGGCGCCTCCTGCAATGCGATGGCGTACTATGCAGGCATGGACATGGTGGTGGTCGATGTAGGCATCCATCACGATATGACAGGAGTCCCGGGGCTTTTGGATCGCAAGATCGCCTGGGGGACGAAGAACATCGCGGAAGGACCGGCGATGACGCGTGAGCAGGCGATCCGCTCCATCGAGATCGGCATCGAAATCGCAGAAGAAAATGTAAGAAAGGGATACAAAGTCTTTTCGATCGGGGAAATGGGGATTTCCAATACCACCTCATCTGCCTGCATTCTGGGGACCTTCAATCACTGGAATGCCATCGAAGTCACGGGGCGCGGGACAAATATTTCTGACGAACGCCTCATTCACAAGGTGGAGGTCGTGCAGAAGGCCATGGATGTGAACCATCCGGATCCCAAGGACGGGCTCGATGTGCTTTCCAAGGTCGGTGGATTTGAATTCGGGTGCCTCACGGGAGTCATCCTGGGGGCGGCCGCCAACCATGCGATGACCATCATCGACGGGTTCAATACGACGGCGAGCGCCTTCATCGCGAAGGCACTCGCGCCGCAGGTGACGGATTACCTCATGGCTTCGCACCTGTCGCTCGAGCAGGCGCATAAAAAGTCGCTGGCTGCGCTGGGACTTTCCGAATATATTGATCTGGATTTCCGCCTGGGTGAATCCATCGGAGCGGGGATTCAGAAGAAAATGCTGGATATGGCGATTTCCGTCTATCGGGAATGTGTCACCAAAGAAGAAGCGGGGGTGGAAGCATGAGCACGATCCCGAAACTGAATCAGAAAATCATGGATGCCTGCCAGCTCTATGTGGATAACCTCATCAAGCCGATCCATTCGCTGGGCAAGCTCGAAGATATGGCTGTCCGTATGGCCGGCATTTTAGGCGAAGTGAAGCCGGCATACCTCAATAAGGCGGTCGTCATTTTCGGCGGGGATACGGCCGTTGATGGCGAGAACAAGACGAAGGGACAGCTCTCGCACGCAGAGATGAAGCTGGTCGCGCAGGGCGCGGGACCGGTGAATGTCCTCGCACGGCAGATGGGGATGCCAGTCTACCTGGTCGATGTCGGCCTTGAAAAGGATACCTCTGATATCGAAGGCGTATTGGCAAAAAAAGTGATCCATGGTACACATCAGGGGCATCCCGCCATGGATGATGATGTCGTCGCGGCGGCGATTTCTCTCGGCATGTCGGTCGGGAAAGCTCTCGCAGGAGAGGGGATCCAGGCCGTTGGTCTCGGCAATATCGGAGAGCGCTCCATGCTGTCGGCGCTTGCGGTGACGACCGCCGTCATGAAGGAGGACCTCAAGAAGGCATCGGCGAGAAGCGGCTTCTCTATCCAGCTTTCCGATGTCGGCGACTTTGCCAAAGATCCCGTCGGTACGCTCGCCATGGTCGGCTCGGCAGAGATCGCAGCCCTCTTCGGCCTTACCGTAGAAGCGGCGCGCCGCGGCATCATGGTCGTCTTTGACAATGCTGTCACAGGTGCTGCCGTGCTTGCCGCACAAGCCGTGTATCCTGAGATCAAAAACTATATTTTCCCATCTGTCTATTATGAAGAACCGGTTCATCAGATGCAGATGCAAAAGATGGGCATGAAGTCATTCCTGCACTATGATTTCACAGAAGCGGAAGGCTACGGCTCAGCCCTCGGGCTCTCGCTTCTTGACGCAGCGATCGATATGCTGAACCAGATGAAGACCTTCGGCAGCGCTGACGTAGCCGTCGCAGAGGATGGTCCGGGCAAGGGTCGTCAAAGAGAGGACGTGAAGTGATGAAAGCACTTTTTGTACGCTGTTATGGGAAGCTGACCGCAGATATGATGATCGGCGGGCTCATCGATATGGGGGTGCCGCCGGTCTATCTGAGATCAAAGCTGGAGGATGCCGGCCTTTCTGCTACATTCATCGAAAAGCCGAATCCGAAAGCACAGATCTCCGCCCACTATTTCCATATCCCGGAGACAGGCGAAAAGCCGATGCTCCTGAAGGAGCGGGATATTTTCAAACTGTGGCGGGATATCTGCGAGAAAGGCGCTCCGGACTGGGAAGACACCGGCTGGAAGGTCTTCTCTGCTTTGACCAGCGGCGCATCGGATGCCATCGATGAGATCGCAGGAAATGTCATCGACCTGCGCCGCATCGGTGTCAGTGAAGAGAATCTGATCTCGCTCTACCTCTTCCTGGCCTGCCTCGACTATCTGGAGGTAGAGAGCCTCTTCGTCGTACCTTTTTCTTTAAAAGAAGGGAGATCGGAACGCGCAAGAGCGACTCTCCACATTCTGACCGATGCTGGCTCCACGGTGGGCAAGCCCATCGACGCAGAGGACATTCATCCATTCGCAGCAGCCATGCTCGAAGGGCTGGCGGCCAAATTCATGCCGATGGACGGCCGCTTTCTGGCAGACAAGACAGCCTACGGCAGCGCCAGCGCCGAGAAGCCGACCGGTGACAGCACCGTCGCCGAGTATCTGGGCTACTTCCAGGACCGCGGCGACTCCATCTTCAGCCGTCACCTCAAGGTCTTCGGCATGGCAGGGGATCTGATATAAGAGATAAAAAAGGACTGTGAAGAAATGAATCCTCATTTCTTCACAGCCCCTTTTTACTTTGCTTTCATTTGGTTCAGGGTTCAAGGTTCAAGGTTCAAGGTTGAGGTGGCGGCTTCGCCGCAATTATATGTGGGGCGATGCCCGATCAAGAATCATTCTCGCCCCTTCCTCTGGAAGGGCCGCTGAAAAAGTCCAAATAGGCGTTTGCCATTAAATGCGGTCATAAGTTCACAGTCA
>UQRR01000078.1 GCA_900543455.1 uncultured Dialister sp.
GGTGAAAACATCGGCACCCTTGTTACAGACTAAGTTTATTATTTGCCGCAAGGCTCTTCGGCAGAGGGCTTTTTGGCGGTCGGTTTTTTTGTCGTCGTATTCTTGGCGCTTGCTGCCGGCTTCGTGTAGCTCTTTTTGGCGCCCTGGATCGGGATGTCGATGACGAGGCGATGCGGCTTTCCGAGCTTCGCATCCGGGCGAAGGGCAAAGACGTGAATGTCGTCGATCTTCTGCGGCTTGGTGAGGGCGACATCGATATAGGTGTCACCGTCCTTTTCAGAAACGGTGGCGAAATCGATGGCGCGCGGATCCATATCGTATTGAGTGCCGCTGAAGCTCTTTTGGGTGTTCTTTAGGATGACTTCGAAGTTTTTGCCGGATTTGTCTATCGCAGCCTCCGCCTGTACCGCTTTCGTGAGATCTGTCACGATACGGACGAAGGGGGGATCGCCATCATTTCTGGCTGTCCAGCGAAGATCAGTGATTTCTGCATCTTTCGCCCACGCTTCATTACCCGCCCAAGGCAGCAGAAGAAGCGAAAACACAAGCAGGATGAGTTTGAAATATTTCATAGATATCCTTTCTTATACATGTCTTACACGTGCGTAACGATACTCTCTCATATGGTTTTATTATAACACAGCGAGAAAAGGGTGAGCCCGTGGGGCGTGCCCTCCCTTGATTGGGTTTGAAAGGCTCGTTTGAATGAGGAATCAGGAATGAAGGTGGCGGCTTCGCCGCGAATATATATGGGGCTATGCCCGAAGGTGGTATTTAGTCACCAGTCACTAGTCACTTCTAATCCCCAATCCCCAATCCCTAGTCACTCATCCCTTAAAGTACCGAGAAAAACTTGACACTTGCGGTTCTTGTCAAAACGCTTTATTTTCTTGTAAAATCGTAGTAAAATATTATAGTGTTGTCATAATAGGAAAACTATAGCAATTCGATACAAAGGAGTTTGACCATTGGATTTCTCGTATAGCAAATGGAAAAAAGCAGCAGCTCTCTCAGCGGCGTCGCTGCTCGCACTGTCGGCTTTTGCACTGACGGGCTGTGGGGGACAAGGCGGGGAGAAGGTAGCGTCTTCTCAGCCGGCAGCGGCTTCGGCGCAAGCACCGGATCCGAATCTGAAACCCGGCGTCGCTGTCGTGCATCGCGCAGCGGATGTGAAGTATAGTGTACCGGAGGGCGTGTCCGTCCTCATGTACCACATGATCGGAGACGAACAGGGCAATGCAGCCGTCATGACCGAGGCAAATCTGCGTATCCAGATGAATTATCTGCGTGATCACGGCTACCATCCGATCACCATGCAGGAGCTCTATGACTATGTCACCAAGGGGGCGCCTCTTCCGGAAAAGCCTGTCTGCATCACTTTCGATGACGGATATCTCGACAGCTACACCATCGTATATCCGCTCATGAAGGAGTATGGCTTCCCATGGACGCTCTTCCTGATCACCGATGATGTAGGAAAGCCGTATAACCGCATGACTTGGGATCAGCTGAAGGAAATGGCAAACAGCCATGCTGTCACCATCGCAAGTCATACGCTGTCGCATCCCAAGCTCCACAATCTTGCCACCCGTGCAGAAAAAGAGAAGGAGATCGTCGAGGCGAATAAGGCACTCAAGTACCAGCTCGGGATCGACAATGTCTGGCTGGCATATCCTTATGGTGACTATGACGATGAAGTCATCGATATCTGCAAGAAGGCCGGTATCAAGATGGCTGTCACGACAGACGCCGGCCGCGTCCATGTCGGCAGCTTCCCCTATGATCTGAAGAGAGCGTATATCGGGAATGACATTTCCATCGCCCGCTTCTCGGAACGTCTGAACAAGGATAATTACACGCCGGTTTGATGGCTGAGCGGGGGCTTTGACGTGAATCTTCATAGGTTAAGCGGGTTCTGAAGGTGAAAGCAGGGATGAGTAGCTAGGGATTAGGGATTGGGAGACTCAAGTGACTGTTGACTGGGATTCTCCGGCATCGTCATCCCAAGCGCTACGCTCGAAATGACGATGCGCGCGAAGCGCTATCAAAACTCCGCGGTGCTTAGATCCTTCGACTCAGTTCTCATATTTCAGATAAGCCATTATTTAACATACGACGTTTTTCTCCGCTCAGGATGACGAAATACGCCGCCCTGCTCCCCGTTGAACCCATAGAACCCATAGAACCCGCTCCCCCTCTTTCATCCCCGATCAAAAGGCGATACGCCCCAGGGGCTAACCCTCAACCCTTTTTCAAGGAGTCATAATGAAACGATTTTTCAACAACATCGTGGTCAAGTTTATCTTGATCACCCTGGTCTTTTTCATCATCACGTCTCCGATCGTGGTGCTCTTCGGGCCGTTCGGCAATCTGAAGCGTGCTGTGGTCGGTGCGATCATGCGCTCACGGCATCCGCAGTACATCACGTGGCTTTACGATCAGGAGGAGCTGAACCAGATCCTCGGCACTGTGACGACGACGGATAAGCAGAATGTATTCGCTTTCAAGCCGCGCACGGATGCGACGCTGAAGCTGAAAAAGATCGAGACATCCCGCTTCGTCGGGTATCTGCTGGAGATCCCAAATCCGAAACGTATCGAAGTCGCTACGGCAGAAGACATCAATGAGAAGGGGGATACCACTTCCAGCATCGCGAAAAAGAACAATGCCGTAGCAGCCATCAATGGCGGCGGCTTCTACGATCCGAATGGCACCGGCATCGGACGTCTGCCCTATGGCTTCATCTTGCATCAGGGCAAGTACCTTTTGGGGCAGCAGGTCGATGACAAGGAAAAGGTCGACTTCGTCGGAATGACGAAGAACGGGAACCTGATCGCCGGGAACTACAATAAGAAAGAACTGCGCGACCTTGGCGCGGTCGAAGGCCTGACCTTCGGCCCGCCGCTCATCATTAATGGGCAAAAGGTCATCAAGAGCGGTGACGGTGGCTGGGGGATTTCCCCGCGCTCGGCCATCGGACAGAAGAAGGATGGTACGATGCTCTTCCTCGTCATCGATGGACGACAGCCCGGCTACAGCATCGGCGCGACGCTTGTCGATTCGCAGAATATCCTCTATGAAAACGGGGCCTACATTGCGGCTAATCTGGACGGCGGATCTTCCACGACACTTTACTATAATGGCAAGGTGGTCAATAAGCCTGCCGATCTTCTGGGCGAACGTATGATACCGACTGCATTTATCGTGAAATAAGGAGAACAGCGTGAAGAAAAAAATCGCACAGCTCATGATCTGCTTCCTCCTTGGCGTAGGGGTGCAGGCAGGAGCCTACGTATATATGGACCGCGTCCTTTTTGCCCCGCTCTCCTCAGGTGACTACGATATGTCTGATGTGAAGGACAAAGTCGCAGAGCAGGCGGAAAAGGAAGGCAAGAAGCTCTATGCGAAGGTCAGCGTGAAGGGGAAAGCCTACTACTCGCATGACTATAAATATATGGCAGATGTGACCGCAGAAACGGTCACCATTTACAAAGCCGAAGATCTTGGACATCCTCAGATCGTGGATCTGAAAGGACAGGGCGTTTCTTTCTTCGAATGGATGCCGGACAGAAATCTGGCGCTCATGGCGCTCTATCCGATCCACTGGAAAGGCGGACGCTGGGATGTGACACTGGCGCGCTACAATCCGGAAGGCACCACGCACGAATCCGATGCGCCGATCCGTGATCTGCCAAGAAATGCAAAGATCGTGGATGTCGCTTACTCGACCGCGACCAATGCCGTCTACATGAAGATGGAAGTCGGCAAAGGCCTCTACCGCATCTACCGCACGGATGCAAACTATGATACCCGCCGCATCTACGTCCAGACCTCGCACATCGGCAAGATGGCCGTCTACTATGATGCAGACCGCCTCTTCTATGATGACAGCCAGAAGGGTATCATGTACACTTTCAATGGAGATGACAGCTCGTGGCGCGTCATCTCTCCGCCGGGGGCTTACCGTCTGGTCGGTCTTGGGGATGATAAGACCATCTATGCAGCTAAGATCAACAACAAGGGCGAGGCGATCGCTTACTATACGGGTAAACTCGGCGTCGGCTTCAAAGAAGTCAAAGCGCTGGAAACACCTGTAGAATTCAACTCCATCACCGTCCATATGATCCGCGAAGCCGCCATGCACGCGGGAAAATAAAAAGCAGCGCTTCGGCGCTGCTTTTTGTGCGTAAGAGACTAAGAGACTAAGAGACATCAGACTCCCGTATCGTCATTTCGAGCGTAAGCGAGAAATCTTCCTTGCAGACCGATAAACGACGCCTATGTGAACGCAGAAACACGTAGCAACAAGACATCGTTTCCCTGCCAGTGCCTATACGATACTGACCGCAGTGCAAGAAAGATCTCTCGGCTACGCTCGAGATGACGACGGCGCGAAGCGCTATCAAAACTCCGCGGCGCTTAGGGAAACACTGATTCTTCGATTGAAACAGCGTTTCCCTGGATCCTTCGACTCAGTTCTTCTATTTCAGATAAGCCATTTTTAAGGAAACACTGATTAAATCGTTATCAGATTTCATTCTTGGATTTTTTATACAGAGCGAGGAGACATTCGACGCGAATAGCGAGCTATTTAAGGAGAATGTCGACGACACTATGTATAAAAATCCATATGAAATCTGACTCTGCGATTGAATCAGCGTTTCCTTAACATACGACGTTTTTCTCCGCTCAGGATGACGAAATGCGCCGCTCCCATCCCTTCCCTTCAGCATCCATCTTTTATAATTTTCTTCCCCGATTTCCTGAATAAATGATATAATAGTTTAGATACCTATTATTCCCATGAAGGAGAGCGGAAATGACAGAAGAAAACGAAATCTATACCGCCGACGACAGACTGATCGTCGCACTGGACGTCGACAGCTTTGACAAAATGAAAGCGCTGGTCGATGAGCTTGGCGATCTGATCTCCTACTACAAGGTCGGCATGGAGCTCTACTACAGTGCAGGCAGTGATACGATCCGTTACCTGAAGGAACACGGAAAGAAGGTTTTTCTTGATCTGAAGCTCCACGATATCCCGAATACCGTCGGTCACAGTGTGGCCTCCGTCACTCGCCTCGGCGTGAACCTCATCACCGTCCATGCAGCAGGCGGCCGTGCGATGATGCAGGCAGCGACGCGCTATGCGAAGATCACTGCGGATGAGCTGGGCGTAGAACGTCCGAAGATCCTGGCAGTCACCGTCCTCACCAGCTTTGATGACCAGGGATGGCAGGAAGTCGGCGGACACCTCCCCATTCAGGAGCATGTGCTGGAGCTGGCGGCACTTGCGAAATCCTCCGGTGTCGATGGTGTCGTCGCTTCCCCGAAAGAAGCCGGCAGCATCCGCGAGATGGCCGGCAAGGATGATTTCCTCATCGTGACCCCGGGCATCCGCCCATCCTTTGCCCAGACCGATGATCAGAAACGTATCGCGACCCCGTCACAGGCTTTCAAGGACGGCTCTTCCATGCTCGTTATCGGACGTCCGATCACACAGGCGATCGACCCCTGTGCGGCTGCCCGTTTAATTTTAAAAGAAATAAAGGAGAACGCATAATGAACGAAAAAGAAGTCGAATCTTTGCTGAAAGAAACCAAAGCCATTCTGGAAGGTCATTTCCTTCTGACCAGCGGTCTTCACAGCCCTCTTTATGTAGAAAAATTCAATGTGCTCCAGCATCCGGAATACACGGAAAAGCTCTGCCAGGAATTTGCAAACCATTTCAAGGATATGGGCATCGAGACTGTCATTGGACCGGCGACCGGCGGCATCATCCTGTCTCAGGTCACTGCCCGTCTGCTGGGCGTTCGTTCCATTTTCACCGAAAGAGAAAATGGCAAGATGACCCTTCGCCGCGGCTTCAAGGTCGCTCCTGGTGAAAAAGTCCTCATCGTCGAAGACATCGTCACCACCGGCGGCTCTATCAAGGAAGTCGTCGATGTCGTGAATGAAGCCAAGGGTGATATCGTCGGCATCGGCCTCTTAGTAGACAGAAGCGGCGGCAAAGCAGACTTCGGCGTACCGCAGGAAAAGGTATATCCGCTGCTCCACCTCACCGTTCCGACCTACAAGCCGGAAGAATGCCCACTCTGCAAAGAAGGCGCGCCGATCACCGAACGTGGCAGCCATCATCTGAAAAAATAAGAGTGAGATCTGAAAAACACACCTATCGAGAGATCGAGGGTGTGTTTTTTTCTTGCCGCTCACAGCTCTTGCTCATGACCGCCTGCTTTCCTCTCTCTTTTTCATGGGCAGGGGGGGAGGGGGGGAGTCTTCCTGCAGAAGCAAGACGTTTTAAGGAAACACTGATTCAATCGTTGTCAGATTTTACTCTTGAATTTTTATGTATAGCGAGAAATAACCTGACGCGAATAGCGAGCTATTTAAGGAAGGCTATGACGAAGCTATGCGTAAAAATTCTTGTAAAAGCTGACTCTGCGATTTAATCAGCGTTTCCTTAAGCCGCAAGGGCTCTTGGGCCGGTCGCCATCCTTTAACGATCAAGCATAACTTTCATGCAAAACCTGTATTTTATTCCAAGAGGAAAATCATGCTATGATTTGTAAGGATTAGCTTAGTCTTAGCACATGATTAGTATAAAAACGAGGAGGACATGATGGCACTGGCGTCGCTTGCAGCATTGGGGCTTGCTATATTTCTTGGCTTTGTGAAAAAAATGAATACGGGGCTGTTATGTACCGCGCTCGCACTGCTCGTAGGCAGACTGGCCGGGATCTCTGATGATGAGATCATCCGTGGCTTCAACTACTCCTTATTCCTCATGCTTCTGGGCGTGACCTATCTTTTCGGACTGGCGGAGATGAATGGGACCTTGGCCCTGCTTTCGAAGAAGATCGTGGCGCTCTCCGGGCGTCGCACCTACTTGGTACCGATCGTCATGTACCTTTTTGCGACCATCCTCTCTGCGCTGGGACCGGGCACCATTCCGACGGCAGCCATTATGATGGTCTTCGGGATGACGCTTGCGAAGGAAATGAATATCAATCCGGCGATGCTGGGGGCCATCATCTTTCTCGGAGCGGCCGGAGGCGGGATGTCACCACTGGCTGCGACGGGCATCATCGGGCTGAATCTATGCGGAGAATTCGGCCTGACCGGCATCGAGGAACCGCTTCTCGTGAATGGCGTCCTCTCCTCGACCGTCTATGCCGCGCTGGTCTACTTTGCCTTCGGAGGCTATCGGCTGCGGTCAGACATCGTACTTCATTTGGCAGATACGCCTTCATTTGCGCGGCAGCAGATCATCACATTGGCAGGCATCGCGGGCATGGTGGTCCTTGTCCTGTTCTTTCATATCAATGTGGGACTTGCCAGCTTCGGCGTCGCTGCTATCTTGTCGTTTCTGAATGTTTCTGATGAAACGGCAGCGCTTCGCCGCATCCCTTGGGGGACGCTTCTTCTGATCTGCGGTGTCGGCGTGCTGATGAATGTCATCATTTTGACAGGTGGGATCGATCTTCTGTCGGATGCGCTTGCTTCCATCATGAGCGACTCGACCGCAGTCAGCATTCTGGGGATCACGGCAGGCGTTCTTTCGTGGTTCTCCTCGACCTCCGGTGTCGTCATGCCCACGCTCATTCCGACCGTGCCGCATATCCTGTCACAGATGGGAAGCAGCGCTAATCCGGTCGAATGGGTCACTGCGATCACCATGGTCTCCAATACCGCAGGCATCAGCCCCTTATCGACGGGCGGTGCGCTGGCGCTGGCGGCTTATTCGGCAGAAGGTGGATTGAAAGACGGCGAGCTGGATCGGCTCTTCATGCGGATGTTCTTCATCTCCGCGGCGGGCGTCGTGTCCCTGTCGGTTCTGGCCTACTTCGGGCTCTACCGTTGGCTGCTGTAAAGGAATAAAACAGAGAAGCGAGTCAGGCAGCCGACGGAGATCCCATGGCTGCCTGTTTTCCGTATCGTAGACGAAGAAGGAGTGACGAAAATGAGTGAAAATCATGATGCTTTGCTTTACATACTGCGTATCGTCGGATTTCTTTTTGCTGTGTGCTGCGTGTGGCTGATCTATGCCAGACAGAAAACGAAAATGAAACGTTTGAAAGCGGCCAACCAGCATTCCGCCATTGTTCTCCTGCATAAACGTCATGCGGGAAATATAGACTATGCCAGCATCAATGCGATCCTGCACATCGATGGTCTTCGTGCAGAGACCTTTCTCTATGCGCTCGGAGTCCCTGCGGTATATCTTGCCCCGGGAAAACATGTCATCGAAGTCGAAGCACACTGGTCCCGGCACATCCGTGGACGGCGTATGAAAGACTATCAGGCAGGGCCAAGCCTGATCTCCGTCTCTGTCGAATCAGGAGAGTACTGGTCGCTGGAGTATTGCATCTCGAAGGATCATTTTACGTTCGAACGCTGTGATCCAAAGAACTTATTTGTGAGGAAGGCAGGCTAAGAAACCGGAGTCTGCATAAAAGTTTCTACAAAAAGGCATATTTTCGAGGAAAAATACCAAAGATATAACCGATTGGCATGAACTATAGACAAGCGGAAAACAGATGGATATAATGGAATCAGAAAGGATGAAGAAGGAAATACCTTTCAGACCGGTCAAAATCACTTCAAATGAGTGTAAACTTCCTAATTTCGGATTATTTCCTCGTGCAGCCGCTGAATGCAGAAAGGAGACTATCATGAACAAGATGTATGATGCAGTGATGAAAATGGAAACTTTACTCGATGCGTATGAAGCTCTCATTGGCAATATTACAGATTTCCTGAATGACAATGGGATCAATATCACAGGGGATCCATCGGAACATCCGGCGCTGATGCTTTACGCAGAAGCCGGACGGATCTATGGTCGCTTGCTCCATACGAGAAAACTTGAGGACCTGCTCCGTATGGAAGGGGAGTACCGTCTCATGACCTCCATGGTCGCTGAAATGAAGGCAGGGGCGTGGATGACGACCTCCCATCACGAAAAAATGGCCAAGGCCGGTTGATTTCGTGAGGAACAGGATATGGTAACGGGAAAAAGGGGCTGTAAAGAAATGAATCCTCATTTCTTTACAGCCCCTTTTTACTTTGCTTTTATTTGGTTCAGGGTTCAGGGTTCAAGGTTCAGGGTTCAGGGTTCAGGGTTCAGGGGTGAGGGTTGAGGTGGCGGCTTCGCCGCCTTTTTTTAGAAGATGGTATTCTCGCATTGTCAGAACAAATACACGCATATGTGGAAAAAGAATAACGACGGACAAAGCCTTCCCCGCGTGGGGAAGGTGGCGAGCGGAGCGAGCCGGATAGGGTTCTAGCGGTATGAAAGAGGGTGGGGAAAAGCGTCTCAAGCAGGCCATTTACGAGAGCACCCTATCCACCGCTAACGCGGTCCCCCTTCCCCAATGGGGAAGGCTGCGATACGAGAATGCAGCTTAACTTAATAGCATTCCCCCTTCGGGCAGCTCCCCCCGATGGGGTAATGCTATTAAGTTAAGGTGAATTCACCGCGTTAATTGCTTTTTCAGTTTGTCAACTTGAGAGGTTTGGACTA
>UQRR01000079.1 GCA_900543455.1 uncultured Dialister sp.
ATTATAACTGCTTCCCAATGCGACCGCTTGGATGGAAATCTCCAAAAGATACACTCCATGATTTCATCAAGCACGGTATAACATATGTTTGACAAACCAACAAGTCTAAAAAGGGGGCTGGGTTCATTGTACCCCCCCCCGAAATTTTTTCGTTCACGATATTTCCGTAAAGAAGCGCTCGGTTTGTCATTTTCCCTGTGGCATTTTTACGTTCACATTATATCATATTTTGTTATAAAACACAGAAAGAAAGCCGCCGGTCTGCAAATATTTGTCGATGAAAGATGCCGAGACATCAGACTGCAGATATCAGATGTCAGATGTCAGATGTCAGACTTCAGATTTCAGATTTCTAATATCTGACTTCTAACCATTGATGTCTAATGTCTCCGAGTCTCTTAGTCTCTCAGTCTGACGTCTGATGTCTAACGTCTCCCAGTCTCTTAGTCTCCCTGCCCCTCCGCTTGCTAAAAATCTGATTTCTTTCTATAATAAGTACAGAAAATGGTACAAGAAAGGATGGGATTGACATGATTGCCATGAATTACTCCACGCTCCGCAGCCATATGAAATGTGCTTTCGATGCTTGCTGCGATGATATGGAAACGCTTATCGTCACACGCAAGGACAACCGGAATGTGGTCGTACTGTCAGAGGAGTCGTATAACAATCTGATGGAAAACCTGTATGTGCGTGCTTCGAAGAAAAACTACGACAGGCTTCTCACCAGTATCGCACAAGCCAAGGCGGGGCAGTGTAAAAAGAGAGACTTGATCGAAGATGAATAAAGCATTCACGGATATTGGCTGGGAAGACTACCTGTACTGGCAGACGGAGGACCGGAAGACGCTGCGTAAAATCAATACGCTTTTGAAAGATATCGAGAGAAATGGTAATGAGGGCATCGGAAAGCCCGAACCACTAACAGGGGATTTATCTGGTTTCTGGAGCCGCCGGATCAATCAAAAGGACCGGTTAATCTATGCTTTGGAAATGGATCAGATCATCATCATTGCCTGCCGGTATCATTATGATGATAAATAAAAAGAGCATGCTGCATTTAGTCGGCATGCTCTTTTATGTATGTGGGATCATTAAGACTTGGAGACGTCAGATGTCTGATGTCTGATGTCTAATGTCTAATGTCTAATGTCTAATGTCTAATGTCTGACGTCTAATGTCTAACGTCTCCTAGTCTCCCACTCTCACCGGAATATCTTGGAAAGCTCATCATCCGTCATATTTCCTATCCAGCTTTCGCCGACGGAGACGGTCATGTCAGCGAGGGATTTTTTCTTTTGGATGATCTCATTGATTTTTTCTTCGAAGGTATTCTTGGTGATGAAGCGGTGGACGAGGACGTTGTTCTTCTGGCCGATGCGGTAGGCGCGGTCTGTCGCCTGAGATTCTACGGCGGGATTCCACCAGAGGTCGTAGTGGATGACGTGGGAGGCGGCGGTGAGGTTGAGGCCGGTGCCGGCGGCTTTCAGGGAGAGGATGAAGAATCTTGCCTTCGGGTCGGTCTGGAAGCGGTCCACCATGTCCTTTCTCTCTTGGAGGGAGCAGCCGCCGTGGAGGAACATCGGACGTTCTCCCAGTTTGCTCTCGAGGAAATCTGCCAATTTGTCCCCCATGCTCTTGAACTGGGTGAAGATCAGGGCTTTTTCGCGGCTGGCCTGAATGCTTTCTGCGAGATCGAGGAGGCGCTCGGCTTTGCCGGAGAGGGCAGGGTCCCAGTTGTCCTCTTTGGTGAAGAGGGCGGGATGGTTGCAGATCTCCTTCAGGGCAAGGATCATCTGAAGGACGAGACCCTGGCGCTTGAAGAGGGAGGCTTTGTCTCCGTCCTTCTGCTCGCTGATGACGCGGAGGCTCTCTTCGACGGTCTGGTGATACAGAGCGGCCTGCGCGGGGGTAAGGAGTGTGTACTCGTCCTGCTCGAGCTTGTCCGGAAGGTCGCTGATGATGGTCTTGTCTGTCTTGAGGCGGCGCAGGAGCATGGGCGCGGTGATGCTTTTGAAGCGTTCGGCTGCTTTTCTGTCCTGCTCATACTGGATGGGATTCGCATAGCGGGTCTGGAAGGTCTTCGCGCTGCCGAGGTAGCCTTTGTTCGTAAATTCCATGATGGACCAGAATTCTTTGAGGCTGTTCTCGACGGGGGTGCCGGAGATGGCGATGCGGATGGGTGCTTTCATGCCGCGGACGGCCCGGCTCTGGGCGGTATCGGGATTCTTGATGTTCTGCGCTTCGTCAATGATGAAGACTTCCCATTTCTTCTTTTTGAGCAGCTCCTGGTCGCTTCGAAGGAGTCCATAGGTGGTAAGAAGGATGTCGGCTTTGAAATCTGCAAGGTCGCGCTTGGCGCCATAGTAGAGGAAAACGGTGAGGAGAGGTGCGAAGCGGGCGATCTCTTCCTGCCAGTTGGAGAGAAGGCTCGTCGGCACGACGATGAGCGCTTTCTTCTTGGCAAGGCGTCCCTCTTCGCGGAGCTTTTCGAGGAAGGTGATGACCTGAAGGGTCTTCCCAAGACCCATATCATCGGCTAGGATGCTGCCGAAGCCGAGGCGGCTGTTGTTGTAAAGCCACGCATAGCCGCGCTTCTGGTAGGGGCGAAGTGTCGCACATACATTTTCCGGCAGCGCGACTGGTTCGCCCTCTTTCATGGAGGAGAGCAGTCGCTTCACCTCGCTCGTCATGGAAATCTCCGCGCCTTCATAGCTGCCCTCAAGAGCGATGCGGAGGAGTTCTTCCCCTTTGAGGGAGGCCGAACGCTGCCACATTTTTTCGAGCTTTTTTAGATCTGCTTCGGTCACATAGAGGTACTGCCCCTTGAAGGCAATAAGGGAGCCTGCTTTGACGGATAGTTTTTCGAAATCTTCCGGGGAGATCCGCTCGTCTCCAAGGGCGATCTGCCAGTCGAAGTCGAGCATGTCTTCCAAAGAGAGGAGGGTCGGTGTACGCGCCGCGCCCTCTTCTTTCTTTTTGAGGCGGAGTGTCTTCTTCGGGCGGATGAGGCGCTGCAAAGACTTCGGCAGGATGACGCGCGCGCCCAGAAGACGCATGGCCGGGATGGCTTCTAAAAGGAAGGGGGCAAAGGTTTCCGCCGTGAAGGAGATCGGTGTCCTTCCTTCGCTGTCCATGTAGTCTTCCATGCCGGTCACGAGGGAAGAAAGCAGGTCGATATCCTTTAAGATCTGGTAGCGGCAGGCATCATAGTCATCCTTCGTGAAGACCTCCGCGAGCGGCACCGCCTCCCCTTCACTGTCCTCACTGTCTACGACGGAGAGGTCCAGGCGGAAAGCTTTTGTTTTCGGATCGTCTGACACGAGAAGCACCGGCTGCCAGCGGGCGGCGCTCAGGTGGAAATAGGACAGCCACGATGCGATGCCGTCAGCCTCGGGATGCGGTCTTCCTGCCCGCGCCATCAGGCGATCACCCATGAAGAAGAGATCGTAGATGGGATCGTCCGCGAAATTTTTCTTCGCCATGTTCTGCATCAAGTGCGTGAGGAACAGTGACAGCGCGGCCTCGGCGGGCTCTTTTGCCCAGCATTTCTTCTCTCTGTACCGCGCGATTTCTACCATGGCAGGGGTCACCCACTTCGAGAGAAGGCCCATGGCTTCTGCGGTGCCTGCGTCCTGCTCGGTCGGCATCCAGCGGATGGCGATGGCATTCTCATCCACGCGCACCAGCTCCGGGATGGCATTCCCGGTACGGAGAAGGTGTATAGCAAGCAGTACCACTTCGCGGAAGGCGCGCACGGTGTAAGAGCTGTCCTGCGCTTCCTCTTCCGTCATATCGAGAAGAGCCGCGAGGAAACGGCTCATCGGCCACCAGTCGCCGCGATCTGTATAGAGCTTCCCCTCGGAAAGTCCTTCGATCACGAGATGCACGGAAGAAACGGAGGCGAGCTCCAGGCTGTCTTTCCCGCCGCCCACGACGTAAACGGCTGACGAATCAAAGAGTGCTTTCTCGGCGACTTTTCTGACGCCCGTCATGGTCTTTTCATAGACGCGGCCGAAGCTACCGCGCCCATAGAAGGCGGGCGAAGCGGGAAGCACACGCATCCATAGGGAAAAGAGGCTTTTGATCTTCGTGAAATCTGGGATTTCCGCCGTTTCCTCTGCCATGGGAAGTGCCATATTCTTGACCAGTTCCCCTTTCACAAGGTCATCCCAGCGCGGGATCTTGGCAGACATCTCATTTATGATCGTCACATGCCGCTTCTTTAGCTCGCTCACAAGCGACACGCCATGCAGGGAGAAGACTTGGAAAGGATCATTGTCGATGGCACGGCTCACCTCATAGATGACGGCCGCGATGTGCTTGCAGAGGTGCGCCCAGTCGGGACAGCTGCAATGCATCTCGATGTCATTCATCGAGGAAGGGAATAGGGAAAGCCCTGCCTTTTCCGCAAGCGCCATGACAGCGGGTGACAGCTCCCGATGCAGGAGCTTCGTCACGATCGAAGGATGGCGCGATACATCATCCAGAAAGGCCTGGACTTTGTTTTCCGGAAAAGGAGGGAGCGTCAGCGTGACATGGTAGGGCGTGCGCCGCGTCCCCTGCACCTTCGCAGTCAGCGTCTCCCCCTCACGGCGCATGGAAATGACTGCGCCGCCTCGGGCATACACCCGCCCGCGCGGCAGACGGTTCGCATGGTCCGCCTCCTCGAGCGCTTTCAGCCACTCGCTCCCCCACCAGGTATTGCCATATTGCAGTTTCATCGTCTTTGCCTCGCTTCTGTACGTTTTTCTTTATTATATGAAATCGTCACGATGCAGGCAATCGGTTGTGACAGATTCCGTGGGAAGGAGAGCTGGTACGGCACATCAAATAAGAAACGCTTAGAGAATGTAAACAGGGATGAGCGGCTAGTAACTGGTGACTAGGGGCTAGGAGACATTAGACTCCTGTATCGTCATTTCGAGCAAAGTGAGAAATCTTTGTCATTCGCAGTCAGAAACTCACGCTTTCCACACATGTGCCGCGCATCTCGCCGTTTTCCTCATCTGTCTTTCATACCGCCAGTGTCCTATCCGCCCCTTCGGGACACCTTCCCCATGCGGGGAAGGCTTTATGTCGGGGCGGCGGTATTCTCGTTTTGCTGCCTTCCCCATTGGGAAAAGGATCTTGAACTTCTCCCTCCTTCCTCTGGAAGGAGGTGCCCCGAAGGGGCGGAGGTTGGCTCTCGCAGCGGGATGAAAGGAAATGTACGATAGTCCGTCCTCTCGTTTCGTCATCCCGAGCGCAGCCGAGAGATCTTTCTTGCAGGCAGGAAAACCGTACATATGAGGAAGTCCGTCATTCCAAGTCGTATGAAGTACGGTGTTTACCGCTCCCCTCACATTTTTTATCTGACCGGTGTGCAAGGAAGATTTCTCGCTTCGCTCGAAATGACAATACCGGGAAAGGCGGTACTCTCATTTTCCGCCCTTGAGACGCTTTTCCCCCCCCCTCTCTTTCATACCGCTAGTACCCTATCCGGCTCGCTTCGCTCGCCACCTTCCCCACGCGGGGAAGGCTTTGTTTGTCGGCATTGGTTTCTCCACGTATCCTGTATTCGCTTTGGCGGTATAGGATTATGGCTTGCCGCGCTTGCATTCTGCGCAAACAAAAACCGCTCTGCGAGGACTGGCTTTGCAGAGCGGTTTCTGGTTCCATTATTCCACAGTCACGGATTTTGCGAGATTTCTCGGCTTATCCACATCATTTCCTCTCTTAATAGAGGTATAGTAAGCGAGGAGCTGCATCGGGATGACGGCGAGGATCGGCGCGATGAAGGGATCGACTCTCGGGATACGGACGGTCTCGGTCGTGTACTTTGCGATCTCTGTGTCATCGACGAAGCCGATGCCGAGGACTTCGGCGCCGCGGGCGCGGACTTCTTGAATATTGCTGTACATCTTTGCACTGACGTCGTCCTGTGTTGCTACGGCGATGACCGGGGTCTCCGGCGAGATGAGGGCGAGGGTGCCATGCTTCAGTTCACCGGCCGCGTAGGACTCCGCGTGGATGTAGGAGACTTCTTTCAGCTTCAGTGCGCCTTCCATGGCGATCGCATAGTCGATGGAGCGGCCAAGGTAGAAAATATCATTCGCCTTGATGAGCTTTTCAGCGACGTCTGCCATGTGTTCTTTTTCATCAAGCACGGTGTCGATCTGATCCGGCAGATCTCTCAGTGCGGTGGAGATCTTCTGGATGAGTGCGGGCTTCAGTGTGCCTTTCAGCTGGCCCATGTAGAGGGCAAGGAGCAGGAGCGCCACGAGCTGGGTGGTATAGGCTTTCGTAGAAGCGACGGCGATCTCCGGGCCTGCCAGGGTGTAGACGACGCTGTCAGCTTCACGCGCAATGGAGGAGCCGATGGAATTCGTCACGGCGAGGCTCTTCGCGCCGAGACGTTTCGCTTCTTTGAGCGCCGCCAAGGTATCGATGGTCTCACCGGACTGGCTGACTACGATGCAGAGGGTCTTATCGGTCGTGAGCGGACGGCTGTATCTATATTCGGAAGCGATCTCTACAGACACGGGGATCTTTACGAAGCGTTCGATGTAGTGCTTTGCGACGAGGCCGGCATGGTATGCGGTGCCGCAGGCGGTGATCAGAATGTGATCGATGCCGGAGAGACATTCTTTCGTCCAGCCGAGATCGTCGAAATTGACGGAGCCGTCTTTATTGAGATGGATCTGTACGGTATCATGGACCGCTTTGGGCTGTTCATAGATTTCCTTCAGCATGAAATGCGGGTAGCCGCCTTTTTCCGCCGCTTCCGCGCTCCACTTGACTTCCTGAATCTCCTTTTTGATCGGCTTGCCTTCGGCATCGAAGAGGGAAACGCCATCCTTCTTCACGATGGCCAGCTCGCAGTCGTCCAGGATATAGATCTTTCTGGTATGGTTGATGACGGCCGGGATGTCGGAGGCGATGAAATTCTCGCCATCGCCAAGGCCGATGATAAGCGGATTGTCCTTCTTCGTGCAGATGATGGTGTCCGGCACCGCCTTATCCATGATGACGAGGCTGTAGGAGCCTTCGATCACGGAAAGGACCTTGCGGACGGTGGAGAAGAAGTCTCCGTCATCCATCTTTTCGAGAAGGTGTGCCACGACTTCGGTGTCGGTATCCGACTTGAAGATATGGCCTTCGTCGATCAGCTGCTTCTTGAGCGTCATGTAGTTTTCGATGATGCCATTGTGTACGATGACGAAATGGTTGTGGCAGTCGCCATGCGGATGGGCATTCCGATCCGAAGGCTGTCCGTGCGTCGCCCAGCGGGTATGCCCGATGCCGATGTGACCGGTGAGCGGATGCTCCTTCAGGGCTACTTCCAGATTTGCCAGACGACCTTTCTTCTTTTCGATGGAAATCGTGCCGTTGTCATAGACAGCGATACCAGCCGAGTCATAGCCGCGATATTCGAGGCGTCTCAGCCCATCAATCAAAAAGCGGGACGCTTCGCCGCTGCCCACATAACCTACAATACCACACATACGGTATTCCTCCTTGCGTATTTCTTTGGAATGCTCTGCCGCTCTGGGCCGCCCCTTTCCATCAGGGCTGTCTTGGCTCATAAGCCAGAGGAGTTTTTGTTCTTATATGATATAAAGGAATTAAATTCTCTATAGAAATGCGGACTCTGCCCGCAACTATTCATACGGAGTTTATTATATCACATGTCATAAAAATAAGATATTCTTTTATGAACACGTAAAAAGGAGCATAACTGAGTTAAGCTCCTTCGCTGCGTTTTTCTCATTATAGCATGTTTTGGAAAAGAAGGAAAGGGGATGACTGGGGACTGGTGACTGGGGACTGGTGACTGGTGACCAGGGAGACTAGGAGACATTAGACATTAGACTTCAGATTTCAGATTTCAGACTTCGGACTTCTGACTTCTGACGTCCAACTTCTGACGTCTTATCTCATTCAAATCGATCCCAATACCGATCCGATTTCCTGCATCTCTTCCATTTCCGAAAGGCCTGCCACGGCGGCGAAGACGCCGATCATCGCAAGGAGAAGAAGGAAGAGAAGAATCATCACATAGGGCGCGATGGCGATCAGGACGGATTTCCCGGTGGAGAAGAAATAATTCTCGCGGATCGCAAGGACATCAAGGACGAAGGTCCACACGCAGATCGCAAATGAACCAATGCCAGAGAGAAAGGAAAGCCCGATGCTTTCGGCCAATGTGAAGAAGACGGAGAAGGCCAGCGGCAGCGATGCCGCCATGAATCCGGCAGTGATGCCCTTCGCGCTCCCTTGCCCGCCGAGAAGTCCGGAGAGGTAGTCGGTCACGGCGCTGTGGACAAGGAGGGAAAGCCCCAGAAAGAGAAGCACGGCCAGAAACTCGACAAGAAGCCCCGGCCCTTCCGAGAAGGCGGACAGCGCCGTCAAGAAAAGCGTAAAGAGCCAGAGAATCCCCGCTTCACGAAGTCGTTCGCCGCGGGTGATGTCATAGAGCGCCGCCCGCGGTGTCACGATCAGCGAGTAGACAAGATCAAGAAAGGTATTCATGGAATTGCTCCTTTGGAATCGAATATGATGCGATCGGAAAGTCTTGGAGAGTTAGAGAAGTCAGACTTGGAGACGTTAGACGATAGACTTTAGACTTCAGATGCCAGACTTCAGATGTCAGACCTCTGATTTCCGATTTCAGACATCAGACATCTGATGTCTGATGTCTGATGTCTGATGTCTCTAAGTCTAACGTCTCTTAGTCTCTTAGTCTAATACCCCTCACTTTATCGTGGGATTCTCCCCTTCTGTCAATGCCTTTTTCATGCTCTCTGCCATGGATTCTCCCATGACATTCGAGAGCCGGGCGGCTTCGCCGCGAAGGAGGGAACGGAGAGTGACTGCGCCATTCGTATACGAGCGAGTCTCTATATTGTCCACATCGAGCCCGCCGCTCGAGGCAGCGTAGTTCAGTGCATCGTAGTAATTGCCCATCGCATCGACAAGGCCCAGATCCTGTGCCTGACGGCCGGTCAGGATGCGCCCATCGGCGATGCTCTTTACTTTCTCTTCATCCATATGGCGTCCGTCCGCCACGGTCTGGACGAACTGGTGGTAAATATCATCGACCATGGCCTGCAGCATCTCGCGCTCTTCGCCTGTCATCGGGCGGTACATGGAGAGGATATCCTTGTGCACGCCGCTCTTGATCTTATCATTCTTGACGCCGACCTTATCCATCAGGTCTTCGATATTGGTATAGTCCATATAGACGCCGATGCTGCCCGTCATGGTGGCCGGAGAGGCGAAAATGTAATTTCCTTTGCTCGCCAGCCAGTAGCCTGCCGAGGCGCACATATCGCCCATGGAGATCACGATGGGCTTCTTGCTGCTGCGGATCTTATCCATTTCTTCTGCGATCTCCTGGGTCGCTCCTGTCGATCCGCCCGGACTGTTAATGCGGATCAGGATGGCTTTTGCCTGCGGATCCTTTCTTGCTTCCTGAAGCTCTCGCATGATCTCCTCGGAGGAGGAGCCGGAAGAGCCACTCAGCATCGAG
>UQRR01000080.1 GCA_900543455.1 uncultured Dialister sp.
GCCTTCGGCACTTCCCCCGAAGGGGGAAGCAAGACGTTACGTAGCTAACGATTTCCTTAACTTAATAGCATTACCCCTCTAGGGGAAGGGGAACCGCAGAGCGGTGCTCGGGTGCTTTCATAAATCGTCGACTTGAGATGTTCCTTCCCACTCTCTTTCATACCGCCAGTGCCCTATCCGCCCCTTCGGGGCACCTTCCCCTCGAGGGGAAGGCTGACGATACGGGAATACCGTCATCTAAAATACGCGAAGCCGCCGCCAAAACCCTGAACCTTGAACCCTGAACCCTTTGTTAAGATTTCCTTCCAAACTTTATTGACATCCCCTCTTCTCTTAGATATAATTATTCTGTTATGGTGCAAATAAATGGCACAACACGATGTAAGGAGGTGTTTATACATGGCAAAAATGACATTCCAGCCGAACAACCATTGGAGAAAACAGACCCACGGTTTCCGCGCTCGTATGAAAACAAAAGCAGGCCGTATTGTTCTGAAGAGAAGAAGAGCAAAGGGCAGAAAGGTATTAAGTGCCTAATCAAGAAATCAGCGAGGAGAGGGTGGGGTATACACTGCCCCGCTCTTCTCGTATCAGACAGAACAGGGATTACCGTCGGATTTACAGATCCGGCAAACGTTTCAGCAATCGGGCCGGGCTCTGCTATGTGGTGAAAACCAAAAAGCCGGGCACCCGTATGGGCTTCGTGACTACGAAGAAAATCGGCCACGCCTTTGCGCGGAACCGTGCAAGACGTCTGATGAAGGAGGTCTACCGCCTTCATATGGCTGAGCTTTCGCCCCATTATGAAGTGGTGATGCTGTCAGGCATCTTCCTGACCGGTGCCACCTATCAGCAAGCGGAAAAAGCGATCCTTTCCTTGTGGCGCAAAGCCGGAATTCTGGTGAAATAAGATGAAAGAGCTTCTGATCGGTCTTGTCCGATTCTATAGAGCGTTTATCTCTCCCCTGAAGCCTCCTTGCTGTCGTTTCTACCCGACCTGCAGTGAATATGCACTGCAGGCGCTTCAAAAATATGGAGCCCTAAAAGGCAGCTGGCTCGCGATCAAGCGGATTTCCAAGTGCCACCCGTTTCACAAAGGTGGATACGACCCGCTCCCGTGAAGAGGCTGTCTTTTTTCAATGCTTCGCATAGAAAAAAGTGAGGAGTGAGGAATTAGGAGTGAGGAGTGAAGGGGCGGCGCAAAATAAAATGAAAGCGCCGCGAGTTTTAAAACTGGCAGCGCTTCTTACCTTTGATGCGCTGCACCGCCATTTCTGATTTCGTATCCCTAATCCCTAATCCCTAATCCCTAATCCCTAATCCCTAGTCCCTAGTCACTAGCTACCAATCCCCGGCCATCCATCCCACCATAACCGCCGATCGATTTCCCGAAAACTCACCGGGCTCTTGAAATTCAGAAGGCCCGGGCATGTAACGGCTGCAATATAGGCCGTATAAGGAGTAACCAATGAGTGATTTTCAGATTCCGTTTCTGTCGGACTTAGTCGGACTCCTCGCAGGGGTCATGCGCGTCTGCCTGGAATTTTGCTACAAAATGACAGAAGACCTGGGATTTCCGAGCTATGGGATCGCCATCATCGTCCTGACCGTCATTATCAAGACGCTGCTGCTCCCGCTCGCCCTGAAACAGATCCGGTCCATGAAGGCCATGCAGGCCATTCAGCCGGAAATGCAGAAGATCCAGAAGAAATACAAGAATGATCCGCAGAAGCTGCGTGAAGAAATGGGCAAGCTCTACAAGGAAAACGGAGCCTCTCCGCTCTCCGGCTGCCTGCCGCTCCTCATCCAGATGCCATTCCTGATCTCCATCTACTACGCACTCCAGGGCTTTTCCTATGATCCGGCCCACGAGAGCTTCCTGTGGCTGGAAAGCCTGGCTGTACCGGATGAGACCTACATCCTTCCGATCCTCTCTGCTGCCTCCACCTTCATCATTTCCTGGCAGACCACCCCGAAGGACGCACCGAGCAACCAGAAGACCATGCTGCTCATGATGCCTGTCATGATCGGCTGGATGTCCCTGAACTTCCCGAGCGGCCTTGTCATTTACTGGATCGTTTGCAACCTTTACCAGCTCGTCCAGCAGACCATCATGTACTGGGGCGAAATGAAGGAACGCATCGGCGGCAAAGCTCCCAAAGGAACACTTACCGTTCATGGAGAGAACCAGCCGAAAGCGGAAGTGAAGAAGAAAAAGATCATCCGTAAGAAAGTCATCAAGAAAGTCGTGAAGAAGCCTGCGGATGCACCCAAAGACGAAAACAAGGAAGCCTCTCCTTCCAAAGCAGAAGCTCCTAAAGAAGTAAAAGAACCGGCCGGCGATGAAAAGCCGGCTAAGGCAGAAGTGCCTGCTAAGAGCACCGGGGAGGCTGATGAAAAATGAGAACAGTCAGAATCACAGCAAAAACCATCGAAGCTGCTGTCGCTGAAGGCTTGGAAAAGCTCGGCATCAGCCGCGAAGAAGCTGTCGTCCATGTCGTCGAACAGCCCTCGAGCGGACTCTTCGGCCTCATCCACAAGAAGATGGCGGTCGTAGACATTTCTGCACCGGATGAAGAAGCGGAGGAAGACACTGTCGAAGAAGCATCTCCTGCCGAAGAAGCACCGGCGGCAGAAATCCCTGCCGAAGAAGCGAAGGAAGAAACGCCGGCCGAAGTACCACAGGCAGAAGAAGCTGCCGAAGAAGTGAAGGAAGAAGCGCCGGCCGAAGTACCACAGGCAGAAGAAGCTGCCGAAGAAGTGAAGGAAGAAGCGCCGGCAGAAGAGAAGAAAGCCGAGCGCGAAGAGCCGACCTTCGATCCGGAAGAACAGAAGAAGGTCGCGGAAGAAGCAAAGACCTTCCTTGCGGGCGTCTTTGCCGGTATGCACCTTGCTGTCACCATGGAATGCCGCATGACCGAAGAACGGATCATGATCAATCTCGTGGGCGATGGCCTTGGCATCCTGATCGGCAAGCACGGACAGACACTGGATGCGCTCCAGTACCTGACGAACCTGGCCGCGGGGAAATCCTTCCGCCATCACTACTTCATCCTGCTTGACGTCGAAAACTACAGAGAGCGCCGCCAGGATACCCTGGAAGCCCTCGCCAGACGCCTCGCAGGCAAGGTGAAACGCACGGGCGAAGAGATCCGTCTCGAACCGATGGCTGCCGGTGAACGCCGCATCATCCATCTGGCTCTGCAGGACGACCACGCCGTCTCCACCGATTCCGAAGGCGAAGCACCGTACAGATACGTTGTCATTCGTCCGAAGGACTGAGCAACATAAAAAAGCAGCCGCGAGGCTGCTTTTTTTATGCATGATTTTCATTGATTCTACTGTCACGCGATACGTTACGAAAAAGTGAGGAGTGAGGAATGAGGAGTGAGGAGTGGAGGAAGGGGCACACAATTCATAAAGTGCCCCAATACCCCCATTTTATAGGATGATTTGTGCATGACTCATAAAACTCCGCGGCGCTTTATTATTTGTGCGCCGCACCTTCACTCCTAATTCCTAACTCCTAACTCCTAACTCCTAACTTAGGCGAAGCGGTTCGCGAAGTGTTTGGAATCCTGTGAAGCGACGTTTGTTTACCAGTCGATCCATGTCAATGCTTTTTCCAGCTCGTAGAAGCTCTTTCCATCCCAGAGGATGTCTTCGGTGAGGTGATTCAGGACATCCTCTGCATCCTCCGACTCGTAGTGATAGACAAGCTCCATGAAGTCTTCAAAAGGCTCCTTCGTGAAGCGGTACTTCTCGATGCTGATCCGATACTGATGCCGTCCGGTGTGGTATTTCAGACCGGAAAAACGATAGACAAAGCTTCTGTGACGGACAGAGGCCTCTCCGTCATTCATATAATCGATAAATTCATCTGCGTCTCCGCCGTGCATAGTGGGTTCTCCTTTAGTCCAATCAAACAGAATCGTTTGCAATAAAAATGGGAATAAAAAATGATAAAGTACGCATCACTGCGGGCATCGGTCACTGCTTATTTTTCCCGAGCAGGAAGTCATAGAGATTCTGGTGGATGATGCCATTCTGTGAGAAATCGATGGTGTCCATGGTAATGAGGTACTTGGGAAAATTGTCTGTGATTTTCTGGAACGGCGCAAGTTCGCGGGCAAGCACGGTTTCTTCCATGACCGAGAGCGACACCTGGTAATAGCGGATGTCTGTGCCTTTCTGTGCGACAAAGTCCACCTCCAGCGAATTGTAAAGGCCGGTGGAAATGGTATAGCCGCGGCGAAGGAGTTCGAGGTAGACTAGATTTTTGATGACGTGCCCCAGATTTCCTCTGCGGTAGCCGATGAGACGATTGCGAAGCCCCAGATCAGCTACGTAATACTTGCCATTGGTGCGAAGCCGCTCTTTGCCACGGATGTCGTAGCGTTCACATTGGTAGAGCACATAGGCATTGACCATCTGTGTGAGGTAGTTATCGATGGTATCCGCGCTCGCGGAAGAGCCCTGCGATTTCAGCGTTCGGCTGATAGCACTCACGGAGAGAGGATTTCCGATATTCTCCATGATGAATTTGGCGGCTTTGAGGAAGACGCCTTCATTGCGGATGCCGCCGCGGATGATGATGTCTCGTGCAAAGATGGAGTCGAAGAGGCCGCTGTTGATGACTTCTGTAAGTTCGGGGTCTTTCGCGACTGCTGCGGCTGGGAAAGAACCAATGGTGAGATACTCATTGAATGCTTTTGCGACGTTGCTTTCGTCATAGCCGCGGAATGTCATGAATTCGGAAAGCGACAACGGGTACACTTTGATTTCGATGTACCGTCCTGTGATGTAAGTCAGATACTCGCCTGAGAAGAGACGCGAGTTTGAGCCAGTGATGTAGATATCGAGTGGAAACGTCGCTTTCAGCCCGTTGATGACTTTCGCCCATTCTTCGAGCTCCTGTACCTCGTCGATGAGAAGGTAGTAGCGATGGGCAGGCTCCGTGATATGCTCTTTGATGTACGCATAGAGAGTCTCTGCCTTTTCCAACGGAAACCAGGGAATCTGCTCATAGCTGATGTGGATGATGTGATTTTCTGGGACGCCCTGAGTGAGCAGGTGCTTCTTCAACATCTCAAGCAGCGTGGACTTTCCTGAACGGCGAATGCCGGTGATGATTTTGATGAAATCCGTATCCTTCGCGCGAAGTAGCTGATTCAAATAATAAGGTCGTTCAATCATGGCACACCTCCTTGCTTTTTATCTATTATACACTAAGAAAGTTTCAAAAATCTAAAAGTTTTTCGAGTATAGGTGGAAAAACTTTTAGATTTCAGGAATTTTATCAAGTATAGATGAGGGAATGACGAAAAGAGGCGATGCCCAAAGGTGGCACTTCAGTCACGAGTCACTGGCTCGTTTTGCCTACCTTCTCCTTGCCATCTGTGCTATAATAAACCAGCTACTGGAAACACGGAAGGAACGGCTGGCTCAAAGTTTGAAAGCAGGGATGAGTAGCTAGGGATTAGGGATTAGGTGTCTCAAGTGACTTGTGACTAATGACTTACATGCCACTTGCGGGCATCGCCCCATATATATTCGCGGCGAAGCCGCCACCTTCATTCCTCATTCCTCATTCCTTATTCGAGCAGAGCTTTCATCCAGAATCAAAGGACGGCACGCCCCACGGGCTAACCCTGAACCTTGAACCCTGAACCTTGAACCTTGAACCCATTCAGTTTTTCAGTAACATAAGTGCCAAGGCGCACCGAAAAATATCCATCTCAGTTGTCATCTGAACACCAACTATAAAAAACAGGAGGCAAGATGAAAAAAGCTATTATCCTCTCCAGCGGCGGTGTGGACTCGACCACCTGCGTCTCGCTGGCGGTAGACAGACTGGGAGCAGAGAACGTCGTAACTGCTTCTATTTTTTATGGGCAGAAACACAAAAAAGAGATCCTTGCGGCACGCAAAGTCGCAGCGTACTACCATGTACGGCACTACGAATTTGATCTCTCTGCCATTTTCCAGTATTCGAACTGCTCCCTCCTCGCGGGCTCCACAGAAGAAATCGTCCACGAGAGCTACGCGGAGCAGATCGCCAAGAACGGGGAGGGCAAGGTCTCGACCTATGTACCCTTCCGCAACGGACTCATGCTCTCGACAGCGGCATCGCTCGCGGCGAGCCTCTTTGAGGAGGATGAGGTCGATATTTACATCGGCGCGCACGCAGACGATGCAGCGGGCGATGCCTATGCCGACTGCAGCGAGCCCTTCCTGAAAGCGATGGGCGATGCCGTCTCCATCGGTACCTATGGCAAGGTACATCTGGTCTTCCCCTTCGCGGAAATGAATAAAGCCGGCGTCGTGGCGACCGGCCTTGCTCTCCATACGCCCTATGAGCTCACATGGAGCTGCTATGAGGGCGGGGAGAAGCCCTGCGGCACCTGCGGCACATGCATCGACAGGGCAGCCGCCTTCGCAGCGAATGGCGTCAAGGATCCGGCGCTGGAAAATTAGTGGCTAGGGATTAGGGATTAGGGATTAGGGATCAGACGTCAGACATTAGACTTCTGACTTCTTCCCTCCGGCCTTCGGGCATCGCCCCGTTTCGTCATCCTGAGCGGCGAGAAACGTCGTATGTGAGATAACGAATGCCAGAACAGCTGCGACCTGAGTCGAAGGATCTCGGCGAAGCTGCCACCACAACCTTGAACCTTGAACCTTGAACCTTGAACCTTGAACCTTGAACTCATCCATATTTTATATAAGGACGATAAATCTATGTTTACAGTAACGAAACGAATCGAAGTATCCGGTGCGCATTTCCTGCATCTGGACTATGAAAGCAAATGTACGAATCTCCATGGACACAACTGGATCATTACGGTCACGGTGCAGAATGACACGCTCGACCACAATGGCATGGTCGTAGATTTCTCCAAGATCAAGGAGATCGTGAACCAGTTCGACCACCATGTCATCAATGATGTTTTGGAAGGACTGAATCCGACGGCGGAGAACATCGCGAAGTGGCTTTGCGACCGCATTCCTCACTGCATCCGCGTGTCGGTGCAGGAGACGGAAGGGAATGTGGCAACGTATGAAAAAGACTGAAGCGTACCGCTATGATGACGGGCTCTTCCACGTGACGGAGATCTTCGACAGCATCGACGGCGAAGGGAAACGCACGGGCCTCATGGCGATCTTTGTGCGCCTTGCGGGCTGCAATCTGCGCTGCAGCTACTGCGATACCGCGTACTCGCTCTCGCTCGCGGATACCGCCGAAGCGCTGACGGAAGAGGAGCTCCTATCCCGCATCCATGCCTTCCCATGGAAGAAGATCACGCTGACGGGCGGCGAGCCGATGCTCCATCCCATTCGGCACCTGTGCGAAGTCCTTGGCAAAGAGGGCTATGAGGTGAATATCGAGACGAATGGTGCGGCAGCGCTCTTCCGAGAGCGGCCGCAGGGGACATTCTACACCATGGACTTCAAGTGCAGCGGAAGCGGCATGAAGGAGCGGATGCGGGAAGAGAATTTCCTACTCCTTGGAAAAGAGGATGTGCTGAAATTCGTCGTGAGCTCGCAGGCGGATATGGATGAGATGAAGGAAATCATCCGCGCGCATTTCCACAAAGGCGAAGACCCCGCCTTCTATGTGAGCCCGGTGTGGGGACGCATCGCCCCTGCCGACTTGGTGGAGTATGTCAGACGAGAGAGATTGAGTGATGTACGGGTCCAGGTGCAGCTGCACAAGATCATCTGGGATCCAGAGAGGAGAGGCGTATAATGGTCGATCGGAAGAAATTGGAAGAAGCTGCGCGGCTCATCATCGAAGCCGTCGGCGATGATCCCGCGCGCGAAGGCCTCGTCGAGACCCCGAAGCGCTTTGCTGACATGATGGCGGAGCAGTTCGCTTATAATGCGGTATCCAATGAAGATATCGCCAAGGAATTTGAAAAGACCTTCGAAACGCCGGAGAGCGATATGGTTGTCGTGAAAGACATCGACATCTTCTCCCACTGCGAACACCACATTGCGCTGATGTACAATATGAAGGTCGCAGTCGGCTATATCCCGCGCGGCCGCGTCATCGGACTTTCGAAGATCGCCCGCATCGCAGATGCCGTCTCGAAGCGCTTCCAGCTGCAGGAACGCATCGGTACAGACATCCGAGACATCATGCGTCTCGTGACACACGCCGATGACGTCATTGTTTTCATCGAAGGCGAACACTCCTGCATGACCGCCCGCGGCATCAAGAAGCCGGGGACAAAGACACGGACGCTCGCGTCCTCCGGCGCTTTCAAGACGGACGGCGCGCTCAGGAAGGAATTTCTGGATATGCTGAAATAGAAAAACGGAATCGTTTCGCAGAAACGGTTCCGTTTTTGTTTGGGACTTTGGAATTTGGTGACTAGGGACTAGTGACTGGTGACTGGTGGCTGGTGACTGGTGACTAGTGACTGGTGACTAGTCACTCCTAATCCCCAATCCCTAATCCCTAGCCACTCATACCTGCTTTCAAACTTCCCGTCTTTTGTGAATACCATATATTCAAAACTCCGCGGCGCCTCATTATTTTTTGCGTCGCACCACAATTTCGCATTTCTCATTTCTCATTTCTAATTTTTCATTTTTTATTTCAGCCCGACGTCCCATCCGCCCTCGTAGAGGACGAAGAGGAGGAGCAGGGAGACGAAGATGGCGATGCAGGCAGGGAGATGGTAGCTGGTATAGAAGGGATCTTCCTCTTTCTTGACAGCCTGATAGGGTCTGGCGTGCATGACCTCATAGAACTCATCCGGGATGAGGCCTTTATAGAAATCCGCAAGGAACTGGGCATAGCGGAGCGTTTCCTGACTGAAGAAATAAAAAATCGGTGTGTAGAGCGGTACATGATTCTTTTCTGAAAGGATGGTGAGACAGCTCGTGATGATGCTTTTCAGCCGCTGATTCCGTTCCAGCGGCTTTTCTTCCATTTGGGTCGAAACGGCATTGAAGATATTGTAGAAATGGTCCATGTCCTCTGCCCGGTATCGCGTATCCAGATCCGGCGGGAGGAAGGACTGGTCGCCGACCGCACGCCCCGGGTCTGCCTCTTCTCGGAAGAAGGCGGGGAAGGTATCCTCGATCTGATGGATGCCTTCGAAAATATGAAGGAGCGGCGTGTAGTCTTTCGCATAGTCCTTCAGGATGTACTTGGCGATGTAGAGGCGAAAGACGATGTAGTCGGAAAGGAAGGCGCACCAGTTGTCCCGATCACGGTCGTGCATCAGGATCTTCTTCTCCTTCACGAATTTTCGGAAGATCACGTGAAGTCCGTAGCTTCCCTGCGGCTGGCTGGTATAGGAAAAAAGCGCCCGCCGGCAGAGGGTGATGCCCATACTGGTGAGGTACTGTGAATGATCCATGGCGAGGCTCCTTTCTTGGAGGGTTAGCCCGTGGGGCGGCTCCGTCCACTGATTCTGAATGAAAGCTTTGCTCGAATGAGGAATTAGGAATGAGGAATTAGGAATGCTGGTGCGGCGCCAG
>UQRR01000081.1 GCA_900543455.1 uncultured Dialister sp.
GGACTATTCAACATAGCACGCTATACCGCTAGCATGCCCCTATTGCCTTCGGCACTTCCCCCGAAGGGGGAAGCAAGTCGCTACGACGCTAATTCTGACTGCATTTGTATGTCGATGGAAAGTCCTCTTAATCGAAGTACGCAATACTAGAATCCAAGTTTGTACTGGGTTTATTGTATCAAAAATACGCCAAAGCACCAAATGCTTCACAAAAAAACGATAGCGAAGAGCTATCGTTGAAAGGGTTCAGGGTTCAGGGTTCAGGGTTCAGGGTTCAAGGTTCAGCAGGTTCTATAGGTTCAATGGGGGTGGTGCGGCGCATAAAAATAGGGAAGCGCCGCGAAGTATAAATATAAATACTGACAATGCCCGAAGACCGGAGGACAGAAGCTAGAAGTCAGATATCAGAAGCCAGAAGCCAGAAGCCAGAAGCCAGATGTCTAAAGTCTGAAGTCTGAAGTCTAAAATCTAAAATCTAACGTCTAATCCCTAATCCCTAGTCCCTAGTCCCTAGTCCCTAGTCACCAGTCACCAGTCACCAGTCACCAGTCACCAGTCACCAGTCACTCTCATCCCCTAAGCCCCTGCGACGAGTGCCCGCCAGCCTTTGTGTTCTAGGCGGTAGAGGAGGACGGTCGCGCAGGAGGCGCGGATGATCTGATCAAGGAGGAGCGCACACCAGCAGCCAATGAGGCCAAGGTCCAGCACATAGAGGAAGAAGGCGGTCATGAGCGGGCGCAGGAAGGTGATGGAGAGGAAAGAGTAGCCGGCCACCTGTGCAGCCTTGCCTGAGCCGCGCAGGATGCCCGCAGAGAGGATCGCGTGCGCTTCCGGGAAACTCACGACTGCGACGAAGATCATGATGACAGAGGCGATTTCCATGGATGAGGCATCATCCGAGTACAGTGCGAAAATGTCAGAGCGGAAGAAGAAGATCGCCGCGCACACGATGGCCGAGAGGATGAAGCTCCACTTGAGGCCGCATTTCTTGTAGCCGTGCCAGTCTTCCTCGCTGCCCTTGCCGCAGGACTGCCCCGCCATGACCATGCTCGCCTTGCCGAAGCCCATGATGAAGTCATAGTAGACGTCACAGATGTTCATGCAGATGCTGTGCACCGCGAAGGGGATCGTACCGAGTCCTGCCGCCATGCGGCCGAAGAGCACCATGCCCACGCGCTCACTGCCCTGCTCCGAAAGGATGCTGAGAAGGATCGGCATGATGCGATGGAAATACGCACGGTCGGGAAGGTAGCTTCCGCCGGAGAAGAACGATTCGCTTTTCAAAATCCATGCGGTCCATGCGAGGGTGAAGATCGTACTCGCCAGCGTGCCGATGGCTGCGCCCGTCACGCCGAGGGAGGGGATCGGGCCGAAGCCGAAGATCAAGAGTGCATTCAGCGCAAGGTTCACCACATTGCCGCAGACATTCGTCTTCATGATGACACTTGTGCGTCCGTAGCCCAGCTGCACTGCCTGCAGGATGAGTGTGAGCGAGGTCACGTAGACCGAGGCGAGTGCGATGGGGCCATACGCCATGGCTTCTGCCATGTACTCATCATTCGCGCCCATGAGGTAGAAGATGTCATCCAGGAAAATATAAAAGAGGATGTGCAAAAGACCCATGAAGATCGCACAGAGCGTGAGCGACTTCTTCATGATATCCGCCGAGCCTGCCGTGTCGCCGGCTCCTGCCTTCTTGGAAACGAGCAGTGTCACAGAAGAGGCGAGAGAGCGGGAGAAGCAGAGCAGGATGAGACGCGGCTGCAGGAAAATGCTGACCGCTGCGATGGACAAAGCCCCCAGCGCGCCGACCATGATGAGGTCGGTCGAAGCGAGGAGGATCATGAAGAGCCCTTCCAGTGCGGCAGGAAGCGCGATCTTGAAGTAGTTTCTGTCGTAGGTATGCATGAGAGTTCCTGTGGGATTGTTTGGAATAAAAACCTTTTAGATTAAAAATTCTTTTATATTCTATATAAAGAAACAGGAAAAAGCAAGGCGAGGAGAAGAAAAAATGGCTTAGGTGCGCCGAACTTTAAAAATTCAAGTGGGGATTAGTGACTGGTGACTGGTGACTGGTAGCTAGGGATTGGTGGCTAGGGATTAGGAGCTTCGAGTGACTAGTGACTGGTGACTGGTGACTAAATGCCACTTTCGGGCATCGCCACTATCTATACTCTGCGGTGCTTCCATATTTTTATGCGCCGCACCAGCACTCCTCACTCCTAACTCCTCACTCCTAACTGGCGAGCAAAGCTTTCATCCACAATCAGTGGACGAGCCGCCCCATAGGCTAACCCTGAACCCCTTTTCCCTTCCCTTGCGCCGCGCTCTCCGTTCCTTTAGAATAAGAGCCAAATGACGAGGAGGGGCTTATGATTTCCGTGACCAGAGAAAAAAAGCAGCTCGGGCTGGCACTCGGGTTGATATTTTTTGTGATCTTTATCCTGAACAGCTTTATGATGCGCAGTGCGGGGGATGACTACGTGTACTCCTTTATGTGGGAAGGACACTCCATGTACGAGCCGCTGTCAGCGGACGCGCGGCGCATCGCAGGATTTTCGGACATTGCCGTGTCGGCGTGGTCGTATTTCCTGACGTGGGGTGGGCGCATCGTCGCGCAGTCGATGGCGATGTTTTTCCTCTGGATGCCGCGAGGCGTCTTCAATGTGGCCATCGCGCTCACGGTGGTGCTCCTCGTCCTCCTCATGCAGTGGACGGCACGCGGCGGGAAAGTCACGATGGATCTTCCTGCGAAGAGCGTCCTCATCACCGGCTTCTTTCTCTGGACCTTTCAGGCGAATTTTTGCGGCATCTTCATCTGGCTGGACGGCTCGTGCAATTATCTCTGGCCGATGGTTTTCCTTCTGGCGTGGCTGCTGCCTTATATCCGGCATTACATGACGGAGGGGGAAGTGCGCTATGGAGGCTGGCTCTCGCCGCTCCTCTTCCTTCTGGGGCTCTTTGCCGGAAACGGAAATGAAAATACGCTCTGCTGGATCGGGCTCTTCGGACTGTTTTATTTATATCACATATATAAGAAGGGGGAGATGCAGCGCTGGATGCTGGCGGGCTTTCTCGGCCTCTCCATCGGATACGGCATCCTCATGCTGGCGCCGGGAAATCTGGTGCGCATGGAAGAGAGCGGCGAGAGTTTCCAGCTCTTCCAGTTTCATATCAAAGCATTCGTGGCGATCTGGTTTCATACGCTGCTGCTCTCGCCCTTCTATTTCTACCTGATGAAAGCCTTTCGGAAGAGGAGAGAAATCTATTCTTTTTCCGGCGGCAGGAAATATGTCCGTCTCTCGCTCTGGTTTCTATCCGCGAGCCTGCTCTTTGAAATCATCATGTGCGTCTCGCCGGAGTTTCCCTTCCGCAGTCTGTTCCCGAGCACCATCTTTTGCCTGACGGCGGCGCTTCTCATGCAGCACGCCGCTGATCGCGCTGGCGCTTCGCCGGTCCGTTTGCCGGGGGCAGGGGTGATGAAGCGGCTGGCCATCGGATACTTCGCCTTCACCTTTGCCATGACCTTCTGGATATTTGTGGAAAATGCCAGATGGTTTGACCACTGGCTCGGAGAGGCTGAGGCCATGCGCGGGACACCGGCGGTCCTCTCTATCACCGAGCGGCCGCCGTATGAGGGGGAGCTGTGGACATATCTCACAGGCTTTCACCATTACGCCGTGGGATTGAAATCCGATTCAGCTCATTGGGGCAATGCCGCGATGGCACGCTTCTATGACATTGGCGGCGTGACGATCGTGGGGAAGGAGTGATTAGTCACTAGCATTTCCTTTTTTTATAACTGGTATTTAAGTCAACTTCCGAATTAAGTTAGGAGTGAGGAGTGAGGAGTGAGGAGTGAAGGTACGGCGCATAAAATTAGGAGGCGCCGTGGAGTTTGATATAAATGGCGGACAAGTTGTTTTATATAATAGGGGGATTGGGGCGCTATATGAATTGTGCGCCCCTTCCTGGTTTCTCACTTCTAACTAAGTCCAGCAGTTGACAAAACGCAATACTAGTAACTAGTTACTAGTCACCTATATGCTTTTTGCCCAAATACATAGAAGCTTATGAAAGTATAGAATTTATTAAACCAGTATGGTAAAATGAAGCCAAAATGCGTATAGTATCACCAAATGCACATCAGATGCGATAGAATTTTCTCCTTACGACGAGTAAGGTGTCGAATAAAAACGGTATCCCGAGAAGAGGGGGTTACATGAAACTAGCAGATAAACTGGCCAAGGCCGCGGGGAAGATGTCACCTCGAAAGCTCATCCTTCTCTGCGCTTTCTTTGCGCTCATGATCTTCATCATCCTGTACAGTACGCTGTCTTCCTTCGAAGGCAAGAAAGAAGAAAAGACGCCGGAAGTAGCGGGCGTCGCCGTCATCGAAGCAGCGACGGATATCTCGCCGCGGACGGTCATTACGGATGATATGCTGAAAGCCTCTGTCGTACCGGAAAGTCTGCTCCCGCCGGGCGCTTTGACAGACAAGAAGCTCATCGTCGGGCATAAGGCGGGCGTAACCATCCTTGCGGGCGATGTCATCACGAGACGTAAGCTCGATGTGACGGCAGGCGCTGGTTTTCAGGGGCTCATTCCGGATGGGATGCGTGCGCTGTCTTTTGCCATCAATGACATTTCCGGCGTCTCCGGCTTTGCGAAGCCCGGCGACCATGTGGATATCCTTCTGATTTCCAGCCAGGACGGGAAGAACCGCGTCACTTCGAAGATGCTGCTCCGTGATGTCCTGCTGCTGGCCATCAATAAGTCCAGCATGGGTCAGGGCTACGTCGCACCGAAGAAGGACGACAAAGACGGAAAAGATGAATCGAATGGAAGTAAAATGCCGACCGCGCCGCGCCGCACGGATACATCCTCGATGGGGACGCCCGCTGTCGCGACAGTCGCTCTCTCGCCCTATGATGCGGCGAAACTCACCGCCTCCCTGCAGGTCGGACAGGTACAGCTGATGCTGCGCCCGGTAGACGGCGCAGATGAGACAGAGTCGGTCGCCTACTACGTGATCCCGCTGCCGAAGCCGGATCCGCAGCCGCCGGCCGCGCCGTCCTATGCGCCATACCCGCCGCAGGGCACGCCCCAGCCGCAGGTCTCCATCAGTGCGGGACAGACGGTCGGGCAGGGCATTGAAGTCATTCGTGGTACCAGCGTAACGAGGGGGCAGTAAGATGAACGGAATGAAAAAAAGAATCGGACTCCTCCTCGCAGCTGCGATGCTCTCCTTTGGAAGCGCCTGCGCCGCTGAACCGGTCGAGGTGTCTCTGAATGAATCAAAATACATGGCCGCGTCCGGCATCACACGCCTTGCGGTCGGAAATCCTGCCATCGCCGATGTGCAGCTTCTCTCTTCGGGAGATTTCCTCCTCGTCGGGAAGAAAGCAGGGACGACCTCTCTCATCGTCTGGTCAGACGGCGGGCGGCGCACCGAGTACACCGTGTACGTCGCGGGCAATGACCGCGGCATGGCGAGCGCCATCCAGGATGCCATCGGCTATCCGAAAGTCCATGTGCAGATGATGAAGGACCGCGTGATGCTCCGCGGCAAGGTCGAGAACCAGTATGAACGCGACGTCGCACTGAAGATCGCCGGTCTCTACACGGGCGGCGATGAATCCGGCGTGATTGACCTTCTTGAAATGGAGCATCCGAGCCAGATTCGCCTCGAGGCACAGATCATAGAAATCAACTCGGACTACACCAAGAACCTCGGCATCCAGTACTGGTCGCAGACCCCGGGATCTGGCAGCAGCTCTGGCAGCAGTTCGAATAATCCCAATAACGACATCACCGTAGGCACCGCAGGTCTCTTCTACGGCGGCGAAGATTTCTCCTCCTCCAGAAAACACGGCGGCTGGCTGGGCTCACACATCGCGAATGTGAATGTGACCCTGCAGGCGCTCATCAATGAAGGCAAGGCGCGCATCCTCTCCCGCCCGTCCATCACGACGATGTCCGGAAAGACCGCAAACATCCTGATCGGCGGACGCATCCCGATCCCTGTCTCGGATGGCAATGGCAATGTATCCATCGACTGGCATGAATACGGCGTGAAGCTCAATATCGAGCCGGTCGTCGACTCGGAAGACAAGATCACCTCGAAGGTCCATGCCGAAGTATCGACCTTGGACTACAGCCATGGCGTCAAGATCGACTCCTTCAGCGTACCGGGCATCGCGACCCGCGAGGCCGAGTCCGAAGTCAATGTCCGCTCCGGCATGACCATGGCGATCGGCGGCCTCATCAATTCCGAAGATGCGAAAATCGTATCTAAGATCCCGCTCTTGGGAGATCTCCCCATCATCGGGCGTTTCTTCCGCCATACATCGAATACCCGCGACAAGCGCGAACTCATCATCCTCATCACCCCGACCCTCGTATCAGACGATACCCCTGCGCCGATGAGTCAGCGCATGAAGGAAAGCTATGAGGAAATCGAGCGTGCCGCAAGAAACCGTGAACTCGTAGAGACGAGAAAGCCTGTTCCGCAGGGGACAGACACCGAGGAGCGTGACCTCTGGGGCGAAAAGCCCGAAGACGATGACACCATCATCCTCGAAGAAAAAGCGCCGCCAAGGCCGAAGTCTTACCTTCTCCGTACCACCGACATCCACGGTGAGCCCATCCTCGTCCCCATGACCGAGGAAGACTACGAGGCGCAGAAAGATCGTTTGACCGTCGCCCGCCGAGAAAAGACAAAGCCGGAGACAAAGGCAAAGCAGGAAACCGCCCGGTCAGCCGTAAAGATACAGAAACCTACCCGCACCGCCGCTGACGCCGAAGCCCAGAGGGCAAGGATCAAGGCAGCGATGGACAGGTACTCCGGAAAGAGCAGTACCACGAAAAACAGGTAAACAGTGAGGAAATGGGTTCAAGGTTCAGGTTGGCGGGTTCAAGGTTGTGGTGCGGCGCAAAAAAATATGTGACTTGTGACTGGTGACTAGTGACTTGTGACTGGTAGCTAGGGATGAGTAGCTAGGGATTAGGTTTGCGATACGAGAAAACCGCTAGTTTCAAACCTCCGCGGCGCTTCTATATTTTTATGCCGCCGCACCACCATTTCGCATTTCTCATTTCTAATTTCTCATTCAAATGAGGCTTTCATCCCCAATCAAGGGGCGGTACGCCCCGTGGGCTAACCCTGAACCCTGAACCCTGAACCTTGAACCCCTTCATTTTGATAAAGAGTCCTCAGAGACTTTTTATATATTCCGTTTCCATGCGTTTCACGAAAAGGAGGTGAAATCATTATGATGAACAGAGCAAAACAGATCTATGACTACTATGTCAGACCGGTACTCGGCGAAAAAGGCCAGGATATGGTCGAATACGCACTGATGCTGGCGATCATCGTCGGCATTGGCTGGCTGATTTATCAGCAGAGCGACTTGTCTAAGGAGATCAAAGCCGTATTCAGCGATTCTAGCGACCTGATCAGCACTGCTGCGGAAAAGCCAGCTACCTAATGGTTCAATGGTACTTGCTGCATAGCAGGTGCCATTGAGAAGGGACAGCCGATCGGCTGTCTCTTCTCGATGGTATCTACTTTGGTAGACAGGTTCAACGGGTTCTATAGGTTCTATAGGTTCAAAGGGGTTCTCACCTTGTGTGAACAACGTGTTTTTCTAAAACTAAAAATTTTGCGGCGTTTTCCCATTTTTATGCGCCGCACCACCCCCGTTGAACCCATAGAACCTGCCGAACCTCTCGTCGAATCCGCCCAAACAACCAACAACCAATAACTAACAACCAGCAACAACCAACATCCCCGAAGGAGGCGTGATGTCCATGGTAGGCCGCAAAGGCACGATCATTACTGTATTCAGCACGGCATACGCCGTAGGAAAGACGCTCATCGCCATCAATATGGCAGCGGAGCTGGCGAAGAGCCATCACACCGTCTGTCTGATCGATCTGGATTTGCAGTTCGGCGACGCGGCGAGTGCGCTCAGGCTCACGCCGGAGAAGACGATCGCAGACGCGGAGAAATCCATGCGCGAGCATCCGGATGACACCGTAGCCGCTGAGTATCTGACGCCCTTCTCCTCCGGCGGCGTCTCTTTCGATGTGATGGCGAATCCGAAGCTCCTCGAAGAGGCGTACAACCTTGACACGACGCTCATCCGTGACCTCGTCGTCCAGCTTCAGCTCGAGTATGACTACCTCATCATTGATACAACTTCGACCTTCAGTGCGCTCAACCTCTCCCTCATGGATCTTTCCACGGTGATCGATTTTATCGGCATCGTCGACTTCATCCCGACCATCAAGAATATGAAGCGCGGCTCGGATGCGCTGAAAGAGCTCGGCTATGATGACAATAAGATCCGCTACGTCCTGAACCGTTCGAATGCGCGCACCCGCATCAATGTCAAGGATGTCGAAGCGATCCTGGGCCACCAGTTCCACTACGTCATCCCGAACGATTTCCAAACGGCCGCCGAGTCCATCAAGACCGGCGTCCCCCTCGTCCTCTCGGCGAAGGACACGCCGCTTGCCAAAGGCATCCGCACCATGGTGGACACCTATGAAGAAGACACCGCCTCGCCACAAAAGCCCCAGGAAGGCGGCTGGCTGTCGAGACTGTTCTCGTAGACGCCGAAATGAATGCGCAGGAAATCGCCGAATCCTCTTGGCTCCCCATCGGGGGAGCTGCCCGAAGGGCTGAGGGGGCAACGTAGCGGTATTGCCTGAAGATGTTGAAATATCGATAGCATCGGACTATTCAACATGGAGCGTTATACCGCTGGCATGCCCCTATTGCCTTCGGCACTTCCCCCGAAGGGGGAAGCAAGTCATTACGGCGCTAACAATTTCCTTAACTTAATAACATTACCCATGGGGGAAGGGGGACCGCGAAGCGGTGGATCGGGTGCTTTCGTACATCGCCTGCTTGAGACGCTCTTTCCCGCTCTTTTTCATACCGCTTGTGCCCTATCCGCCCCTTCGGGGCACCTTCCCCTCGAGGGGAAGGCTGACGATACGAGAATCGCATTGTCTAAAATGGCAGCGAAGCAGCCACCACAATCCTGAAGTTTG
>UQRR01000082.1 GCA_900543455.1 uncultured Dialister sp.
TGACTTAAATACCGCCTTCGGGCATCGCCACTATTTATACTCCGCGGCGCTTCTGCTTTTTATGCGCCGCACCACCACTCCTCACTCCTCATTCCTCACTCCTAACTAGAGAGTAGAACTTTCACCCGCAATCAAAGGGCGATACGCCCCACGGGCTAACCCTGAACCCCGAGCCCATTTCTATCCCCCTCCCAAAGGAGAACATCTATGAAACAGCAATTCATCACCATCCGCCCGGAAGACCTCTTGGAGCGTGTGGCGCGATTCAAAAAAGAAGGCTGCCGTCTGGTTCAGATCCTCTGCACCCGTACCACGGAGGGATTCGAACTGACATACACCTTTGATAAAAACTATTTCCTCTACCACCTGCGGCTGACCGCGGCGCTCGACGGCTCTGTCATGAGCATCACGAGCCTGTACTGGTACGCTTTTGTGTGGGAGAATGAGATCCACGATCTTTTCGGGCTGGATGTCCGTTTCATCGCGCCCGATGTGGACTATGGCGGGCATTTCTACCACCTCGCGCAGAAGACGCCGTGGCATGACCTGTCGAATGCCGTCCACGCAAAGCAGGCCGTGAAGGTGAACCTTCGAAGTGGTTTGGGCGTCGATGCATCTGTCGTGAAGAAGGAGGATGGCAATGGCTGAACTCACTACGGTTTCCTTTGGTCCGCAGCATCCGGTCCTGCCGGAGCCGATCCATCTGGATCTGGAGCTGAAGGATGAGAAGGTCGTCCGCGCCGTGCCGTCCATCGGCTACGTTCACCGCGGGCTGGAAAAGCTGGTCGAAAAGCGCGATTTCAAGCAGTTCATCTATGTCGCAGAGCGCGTCTGCGGCATCTGCTCCTTCGGGCATGGCTGGGGCTATGCAAAGGCCATCGAAGGGCTGATGGAGATCGACGTGCCGCGCCGTGCGAGCTACCTGCGGACGATCTGGCATGAGCTTTCCCGCCTGCACAGCCATCTCCTGTGGCTCGGGCTTGGCGCGGATGCGCTGGGTTTCGAGAGTCTTTTCATGCACTGCTGGCGTCTTCGCGAGACGATCCTGGATATTTTCGAAGAAACGACCGGCGGCCGCGTCATCTTCTCCGTCTGCGAGGTGGGCGGCGTGCGCCGTGACCTCACGGATGCCATGAAGAAGGACATCGAAGAGAAGCTCACCGGCCTGCGCCGGGATATCGAAGAGATGGCGTCTGTCTTCCTCTATGACGATACCATCCAGACACGTCTGGAAGGCGTCGGGATCCTTTCTATGAATGATGCGATGGATCTGGGCTGCGTCGGTCCGATGGCACGTGCCAGCGGCGTCCCGAATGATTACCGCATGGCCGACGATGACGGCGCGTACAGGGATCTGGGATTTCATCCGGTCTTAGAGCAGGCCGGCGACTGCCTCGCCCGTGCAAAGGTACGTATCGGCGAGCTCTATCAGTCCATCGACATCATCCTCGGTGCGCTCCAAAATCTGCCGCAAGGCGCGATCGCAGCCCCTGTCCGCGGCGTCCCGCCCAAAGGCGAATTTTTCACCCGCGTCGAACAGCCGCGCGGCGAAGCCATTTATTATGTCAAGGGAAATGGCACAAAGAATCTCGAGCGTTTCCGCCTCCGCACCCCGACGAACTGCAATATCGCGGCCCTCGTCAAGATGCTTCAGGGCTGTGACCTCGCCGATGTGCCGAATATCATCCTGACCATCGACCCCTGCATCAGCTGCTGCGAAAGATAGTGGAGGGTTCAAGGGTTGCCCACGGGACGGTTCGTCCATGGATTGCAGGCGAAAGCTTTGCCCGAATGAGAAATTAGGAATTAGGAATTAGGAATGAAGGTGGCGGCTTCACCGCGAGTATATATGGGGCGATGCCCGAAGGCAGTATTCAAGTCACCAGTCACCAGTCACTAGTCACTTGGCGCTCCTAATCCCTAGCCACTAATCCCTAGCTACTAATTATCCCTGCTTTCAAACTTCAGTGTTAGCCCGTGGGGCGTGACGCCCCTTGATTGCGGATGAAAGCCTCGCTTGAATGAGAAATTAGAAATTAGAAATGAGAAATGCGAAATGGTGGTGCGGCGCCAGATCCTTCGACTCAGTTCTCACTGTTCCGCCTTTACATGATCGAACATCCGACATTTCACTCCGCTCAGGATGACGAAATGCGCCGCGGAGTATAGATGATGGTGATGCCCGAAAGTGGTATTCAAGTCACGAGTCACGAGTCACTAGTCACCAGTCACAAGTCACAAGTCACTAGTCACTCGAGGCTCCTAATCCCTAATCCCTAATCCCTAGCTACCAGTCACTAGTCCCCAGTCACCCATCCAAAGGAGGCAATTATGAGTTACCTGGTATATATCAAACAGGCCGTGGCGAATTTATTCAAGCCTCCGGTGACCTCGGAGTACCCGCTTGCGCCGAAGACTTTCTGCAAAGGCGTCCGCGGGCGCGTGGTGAATGATGTCAGTCAGTGCATTCTCTGCGGCATGTGCGAGAGAAGCTGTCCATCCGGCGCGCTCACTGTCGATAGAAAGACCGGCGAATGGAAGATCAATCCTTTCGCCTGCATCCAGTGCGGCGCGTGTGTGGAGGCGTGCCCGAAGAAGTGTCTCTCCATGGATCCGCACTATGCGATGCCGGGCCTTGAGAAGACAGAAATCATTCTGACCGCCGTCAAGAAGGAGGGCGTCAGCGAAGTCAAGAAGACTGTCGCCGCGCAGAATGCAGCCATGCTCGCCATGGATGACCGAAGCCATATCGTCAATAATGTGATGAAGTGCGTTTTCTGCGGCATGTGTGAAAGAAACTGCCCGGCGGGCGCCATCACCGTCGACCGTGCGAACCGTACATGGCGCATCAACCTCGAAGCCTGCGTGAACTGCGGTACCTGTATCGACAACTGCCCGAGGAAGTGTCTCTCGCTCGGCTGCTACCTGGGCAATCGGACAGAGATCACCGTTCGCGGCGTCTCGAAGATCCGAAGAAGACCGGCGGGGCAGCCCGTCATGGAGGAAGCGCAGCCGCCGGCAGCGGCACAAGTGGCTGTGGCTGACAACCACGTAAAAAATGAAATCGAAAAATGCCTCTTCTGTGGCAAGTGCGAAAAGACCTGTCCGGTGGACGCCATCACGATCGACCGCAGAAACCGTACATGGACGATCGATCGCAACAAGTGCATCACCTGCGGTGCCTGCGCCATGGACTGTCCGGCGAAGTGCCTTTCCCTTGAAGAGACTTGGGGAGAAGGAGAGAATAAAGCCGCTGTCACCACCTATCAGGGCAAGGTCTTGACTCGCCGCCCTCGCGTGCGTCCCGCGCCGCCGGCGCCGAAGGCAGAGTCGGCATGTGCGCCGGCTCCGAAGGTGGAACCGGCTCCCGCGCCGAAAGAAGAGACTCCGCAGTCGGAGAATCCGCATCATGTGAAGAATACCATCGAGAAATGCCTCTTCTGCGGACGCTGCGAGCACAGCTGCCCGATGCAGGCGATCACGATCGACCGGAAGACCCGGAAGTGGACGATCGACCGCGAGAAATGCGTGGCTTGCGGCGTATGCGCGGAGAACTGTCCGGTGAAGTGCCTCACGATGAAGGAAGAGTGGGAGAAAGGCGAGGACAAAGCCCTCGTGCTCACGCTCACCGGGAAAGCGCCGGTGCGTCCCGCCCGTCCGCGTCCACCCGTGAAAAAGGATGAGCCCCATGCATGAGTACCCGGTGACACTGGAAATCGTCCGCATCGCAGAAAAGACCGCCCGTGAAAAGGGCGGTCTTGTGAAAGCGATCCATCTCGTCGTGGGAGAAGACTCGGGATTCATCGGAGAGTCCATCCAGATGTACTTTGATGTGATTTCCGAAGGCACCCTTTGCGAGGGGGCGATCCTGACGATCCAAGATATCAAGCCGAAGATGCGCTGCGACCACTGCGGCGCTCTTTTTGAACGCAAGCGCTTCTCCTTCACCTGTCCCCGCTGCGGCGGCGATGGCTCTCCGACAGAGATCGGGAAAGAGTTTTATATAGAGAGCGTGGACTTGGAAATTTGAATCCTTCTATGGCAGTCTATTTGCCTGCCAGTTGCATAATAAGAAAAAGGAGATACCCCATGCATATGGTCAAAGCCGGCGTGATGGAGAACATCTACGCCCATAACAATCACATTGCCGAGCATGTCAGACATTACCTGACGGAACGGAATATTTTCGCCGTGAATGTCATGGGCGCACCGGGGACGGGCAAGACCACCTCGCTCGAGCAGCTCATGAAGTACATCGCGCGCAAGGTCTATGTCATCGAGGGCGATATCGAGTCCGACATCGACACCGAGCGCCTCAGAAAGCAGCATGTGAAGGCGGCGCAGATCAATACCTTCGGCGCCTGCCATCTGGACGCACCGCTCGTGCATAACGCGGTACATACCATGGATTTCGATGCGCCGGGCGTCCTCTTCATCGAAAATGTAGGAAATCTTGTCTGTCCTGCCGAGCTGGATATCGGCGAGCACATGAAGCTCCTCATCGTCAGCGTGGCAGACGGCAGCGACAAGCCGTACAAGTATCCGCTCGCTTTTGAAAAAGCGGACATGATCCTTTTGAACAAGGTCGACCTCATGCCCTATCTGGACTTCGATGAAGAATTTTTCATGAAAGGCATCCGCCATCTGAATAAGACCGCGCCCGTCTTCAAGGTCAGCGGAAAGACCGGAGAAGGCTACGAAGAGGCTGCGAAGTGGATCTGCGAGAAGGCGGGAGAGTAGGGACTGGTAGCTAGTGACTGGTGACTAGTAGCTAGGGATGAGTGGCTGGGGATTAGGAATTTTACCCCAACTGAGCAGGCCCCTGGAGAGGGGCCGCGCCAAAGGCGCAGGATGGATCCACGCGGCGGCATGAAAACCAATGTGAGACACCGCTCTTCTCGTATCGTCATTTCGAGCGCAGCGAGAAATCTTTGTCATTTGCGATCAGGCGGGCGATGTTTGGAAACTCTAAACGGGAAACCTGTTATCCGCCGGCCTTCGGGCATCGCCCCCGTTTCGTCATCCTGAGCGGTGAGAAACGTCGTATGTGAGATAACGAATGCCAGAACAGCTGCGACCTGAGCCATCGATCTCGGCGAAGCCGCCACCTTCCCCATAGAACCCATAGAACCCGTTGAACACGCGGAGTTTTTATTTCTGAAAGGAGCCTGCTATGCTGACCTATCGCATCACTGCCCTCGGCCGTGTGCAGGGCGTGGGCTTCCGTCCACTCATTTGCCGTCTGGCAGGGGCGCATCATATCACTGGCACCGTCAGGAATGAAGGCGGCGTCGTCACCATCATTGCACAGGGGAGCCGCGAGGCTCTCCTTTCTTTCATGGAGGATATACGGGCGGCGAGGCCGCCTGTGGAGGTCGCGGAAATGCGCGTGGAGGAGATCGCCCATGCGCCTTTGCCTGATTTCCGCGCGATCCCAAGCGGCGGAGCGGCGCGCGCACCGCTCTTTCCGGCGGATCTTGGCATCTGCGAAGACTGTCTGGCGGATATGAGAAATCCAAAGGACCACCACTATGGCTACCCCTACACGTCCTGCACCGCCTGTGGGCCGCGCTATACGATGATCGAGGCGCTTCCCTATGACCGTGAGCGGACGGCGATGAAGGATTTCCCTCTCTGCAAGGACTGCGAGAAAGAGTATGAAAGCCTTTCTGACCGCCGATGCCATGCGGAAAGCATCGCGTGTGCGCACTGCGGCCCGCAGCTGAAGGGGTGGACGAGGAAGGGACGGTTTGAAAAAGAGGCGGCTATGGCAGAAGCGATCCGTCTTGCGAAAGAGGGCGCGATCCTTCTGGTGAAGGCCATGGGCGGGTATCAGCTCGTCTGCCGCGGGGACATGAAAGAGACGGCCAGCCGTCTTCGCCGCATGAAGCACCGCAGCGGAAAGCCTTTCGCACTGATGATGAAAGACATCGACATGGCAAAGGCGTGGGCGGAGCTTTCGAAGGAAGAAATCGGAATGCTCACCTCGCCGGTGCGCCCGATCCTGCTGGCAGCGCCCGCGCGCAAGGTGCTTCCTGAAGTAGCCTTTCGCGTGCCGCGACTGGGAATTTGTCTGCCCTCGACCGGATTCTATGCACAGCTTTCTAGCGGCGTAGACGCGCCGCTCATTGTCACGAGTGCAAACCGGAGCGGCGAGCCGATGATTTGTAAGGACGAGGAAGCGCGGGCGTACTACGAAGCAGAGGAAGATATCGCAGGGCTTTTCTTCTATGACAGGGAGATCCTGCGCCCCGCCGACGACAGCGTCATGCAGCGGCAGGGAAGGCATCCGCAGCTCCTTCGACGGACGCGCGGTTTTCTCCCCGAACCGGTGGTGAGAGACGCACCATCCGGCATGGTCCTTGCGACAGGGGCGGACATGGCACCGGGCTTTGCCTTGGCGGGCGGCGGCTCGCTGTATCCGGCCGAGGTGCCCTGCGACATCCGAAATGAACGGTCGCAGGAGGTCTTCAGGAAAACGGAGCAGGACTGGGAAGAGCTGCTGGGGCTTTCGCCGCAAGCGGTCATTTCCGACCGGCACCCTGCCTACCTGTCCCGCATGATGGGAGAAACAATAGCCAGAGAGAGGGGACTTCCCTTTTATACCGTCCAGCATCATCACGCCCATGCGCTCTCTGTCATGGCGGAGCACCATCTGCGGGAGAAGTCACTCGCTTTCGTCTTTGACGGTACTGGCTATGGCGAGGACGGCAGCATCTGGGGCGGAGAAATCCTCCTTTGCGAGGGGACGTCCATGCAGCGCGTGGGACACCTTGCGCCGGTTTCCATGATCGGAGGCGATGCCTCTATGAAACAGGCATGGAAGAGCGCGCTCTCTTATCTGGCCGCGGCAGACCTTCCATCGAAGGATCCGCGCGCGCCTCTCGTCCGCGCCGCACTCTCTCATCACGTGAATACGATAGAAAGCTCCTCCATGGGCCGTCTCTTCGATGCGGCGGCGGCGCTGCTGGGGCTTGGCGAGGAGAATCATTTCAAAGGCGAGTGCCCCATGGCGCTGGAAGCCGCCGCGATGGCAGCCACGCACGCCCCGAAGATTTTCTGGGAAGGGAAAGAGCGGGACGGCCGTCTCCTGTGGGATGGCCGTGAGCTCATCCGCGCGCTGCTGGCGTCCCATGGTACAATAGAAGAAAAGGCGCTCGCCTTCCACGAGGCCATCGCTGAGATGATCCTCTCCTCGGCGGAGCACTTCGGCCTCTCGCGTATCCTCCTCTCCGGCGGCTGTTTCTTGAATCAGCTCCTCCTGACCCGTGCGCGGGAAGCACTTCAAGAGCGCGGTTTTTCTGTCTATACCAATGAAAAAGTCCCGCCTGGTGACGGCGGCATCGCGCTCGGACAGGCATGGTATGGACTGCTTGGTGATGAGTAGTGACTAGTGACTGGTAGCTAGTGACTAGTAACTAGGGATTAGGGGTCAGACATCTGACATCTCAAGTCTCTTAGTCTTCAAGTCTAACGTCTCAAGCAGGTATACCCCATATATATTCGCGGCGAAGCCGCCACCACAACCTTGAAGGATGAAAGCAGAAAATAGCTTCTACCCTTTATATGAATCCTCATAGGTTAAGAGGTTCAAAAGGTTCACAGGTTTCTCATCTTTCGTAAATACCATATATTCTAAAACTTCGCGGCGCTTCTTTATTTTTATGCGCCGCACCGCCCCCGTTGAACCCACTGAACCCATAGAACCCGCTCCCACTCTTTCATTCCCAATCAAAGGGGTAGCACGTCTCACGGGCTAACCCTGAACCCTGAACCTACCAACCTGAACCCTATATTTTCGAAAGGAGCATCCCTATGTGTGTAGCATATCCCGGCCGCGTCGTCTCCATCGAAGGCACGCATGGCATGGTCGATTTCTCCGGCTCCGAGGTCCGCGTGAACCTCTCCATGGTGCCCGTGAAGCTCGGGGACTACGTCCTCGTCCACGCCGGCATGGCGATTCAGATCGTGAAAAAGGACGAGGCAAAGGACTGGATCGCCCTGTTCAAGGAAATCGGGGAGGAGTGACTGGTGACTAGTGTCTAGTGACTAGGGACTAGGGACTTAAATACCCCTTTCAGTCATCGCCCTTTATAAAAATCGACGCGAAGCGTCGCTCCGCCTAAGCCTTCCCCGCATGGGGAAGGGGGACCGCGTCAGCGGTGGATAGGGTGCTTTCATAAACGACGTACTTGAGACGCATTTTCCCGCTCTCTTTCATGCCGCCAGTGCCCTATCCGCCCCTACGGGGCACCTTCCCCTCGAGGGGAAGGCTGACGATACGAGGAATACCGTCATCGCAAACCTTCGGGCATCGCCAGATTTATACTGCGGCGAAGCCGCCACCACAACCCTGAACCCTGAACCCTGAACCCTGAACCCTGAACCCTGAACCCTGAACCCTGAACCCTGAACCCTGAACCCACAACCCTGAACCCTGAACCCACAACCCTGAACCCTGAACCCATAACCCTGAACCTTGAACCTTGAACCTTGAACCCTTTCCCCCTATTTCTCAAAGGAGCCTTTTATGGAAGAACGCAAACTTGCCCGCTGGCTTGCCCGCTACGACGGGCCGCCGCTGACTCTTATGGAGGTGTGCGGGACGCATACCTCCGCGCTGTACCGTTCGGGCATCCGTCAGATGCTCCCGCCGCAGATCACCTTCCTCTCGGGGCCGGGCTGTCCGGTGTGCGTGACACCGACATCCTACATTGATAAGCTCGTCCGCTATGCGCTCACTCCGGGCTGTCAGGTGATGGCCTTCGGCGATCTCCTCGCTGTCCCGGGCAGCCGGATGTCACTCTCTGGTGCGGAGGGCAGGGGCGGGCGCGTTGATTTCTTCTATAATCCGGAAG
>UQRR01000083.1 GCA_900543455.1 uncultured Dialister sp.
TAAGGAAGATGATGACGAAGCTATGTATAAAAATCCATATGAAATCCGACTCTGCGATTTAATCAGCGTTTCCCTAGATGAGTCACACGATCTGTTTCACCGCAAGTGACAAAGATCTCTCGGCTGCGCTCAGGATGACGATACGAAAAAAATTGCAGCGTGATCGGTCTGCTGACCGCTGGCATGTCCCATCTCCCTGCGCTCAAAATGGCGTCTCACTTGATTTTCGCGTCGCTTTGCTCCTAAAAATCAAGTTCGCTTGCACAAGCCCTTCGGGCAGCTCCCCCGATGGGGAGCCAAGAATGTTCTGCCGCTTAACTTAATAGCATTACTCGAAGGAGGAAGCAAGACGCGGCATCGCTAACGATTTCCTTAGCACGAGCCGCCCTAATCACTAGTCACCAGTCACTAGCTACCAGTCACTTTTTCAACGACGACAGGTACACGAATTCGATTCCCTGTGCCTTGAGCTTCGGTACCATCTGGCGGAAGGCTTCGGCAGTGTGCGGACGGCAGTGGCCGATGATGATATACGTGCCCTTTTTCTTCGCGCGATCGGCGCCCTCCTGAATCATCGCACAGATGTCAGAGACGGAGGCCGAATTATCGACGAAGAGATCATTTCTCACGTAGGGCACACCGTATGTCTTCGCAGCCTTGTCCGCAGCCGTCGTGCTGTTTGTGTGGCTGTCGAAGAAGAAGAGCCCGCGATGGTGAAGCTCATTCATGACGATATCCATGGTCCTCGCGTCGATGGTAGCCTTCGATCCCTGATGGTTATTGATGCCGATGGCTTCCGGCAGCTGCGAAAGCGAGTCTCTCAGCATCTGCCGGATGGCCGCATCGCTCATGGACGTCAAGATGACCTTCGGCTCCATGCCGATGCCAGAGACGGACTCCATGGGCTGATGGAGAATCACGGGAAGTCCGTGCGCGCGCCACGAGAGTGCGGCGTCTCTGGTATGCACCTGATCCGGCATGACGGCCAGCGTGAGCGGGATGCCCATCTGTTCATAGATGTGCTGGGAGTCCAGATCGCGCCCCGCATCATCGATGACGATGGCAAGGCGGCCGGTCACTTGCCCGCCAGCGTTTTCTTTCGGCGGCAAGATGGATGCCGCTTTGGCCGGCAATGCTTTTTCGGAGCTGCCATTCGCACGGGCTTCACTCTTGCCGGACTTTGCAGGTGCTGCATTTGCGGGCTCCGTCTTCTTTACGGAGGAAGGAGCCCGCGCAGATTTCCTCTCACGAGAGACTGCGCTCTCTGTCCTTGCGGAAGAAGCAAAAGCCTCGACCGTTTCTTTCGGTGTTTCCGCCTTCGGCTCTTCTCCGCCTGTGATCTTGGAGACGACACTGTCGATGCTGAAGACTTCCTTCGTCGGCTCTGTCTCTCTCGCCTCATCCTCTTTCATGCGCTCTGTCTTCCCGTCAGCTTTCGTGACTTCTGCATCTTTCGGCTTCTTCTCATCGTCCGCTTTGGCTTCGACGACGACGGTTTTATTGATGATATCCTTGATCTTTTCTTTCACGCTCTCGGGCGTCCCCTGGTCTTCCTTCGGGACGAGCCCCTGCATTTCCTTGTCATTGAAAATATGACGGATCGCCGTCACCTGATTCGCATTGTCCGCCGTCGGTGCGTTCGTCATCCGGTCTGTCATATATGCCGAGCCCACCACGAGGCCGATAAAGAAGAGGAGAACCAGAAATGGATGTCCATTGCTCTTTTTTGCTGCTCTTTTTCTTCTGACTGCCATGAAAAACTCCTTTGGGAAATGGTTATATCGATTTCGTCTCTATGGCTTTAGTATAAAGGTTCAAGGTTTCGGGTTCAAGAGTCAGGGTTCATGGTTCGCCCATGGGGCGTGCCACCCTTTGATTGCGTGCGAAAGAGGTTCAGCGGGTTCAACAGGTTCAGAGGGTTCAGTGGGTTCAACGGAGGTGGTGCGGCGCATGAAATTATGGAAGCGCCGCGGAGGTTTGAAACTAGCGGTTTTCTCGTATCGCAAACCTAATCCCTAGCCACTAGTCCCCCGCCTCCCAAAGTCAAAACCCGCTCGGCTTTCGCCGAGCGGGTTGCTTCGTTCATGCCATGTACAAAAGGCTACTTCTTCGCGAGCCTTGCGATCGTCTCGATCAGAAGAGCGGCATCGAGAGGTTTGGCCAGATGCTCATTCATACCGGCGGCAAGGACACGCTCACGGTCTTCGGCAAAGGCATTCGCCGTCATCGCAATGATGGGGATGGTCTTCGCATCCGCTCTCGGAAGAGCGCGAATGGCACGCGTGGCCGCGATGCCGTCCATGACAGGCATCATGACATCCATCAGAATCGCATCGTAGGTGCCTTCTTTCGCCTCTCCGAAGAGATGCAGCGCTTCTTCCCCATTCATGGCTTTGGTGATGGTGGCGCCTGCATTTTCCAGCAGGAATTCCGCGATTTCCATATTGAGCTCATTGTCTTCCGCGACAAGGAGATGGAGACCTTCGATGTCTGCCTTCACCTTTTCTTCGATCTCAGGCTTCTCCGAAAGGTCGAGTGCGAGCGGCAGGGTGATGGTGAAGGTGCTCCCCTTGCCGGAATCGCTGACGCAGTCGATACGGCCGCCCATCTGATCGAGCATCCGCTTCACGATGGAAAGCCCAAGCCCGGTACCGGTGTAAGACGTGCGCGCGTCGATCATTTCCTGTGAAAACGGATCATACATTTGCTGCTGGAATTCTTTGCTCATGCCGATGCCATTGTCCCTGCAGGTGAAAATGATGCGCGACTCGTTCTCCGAGAGACTTTCTTCCGAAAGGGATACATTCACCTCGCCCCGGTCCTTATTGTACTTCACTGCATTGCCGATGATGTTCATAAACATCCGCTTCACATGGAGCGGACTGCCGATGAACCAGGCATGCCGGCAGTCATTTCTGAAGGTGATAGAAATCTGCCTCTCCTCCGCCTGCCTTTCTACGATGGCCCGGATCCCCTCGAACATTTCTTTCATATCGAAGGGTTTATGCTCCATCAGGATCGCGCCTGACTCGAGCTTGCTGATGTCGAGGACCTCATTCACCAGCTCTAAGAGATAGCCGGACGCCTCATAGACTTTCTTCCGATACTCCTTCTGCTTTGCCGCATCATTTTCGAAATGCCCTGCCATTTCAATCATGCCGCGAATCCCATTGATCGGCGTGCGGATGTCGTGGCTCATACGTCGCAGGAACTCGGTCTTCGCCTGATTTGCGGCTTCTGCCTCACGCGCTTTTTCGAGGAGCTTGGCCTGATAGCGCCGCTCCTGCGCCTCTGCCTGAAGCGCGGCTTTCTCATCCGACTTATGGCGGCTCCATAAGACCATCGCCCCGAAAATGATGCATACGATGGCTGCATAGAGGAGGTGTCTGGTGCGGTCTTTGAAAACATGGGATTCCGGAACAAACTGGTAGATGAAATAGTTTCGGCCATTGCTCATGGACGCATAGTAATTCACCCCATTCACGCGGATCGCCATAGGCTCATTCACATTTTCTCTTTGGGAAGCCGCTTCTTTGATAGCCGCGGCGATGGCCTCATACCTCGCCCGATCTTCGGAAAGATCCTGCGTATTGCCCGCAATGATAGTATTTCCTTGCGCGACGACAACTTCCATTGAGGCGTAGGTATGGAATCCGGAGAGGATCTTCTGCAGATTCAGATTGTAGCCATCGGCATAGGTGACCGGCGTATGGTAGTAGGCGATGAACACCCGGTCATCCTCTTGCGTGTGTCCCGATGCGAAATCAATGAAAGAGCCATCGGCAAGCCGGATCCGGTCTGCATACGTTTTAAGCGGAATATCTGCGACATCCAAGATGACGTGATTTCTGATATGCTTGACAAACTCCTCCGGCACCATTCCCTCTCGTGTCGCCTGTTCTATGACCTGTCCATCCCGATCCACGATGAGAAGTCCGGTCAGTCGCAGCGCATTGAGCCGCTCTTTCAGCATGTCCTGCGTGGGTACACGTTCTCTTGCGAGCGTCCGCTGGACATTATGCAATTTGTCGATGGCACGGTTCAGACTCTGCATGACCGTCACCTGATTGAACTTTTTCGTCATGGCATACTCGGTATGCACATAGTCGGCCGTATCCTTCATCTCCTCCTCGAGACGCGCGAGATCCGATTTCCCGGAATGAATATATACGACCGTCATGACCAATAGGGACAGGATCAGCATCAGATACAGAAGCGCCGCTTCGCTTCGGCATGCTTTCACGATCACGACTTTATGCATCATGGCAGTCCCTCCAGATAACTCTTCGGCTGATCCACGTAGTGGCTCAGGATTTCCTCCGTCGTGCCATCGCGGCTCATCTCCCGGATCACAGGGCGGAGCGCCTCCGCGATGCCTCGTTTGTCATTTTTGTCAAAAGCCACGCCGACGCCGACCACCATCAATGGTTCATCCAGGATGCGGAAAGCCGTATGATAATCCTTCATATACTGGACGATCACCGTCTCATGCGCACCGATCGCATCCACATAGCCCTTTGAAAGGTAGGTATAGATGATGTCTCTGTCAAAGAAACTGTAAAGGCCTCCCACGGTAGGAATGCGTCCTCCCGGATGGCCGAAGATCCCCTCCGGCTTCGTCGTCGACTGGACTGCGATGACTTTCCCCTCCAAATCAGCGAGTGTACGGATATCGCTGTCGGGATTCACCGCCACCACCTGACGGCTCATGAGGTAAGGCCCCGCCCAGAGATATTGATCCTCGCGCCCCTTCATCGAGAAGCAGCTCCATATGCAATCGATCTCGCCTGAGGAAAGGAGCGCATCCTTCTTCTCCCAGTTGATGCGCTGAATTTCTGCATGATAGCCCATGCGCGAAAAAGCCGCCCGCGCGAGCTCGGCATCGATGCCGGAACTCTTTCCGTTCTCGTCGATGTAACTGAAGGGAGGGTACGCGTCGATCCCGACAACGATCGTCTTTCTCTCCGCCTCCTTCTTCACCGCCACATTCCCGCATCCGCAGATAACAAAGAGCAAAAGTGCGATAAGAAGAAATCCCATCCCGTATTTGCGTAGTTCCGTCAAACTCATAAACTTTCCCTTCAGATGTAATAGTCCTGTCATTAAAACATTAGATTTTTTACCTTTCCATTATACAAGATGGTCAGAAAATCAGCCAGGGGAAATGAAACGGACTGGAATTCTTGAAGACTTTGAGACTGGAAGACTGAAAGACTTGGAGACTTTAGACTTTAGACTTTAGATGTCAGACTTCAGACTTCAGACTTCTGATGTCAGACTTTAGACTTCTGATGTCTCTCAGTCTCTCAGTCTCTCAGTCTCCTAGTCTCTCAGTCTCTCAGTCTCCTAGTCTCTCAGTCTCTCAGTCTCACTAAAAAAAGAGCCCGAAGGCTCTTTTTATTTCCGATTTCTCCACACATGCCACGCGGAAAGGACGAAGCAGAGTGTCACCATGCCTGCCGTCACCAGTGTCATGGCATCATCATGGCTTCGCGTCCGCCAGAGGGCAAAGAGGGTGAGAAGCGCAAGGAAAAGAAGTTTGATGGTATTCGTCATAGGGAGCTCCAAAGAATAGTGACTGGTGACTGGTGACTGGTGACTGGTGACTGGCGACTGGCGACTGGCGACTAAATACTACCTTCGGGCATCGCCATTATTTATACTCCGCGACGCTTCTGATTTTTATGCGCCGCACCACCACTCCTCACTCCTCACTCCTCACTTCTAACTAGAGAGCAGAGCTTTCATATATAATCAAAGAACGGCACGCCCTATGGGCTAGCCCCATTTATTCCGCTCTCTCCAGCATGAGCTTCAGATCTTCCTTATGGAAGGACTTGATCTCCGGTTTCTCTTCAAGCATGGCAAGGACATAGGCGAGTGCCGCTTCGACACCGACCTTGAGACCGCTCTCATCGATATCAAATTCCGGCGTATGGTGGTTCGCTCCGGTGCCCAGCGCTTCATTTTTCACGCCGGTGAAGGTGAAGAGGCCCGGATAGGTGGACTCGGTGATGGCAAAGGTTTCCGAAGCCATCCATGGCTCGGTATCTTCCATGACATCGCCCACGCGCTCCGCGATGGCTTTCCGCGCCAGATCTACGCACTCTTTATTATTGGCCGTGACCGGGAAGTACTGGTCTTCCATGATTTCTGCCGTGCAGCCGTAGTTGTCGCAGATGTCTTTGAGCAGCTTCCAGAAATCCTTACGGAAGGAAAGTCCGTCTTCATTCACAAAGCAGCGCGCTGTGCCGGCGAAAGTGAGCTCGTCGGGGATGACATTCGGCGTGTCACCCGCCTGCACCATACCGAAGGAATAGGTGAGGCAGTTTCTCGGGCTGACTTTCCGCATACGGTAAGACTGGAGCGCCATGTAGAAAGCATTGAAGCAGTCGATGGGGCTGACGGCGAGGCTCGGCATGGAGCCATGACCGCTCTTGCCATGGATCTTCACGCGATAGAAGAAGGCGCCTGCCAGCACGCCATCATACATGACCGCGACCTTGCCCGCCGGCAGGCAGTACATCATATGCGTGCCATAGCAGGCATCCACATGGATCTTCTTCTCATCGAGATAAGACAGCAGATGACCGACACCACGCTCTCCCATTTCTTCTGCTTCTTCGAACATGAGAAGGACCTTGCCCTCCCATTCGTCCTTGTGCGCCGAAAGGATCTTCGCCGCGGTAAGAAGCATCGCCGTGTGACCGTCATGCCCGCAGGCATGAGAAACGCCGCGATTCTTCGAGAGGCATACCTTTTCGCATGCCAGATTCTTCGGATTTTCTTCGATCGGCAGCGCATCGATATCCGCCCGCATCAAGACCGTCCAGCCATCCTTCCCGCTGTCGATCATGCCGAAGACACCGCCGCGCAGTACGCGGACGGTGGAAATCCCCCAACCATGGAGTGTCTTTTCGATGAAGTCCATGGTCTGGAATTCCTGCTGCGACAGCTCCGGATTTTCATGGAAATGACGGCGAAGAGAAATGAGAAAGCTCTCCTCGGCTTCGACTGTTTTCTTTATATCCATTATGATCAGCTCCTTGCAGGGAAACACTGATTCAATCGTTGTCAGATTTAACCAGCGTTTCCATAGATAGTCGGCAGAGATTCTGCCGCATGTCTTTCATTATACATGTCTTTCATTATAGAAAGGGGAAAGATACGTGTCAAATGATATGGGGAAAAGATTCAAGGGGTTCAGCAGGTTCAACGGGGATGGTGCGGCGCTTTTCGTCATCCTGAGCGGAGAAAAAAGCTGTATGTTAGGGAAACGCTTATCTGAATAATGGCAGCTGAGTCGAAGGATCTAAGCGCCGCGGAGTATCAATAGTGGCAATGCCCGAAGGTTTCTTTGAGAACAGTTTTCCCGTTTTGAGCTTTCCAAACATCGACTGCCTGACCGCGAATGACAAAGATTTCTCGCTTCGCTCGAAATGACGATATGAGAGAATCAGCAGTCGCTCGAGACTCCTAATCCCCAATCCCTAGCTACTAGTCCCCAGTCACTAGTCACTCCACTTCTCCCAGCGAAGGCATCGCAGGGATCGCGCCGGCTCTGGTCGTCGATAGGCTGGCGGCGCGGTTCGCGAAGGTAAGGATAGCTTCCAAGCGCGCTGCCGAAAGCTGGTTGAGATCTTCGCGGCAGAGCTTGGAAAGGGCTGCGCCGAAGAAGGTGTCTCCCGCGCCATTCGTATCGACGACTTTCGCAGGAACGCCCGGGACGCGGCCGGTCAAATGCCCGAGCCGGTAGAAGCAGCCTGCCTCTCCGAGCGTCACAAGGATGAGGGAAATGCCCTTCTCCATCAGGCGCCGGCTCCCTTCCTCCCAGTCCTCCGAGCCAGAAAGGAGCGGAAGTTCTTCTTCGGACACCTTGAGAATATCCACGAGCGGCAGCGGCTGGCGCATCACGATGATCGCCTCCCGCGGATCATCCCAGAGACGGGCGCGGTAGTTCGGATCATAGGTGATGACCGCGCCATAGGATCTTGCGCGGCGGATGGCAGAGAGCACGCTGCCGCGGGCCGGCTCCGCCGTCAGAGACACCGAGCCGAAATGCACCATGTGCGCCTGTTTCAGGAGAAAATCCTGGATCTCCTCCTCCATAAGCATGGTATCCGCATGGGATCTCCGGTAAAACGTGAAGCTCCGTTCCCCGTTTGCATCGACAGAGACGACGGCAAGGCTCGTCGGGTGCATGACATCGACGGCAAGCGCAGACACGTCGACGCCATCCTTTCTGAGAACGTCCGTCAGGTAGCGCCCGAAGGCATCGTCCCCGACTTTGCCGATGAAAGCCGTCCTCGCCCCGAGCCTCGCTGCCGCGACAGACAGATTCGCCGGCGCGCCGCCCGGATTTGCCGCATAGAGCGGCACGCCCTCCGCATTCACTCCGGTCTGCGTGAGGTCGATCAGTATTTCACCAATGGATAAAATGTCCATGATACGTTCCTTTCGAGAAAATGGTTGGCAGGAATTAGTGGCTGGTGACTGGTGACTAGTGACTAGTGACTAGTGGCTAGTAGCTAGTGGCTAGGGATTAGGGATTAGGGATTAGGAGACATCAGATATCAGACGCCAGACATCTGACTTCTATCCTCCAGCCTTCGGGCATCGCCACATATATATTCGCGGCGAAGCCGCCACCTTCATTCCTAATTCCTAATTCCTAATTCCTAATTCAAGCAAAGCTTTCCATTCAGGGTCATCAAGGGGCGGCCCTCCCCAGAGGCTAACTCGTTGAACCCATAGAACCTATCGAACCTACTACACCTATTCCAATCAAAAATCCGAACCCTTCTTCCAGAAAGGTTCGGATCATTTGGTGCCGGAGGCGGGACTTGAACCCGCAC
>UQRR01000084.1 GCA_900543455.1 uncultured Dialister sp.
GTCACTAGTCACTAGTCACTAGTCACTAGTCACTAGTCACTAGTCACTAGTCACTAGTCACTAGTCACTAGTCACTAGTCACTACATCCTACCTCTTCCCGTTTAAAAACTCCGTGATTCGCTCAAATTCTTCATCATTTTTGAAGGTGATGGAGATCGTGCCGCTATGGGCATGTTTCCCTCGGCCGAGTTTGATGGCGACGCGGCTGCCGACGGACATGCCGAGTTTTTCTTCGATGGAGCGAAGGAAGGCGTGCGTCTGCGGATCGGCGATTTCTTTTTTCTTTTTCTTCTTTTCACGGGTCAGGTCTTCGACGTGACGGGCCGAGAGACCTTCGTCTACGATCTGTTTCGCAAGCCGGACCTGCTCTTCGCCGGACGAAAGTCCGAGGAGCGGGCGCGCCTGGCCGGTCGTGAGCTTGCCTTCGACCATGAGCTTTTTCACTTCATCTGGGAAATCCGCAAGACGGAGCATATTGGCGATGTAGGGGCGGCTTTTGCCGACTCTGGCAGCCATCTGCTCCTGCGTCAGCCCGTAATCATTCATCAGCTGCTGATAGGCTTCGCATTCTTCGATCGGATTCAGGTCTTCGCGCTGCAGATTCTCGATCAGCGCCACTTCTGCCATGGATCTGTCATCATAGGCAGAAACGATCGCCGGCACCGTCTTGAGCCCTGCGAGGTCTGCCGCCCGCAGACGGCGCTCGCCGGTGACGAGCTCATACTCAAAGTCGCCGTCCTTGTCACGGTAGCGCACCGTGATCGGCTGGATCAGTCCTTTTTCCTTGATGGAAGCCGCCAGATTTTCCAGCGACTCGAAATCAAACTGGCGGCGCGGCTGCCAGGGATTGGGATGGATCTTGGAAATATCCAGCTCAATGACCTTGCCCGTCTCATCCAGTGCATTTTCCAGAAGAGAGCCGAGCCCCCGTCCCAATTTTCGCTTAACCACGTTTCAATACCTCCCGGCACAGCTTCTTATACGCCTCTGCCCCCTTGGACTTGGGCGCATAGGTCAGGATCGGCTCACCGAAGCTCGGAGCCTCTGATAATTTCACGGTCCTTGGAATCACCGTCTTGAAAACCTTGGAGCCGAAATACGTCTTGACTTCCTCCGCCACCTGCAGCGACAGATTCGTCCGTCCGTCGAACATGGTGAGGAGGATCCCCAGGATACGGAGCGACGGATTCAGCTTGCGGCTGACGATCTGCACTGTCTTCACCAGCTGCGAAAGCCCTTCCAGCGCATAGAATTCCGCCTGGATCGGGATCAGGATCGAATCAGACGCGACAAGCGCATTGAGCGTCATCAGCCCCAGCGATGGCGGGCAGTCGATCAGGATGAAATCATAGGCATCCTTCAGCGCTTCGATCTTTTTCTTCAGGATGTACTCCCGTCCGTCCATGGCCGACAGCTCGATATCCGCCCCCGCGAGATCGATAGAGGAAGGAAGAAGAGAGAGCTTCTTCACCGCCGTCTTGACGATGGCCTCTTCTGCGTCCACATCATTAAGCAGCACATCATAAAGATTCTTTTTGAGCTCCACATCCTTAGAGAGTCCGCTGGTGGAATTTCCCTGCGCGTCTTCGTCGATAAGAAGCGTCTTTTTCCCGCGGTCTGCCAGGTAGGCCGCCAGGTTCACCGCCGTGGTCGTCTTCCCCACGCCGCCCTTCTGATTGATAATGCTGATGATCACGCCCATAGCTTTCTTCCTTTCATCGATAGTCACTTTATTATACCATGATTGTATGGGGTTATGGGAGAAAAAATGAGGTTCTCCTGCTTCCGAATGCTCCCGAAGGAAGCGGATAGGCCGGTGAGCACCTCGCACATTTTCAGGGCTTCCTGAAATTCGGATCTCCCATTTTTTGCATGCGAAAACCGTCCCTTACATGACAGAGAAAAAGATCGTCCGACCGCCGAGCTCTTCCGATCGCCGCTTCCAAACCTTTTCTTCATCAAAAAAGCGAAGCCTCTCGGCTTCGTTTTATTGATCTGCAAAGCAGCGTTTTTTCTTTTTGAAGATCATCCCCATGATGCTGTGCAGCTCATCTAACGCATCCGGATTCAGCGTATAAAAAATGTGCTTCCCATCACGACGGTCAAGGACCAGACCGGACTCGACCAGCACTTTCATATCATGCGAAAGCGTCGGCTGGGTGATGGCGAAGGCTTCCTGCAGCTTATTGGCACACTGTGCATGACAGGATAGCATGTCGACGATCTTCAACCGCTTCGGATCGGAGATCGCTTTCAAAATTTTCGCCGTATCAATGTAGATCTGTTCCATAAATGCTCCATCAGTCAGTCAAGATTCATATAATACATTTTCTTAAATGAATTGAAATATTTCTATAAATGGTAACAGAGCAGGCATGGAATGTCAAGAAAATCATGGAATGTCGTGACCGGCCTCTCGTGTTCTGCCAAAAGGGATAGGAAAAGACCGCTGCTCCGATCACCAGAGAAAAGCGCCGCCTTCGCTCCTTCATTTCCGGCCTGTCTGCGACTCCTGAAATTTTTTCTCTTCTTTTTATTATGAAAAAGTGTTATATTATAGGAAGAAATAGCAATTTCCTTGCTATAAATTGGTCGTGAGGTGATAAACATGGCAGAAGTAACTGAAAAGAGCATCATCGTCAATGGCGTCGACAAATATCTCGTCGCTGATCTGAAACGTGTTTACGGCGGCGTAAGCTACCAGGGTGAGGAATACGTATTCCTGCAGTTCCCGGTCGTCGGCGATACCGTCAGAGACTACCGTCCGGACAGCTACACCACCGCTATTATGCTCGGTGATGAAGTATTCGATGGACAGACCTTCCATTACCACATCACTCTGACCTATGATGGTCATGTCAGAGAAGTGGCTTACCTGGGTCTTGATGACGCAGGCAGACCAGACACCGTAGATGTCGAATAAGCCAATCAAAAAGAGCTCCCGCGGGAGCTCTTTTTGATTGCTCAGTGCGCCTTCTACAGCAGGCTCGATCAAATGAAGCCGGCTTTCGGCGGATGCTTCATAAAACTTCCCCGGTAGCGGCTCTTCGTTATTTCATTTCTTCTTTCTTCATACGGATCCCCGGCAGGAGCAAGAGAGCGCTCACGATCAGCCCGACAAAGAGCGGATCGATCGTGAGCTTTACCACCGTCGCCGTGAGGAGTGCGGCCGCTGTACTTCCAAGCATAGAAAGGACAGCCCATCCTCTCTTCACATGTCCCGGCCAGAAAACAGCGAGCGTCAGGGGCAGGAAGATCCCGCCGCCGCGAAGCGCCATGGAAATGTACGTCCAGAAGAGCACTTCGCTCCCACGATTCAGGATAGCGATGAAGCAGGCCAGAAGCATGACGAGAAGCACCGTCAGCTGATTCACCGTCAGCATCTTCCGGTCATCGGTCATGCGGCAGAGCGGCACGATCATATCGCGTGTGATCATCGTACCGATGCCGAGCGTGAGCCCGCCGATACCCCCGATCAGCGACAGGATGATACCGCCCATGGCCAGACCTCCGAGGAGCGGATGCACCTCATTGATAAGGTATGTCGGAAGCACCATGATCGGCAGGATATCCGGATACAAAGTCTGCATATAGAGGCCGACCGCAACAGAAGGCAGACCAACGGGAATGACGATGGCTGCCGCCAAAAAGCAGCCCGCCGATGCAGTGGACGGCGTATCCGCCGAGAAAATGCACTGGATATACGTCTGCGTACAGAGTACCCCCACAAGGACGGAGAAAAGATTCGCCAGCGCAGGCTCTACGCCGCGCCCGAAGAGTGAAAATTGAGCAGCGGGAAACTGGCTCCACGCCGCAGTCTCATGGACCGCCCGAAAGGCTTCCCATCCTGCGATGAAGAGCGCCACCCAGATGATTCCCATTTTCAGCATGCCGCCGATCCCCGCTGATTTCATCCCGCCAAAGAATGTATAGGCAGCGACCAGAAAGATCAGAAGCACAGAAGCGGTATACGCATCGATGTGAAAGACCTCCGCTACGATTTCTATCCCCGGCAGACAGCTCGCTACCGCAGAAAAAAGGATACCGATGGATGAAATCACCGAAGAAAGCTCCTCCGCCTTCTTCCCATAGTGCATCGCCAGAAACTGCGGGATCGTCTCAAGCCCCGTGCCGCGCATTTTCTTCGCATAAAAAAGCCCCATGATGATAAAAGCGATACCGCTCCCCAGTGTGAACCACCACGCGGAGAGGCCAAAATGATACGCCAGCTGCGCCGTCCCCACCGTAGCGCCGCCGCCGACCACCGTCCCTGCGATGCTCCCGGCGACCAGCGGCGCCCCCGCCGACCGTCCGCCGACACTGTAGCCCGCTGCTGATTTCACCGATCTTGAACAGTAGATCCCGATCCCGATCACCAGCGCAAGCGTCGCGATGATGACCCCCATGTGCATCATAGTCAAATGCATATTGATTCCTTCTTTCCTTCCCATTCTCTATTTTGTAAAGCCCATTATAGCAGAATGGAAAAGGGGATGCTAGAATAGAGAAAAGCAGGTTCAGGGGGCTCAAAGAGGGGAGTGCGGCGCATAAAAAAACAGAAGCGCCGCGGAGTAGAAATAATGACGAGACCCAAAGATGGCATTTAAGTCACCAGTCACTAGTCCCTCGAGACTCCTAATCCCTAGCCACTCATCCCTGATTTCACACATGCGTCGTTTATCGGACTGCAAGAAAGATTTCTCACTGCGTTCGAAATGACGACACGAACGCGTCTGATATCTCCCAGTCTCTTAGTCTCTTAGTCTCTAGTCCCTAGTCCCCAGTCACCAGTCACTAGTCACCAGTCACTAGTCACCAGTCACTAGTCACTAGTCCCTAATCCCTAGTCACTAATCCCTAGTCCCTAATCCCTAGTCACCAGTCCCTACCACAAAAAAAGGAGCCCATCATGTACCAGGCAGTTCTCTTCGATATGGATGGCACGATCCTCGATACCATCACAGACCTTACGATTTGTACCAATTACGCACTTTCTAAGCTGGGAAAACCCCATGAATTTCCCGCAGAGCTCGTGAAACTCTGCTACGGCTGCGGCATCGAAGCCGACATGCAGAAAGCGCTCGCCATGGCCGCCGGCTGCGCCGGTAAAGACTTGGAATACGTAGAAAATCCTACGCCTCTTTCCTCCTACGGTCTTACAGCGCAGGACACCGCCCGCCTGCAGTCGATCTTCGTCCCCTACTACAGCGCACACTGCCACCTTCACACCGCTCCCTACGACGGCATCCCCGCTCTCCTGTCCGCGCTTCAAAGAAGAGGGATCCGTACCGCCGTCGCCTCAAACAAGGACGAAGCGGATGTAAAGAAACTTGCCGCCATGCATTTTCCAGGTCTTTTCGACGCCATCATGGGCAACTCCCCTGCCATCCGCAGAAAGCCTGCCCCCGACATGCTGGATCGCATTCTCCATGACCTTGCCATTCCGAAAGAACAGGCCATCTATATCGGTGACTCGGAAGTAGACATCGAAACAGCCAAAAACGCCGGCCTTGCCTGCATCTCCGTCACATGGGGATTTAGAAATAAAAACTTTCTCGCCCACCATGGCGCGACATGCATCGTAGAGAATGCAACGGAGCTGGCCATGGAATTGGGAATTAGGGAATCTTAAGTGACTGGTGACTGGTGACTGGTGGCTGGTAGCTAGTGACTGGTGACTAGTAGCTAGTAGCTAGTAGCTAGTGGCTAGTGGCTAGGGATTAGTGGCCAGGGATTAGTGGCCAGGGATTAGGTTTGCGATACGAGAAAACCGCTAGTTTCAAACCTCCGCGGCGTTTCCATATTTTTATGCGCCGCACCACCCCCTTTGAACCCTCCGAACCTGCTCCCCCGCTGAACCTCTTTCGCACGTAATCAAAGGGCGGCACCCCCTATGGGCTACCCCTGAACCCACACAAAAACGCTCGCCCTCAAAAAGGACGAGCGTTTTTGTGTATGTATCACATTATTTATGCTCAAAAATATCGACGCGGCGAGCGGCAGCGTGATCCTTGCTATCACTGTCTGCCCCTTTCACCATTTCGACCAGCTTTGTCGCATCGACGCCCTGAGAGACAGCGTATTCCTTGACACTCTTCACGCGCTGAGCAGCGAGTTCTTTGTTATACTCTGCGCTGCCGGTCGGATCCGCGCGGCCGACGAGCTTGAAGACATGACCGGTTTCCTTGGCCTGCTTCACGAACGCATCCAGATTCACCTTCTGGGCATTCTGGATATCTGCCGAGTCACTTTCAAAAAGGACACTGTTCAGATAATAATCATTTTCCGGTGCCTTAGCCGGTGTTTCTACCGGCGCTGCTTCTGCCGGAGCCTCCGTCTTTACGACACTCACATCAGCAGGCTCATCTTCTTCAAAATCATAATTCTTCGAAGGTTCTTCCTCGTAGGAAGCGACCGGATCATGTCCGCCGAAACGATAGGAGACGCCAGCCATGAATCCCTTATAAGAAACATTGCGGTCACTATTGCCGCGGGTATTCATATAGCGATAGCCGGCGGTCAGATCCACATTGCTGTCGACAGCCATATTCACGCCGGCTTCCCACATGGAAGTTTCTTCCGTGCCGAGAGCCCCTTTCGCATAGACATCGACGACGTCCGTCACAGGCTGACGGGCTACGACGCCCAGCTGGAAAATATTGTTGGTCGCTTTGCCGTTATCCAGCACGGCGGACGGATAGTCCTTCATGGCGATGCGGTTCCAGCCCGCAAAGGCAGCGACCTGCGGATGCAGGGAATACACCGCATTGAGTTCATTCATATTTCCATTCGTATGATCGGTGTGAAGGCCGGTGTACTGGTACTGCGCTGCCCATTTATCGGTGATCCCATAGCTTACGCCGCCCAGAAAATTCCATTCTCCATCCGACTTATAGCCGGCGGTGCGAGCCGCCGAGTCCCACATGCCTGCATTGATCTCAAATTCACCCGGACGGAAGGTCGTCTGCGGGGATGCGAATGCGGTCGTAGAGATCGCAGCCAGCGCCAGCATCATGGCGATTGTCTTTTTCATGATCTTCACCTCGTAGAAAAAATCAGGGAAAGTGTCATAGGATATTGGTCATATATATCTTATTATACCATTCCATGTAAAGGTGGAGAGTTGGCGGGTTCAGGGTTAGCCCGCGGGGCGTGCTGTCCCATGATTACGTTTGAAAGCTCTGCTTGAATGAGAAATTAGGAATGAGAAAGTAGGAATGAGAAAGTAGGAATGAGAAAGTAGGAATGGTGGTGCGGCGCATAAAAAGCAGAAGCGCCGCGGAGGTTTGAAACCAGCGGTTTTCTCGTATCGCAAACCTAATCCCTAGCCACTAATCCCTAGCCACTAATCCCTAGCTACCAGTCCCTAGTCACTAGTCACCAGTCACTAGTCACCAGTCCCTAGTCCCTAGTCACCAGTCACCAGTCCCTAGTTCCCGCCTTTCATCATATCCTGCATTTCTTCGATCATGCCGACATTGCCGCTTTCAATGAGACGGCGGAATTCGTCGAGCTGGTTCTTGATTTCCTTCGACATTTCCGGAAATTCAGGAGCAATATCACGCAGCGCCTTGATGACGATCTGCGAGACGACGAAGCGGGTATACCACTTGTTATCCGCCGGAACAATGTACCACGGCGCATCCTTTGTGCTGGTCGCCGTGATCATCTCGCTGTAAAGCTCCTGATAACGCTCCCAGTAGCGGCGTTCATTGATGTCCGCCATGGAGAATTTCCAGTTTTTCTTCTTGTTCAGGATGCGCTCAGCCAGACGGTCGCGCTGCTCATCTTTCGATACGTGGAGGAAAATCTTGATGACATGGAAGCCATTCTCCCCCAGATAGCGCTCCCAGTCCTTGATCTGCCGATAGCGGGTATCCCAGATATTTTTATTGACCAGATTCTGCGGCAGCTTGTCATCTTTGATGAGGTCATGCACGCGGGTCACGATGACATCCTCATAGTGCGAACGGTTGAAAATGCCGATATCCCCGCGGCGCGGCAGCGCGCGATTGATACGCCACATGTAGTCATGATCCTTTTCTTCACTGTTCGGCTGTTTGAAGGAAACGACATGGACGCCATTCGGATCCAGATGCGAGAAGACATGCTTGATCGTCCCATCCTTGCCTGCCGCATCCATCGCCTGCAGGACAATGATGAGCCCATAGGTACTCTGTGCATAGAGCTTTGCCTGCAGCAGATTGATCTCTTCCAATGCTTCCGGAAAAGCCGCTGTCTTGACGGCTTCCTTATCGATGTCGATATCGCAGGCGGTAGCCATTTTTTTGAGGTTGATCTTGTCGCCTTCCTTGGCACGATAGCGGTCAATGTCGATCTTGATCTCAGGCATTTCTTTTTCCATGGTCGTTCTCTCCTTTGAAAATATGATTGTTATTGTTGAAAGGCAAGGCATCATGTTTCACGTGAAACAAAATGAAGGTTATCAAGTTCAGGGTTAGCCCCTTGGGCGGCTCCGTCCACTGATTATGAATGAAAGCTTTGCGCGAATGAGGAATTAGGAATG
>UQRR01000085.1 GCA_900543455.1 uncultured Dialister sp.
GGGAAGGCTGCGATACGAGAATACCATCTTCTAAAAAAAGGCGGCGAAGCCGCCACGAGAGCCCTGAACCCTGAACCAAATGAAAGCAAAGTAAAAAGGGGGATTTCCTCGTGCCCTTGTGCCGAAGCGTACTGCCAACACGCCTGAACTGTGGTACAATAGTCCCCATCGAGGTGATACATATGATCAAAAATAAAAAATTCATTCATCAGCTGCTGTGGCTCTTGGCGGGAATTCTTCCCTGGGGCTTCGGGGGATTTCTGGTACACACTGCTGAGGCCATGGCAGTGGGGACGCTCGCTTACTGGGGAATGGGGCTTCTGGTGCCGTTTCTTTTTTTCCTCTTCCAGCGGAAAGGCTATGGCAGTGAGTGGGGAGCATTACGAGCGGCAGTACATTTGCCGCTCTGGATCTCCTTCATCATCCTGCAGATGGTCATTTTCTGGAGCTATCTGCCGATGGCAGACAAGGCCTTCAAGGAAACTCCGATACCGATCTCGATCGCGTTCTTTATCGTGCTGACGCTTTTTGCCGGGGCGGCGATCATGCTGGACTACGTGCTTCCTTCGTTCTATGAGAAGCTTTCGGAGAAGGGGGCTTGCCGGAAGGTCTGGCTGGGCGCGGCTTATTTCAGCGGACTTATTCCCGGCTTTGCCATTCTCTCCTTTCTGGGGTTCTACTATGCGAATGGTATGCGCCTTGATCCTTTCACGGCGCTCTTCTTCCTGATGGAGGTTTTCGGCTTTGTCTTCTGTGGGAAAATCATCCTCGGCATGATGACATGTGGGATCTATCTCTTTCTGGCACTTTCCGGGACGAAGGGGCGGCGCATCACGGTGTGTGCTTTCAGCGGGATATTCTGGCTGATGCTCCTCTATATCCCGATGGTGATCTCCCTCCATCTTCGGCAGGCAAGCTGGCAGGTCTATATGTATCCAGCCTACTTACCGATGATCCCTTTCCTTTCTGATCTTTGGCTGATGGGGGTCGCGATCTGGGGCGGGAAAAAGGTCACGGAATGGATATTTAGATAATGGGTCAGTCTCTTGGGCGGCTCGTTCACTGATTGCGGATGAAAGCTTTGTTCGAATTAGAAATTAGAAATTAGAAATGAGAAATGGTGGTGGCGGCTTTGCCGCGAGTATATATGGGGCGATGCCCGAAAGTAGTATTCAAATCACTAGTCACTTGAGACGCCTAATCCCTGTACCCCTCTCTAATTTCTAATCCTTCCCCATTGCCCGCTTATGGTAAAATATACATGTATTATTGGCTTTTTCATTTCCGACTGGAGCCTGCGCCTTTGCGCCGGTGAGTAATGAGGAAGGAGTGTTGAACTTGTCTGATATCAGACGTTTGTATGTACGAAAGAAGGCTGGTTTCCGTCAGGGCGAAGAGAGCCTGACGGCTGAGCTGAAAGAGGTGCTGGGAGACCGCATCGAAGGCTGTGGGATCTATCATCGCTACGATGTCGACGGACTTTCCGGAGAAGACTATGAGAAAGCGGTCTCGACCGTATTCTCTGAACCGCCGGTCGACAGTGTAGAGACAGAACTGCCAAAGGGCGATCTCGTCATCGGCGTCGAATTCCTGCCGGGGCAGTATGACCAGAGAGCGGACTCGGCAGAGCAGTGTCTGGCCATTGTCACCGGAAAAGATGGCGCGCGTGTGCGTTGTGCGCTAGTCTATACCTTTGATGGACATTTCGCAGAAGGCGACCGCGAGAAGATCCTGAAATTCCTTGTGAATCCGGTGGAGTCCCGTGAAGCAAGTCTCGCTCCGGCGGAAACGCTGGATCTTCCCATCGAAGACCCGAAGGCAGTACCCGTTGTCAAGGGCGTCTGCGAGCTGGATGATGCAGGGATCGATGCCCTGATCGCCGACATGGGCCTTGCCATGAGCCATGATGACATGGCGATGATCCGTGACTATTTCCGCGATGAAGAGAAGAGAGATCCGACCGTGACAGAGATCCGTGTGCTCGATACCTACTGGTCCGACCACTGCCGTCACACCACTTTCTCCACCAAGCTCTCCTCTGTCGAAGTCGAAGACGGCACTTTTACCGCTCCGATCTCCAAGGCGCTCAAAGACTACGAAGAGACGCGTATCCATATCTATGGCAAGGACACGAAGCGCCCTGTGACGCTGATGGATATGGCAACAGCGGCTGTCAAGGCTCTCCGCAAGGAAGGAAAGCTGGAAAATCTGGATCAGTCGGAAGAGATCAATGCCTGCACCATCAAGGTGAAGATCGACACCATCGACGGCGAGGAAGACTGGCTGCTCCTTTTCAAAAATGAAACACACAACCATCCGACCGAGATCGAGCCATTCGGCGGGGCAGCGACCTGCCTGGGCGGATGTATCCGAGACCCTCTCTCCGGACGCTCCTATGTGTATCAGGCGATGCGCGTGACGGGCGCCGCAGACCCGCGCATGCCGCTTTCTGAAACGCTTGCAGGCAAGCTCCCGCAGAGAAAGATCGTCGTCGAAGCGGCCAAGGGCTACTCCTCCTACGGCAATCAGATCGGTCTTGCCACCGGTGAGGTCAAGGAATATTATCATCCGGGATTCATGGCGAAGCGCATGGAGATCGGTGCCGTCGTCGCAGCGGCTCCGGAAGACCATGTCATCCGTCTTTCTCCGACACCCGGCGACGTCGTCATCCTGGTCGGCGGGCGCACGGGCCGTGACGGCATGGGCGGTGCGACAGGCTCTTCGAAGGAGCTGAATACCGAGTCCATCGAGACTTGCGGCGCAGAAGTCCAGAAGGGCAATCCGATCACGGAAAGAAAGATCCAGTGCCTCTTCCGTCGCGGAGAAGTCACACGCCTCATCAAACGCTGCAATGACTTCGGCGCAGGCGGTGTCTCTGTCGCTGTCGGTGAACTGACAGACGGACTTGACATCAATCTTGACAAAGTGCCGAAGAAATACGAAGGCCTTGATGGGACCGAGCTGGCGATTTCCGAATCGCAGGAACGTATGGCGGTCGTCGTCAGAAAAGAAGACGCAGACCAGTTCATCCGCTATGCCGCTGAAGAAAACCTTGAAGCCACCATCGTGGCTGATGTGACCGATACCCGCCGCCTCGTCATGAAGTGGAGAGGGGACACCATTGTCGACATTTCGAGAGATTTCCTCGACACGAATGGTGCGCAGCAGGTGAAGGAAGCCTACATCGCAAAGCCGGATGAAGCTGGCTATTTCCATAAAGAAGAGATCCATGACATCCAGAAGACCTGGCTTTCCGCCATGGCAGATCTCAATAACTGCTCGGAGCAGGGGCTCTCCGAACGCTTCGACTCCACCATCGGTGCCGGTACTGTACTCATGCCATTCGGCGGCAAGTACCAGAAGACCCCGACCGACGGCATGGTAGCGAAATTCCCGGTCCGCAAAGGCGAGACTGACAGCGCCAGCTTCATGGCACATGGTTTCGATCCCTATCTGGCATCCTGGAGCCCGTTCCATGGTGCAGCCTATGCCGTACTCCTCTCCGTGGCCCGCCTCGTAGCGATGGGGGCTGACTGGAGAAAAGCCTACCTGACACTGCAGGAATACTTCGAAAAGCTCACCGACAAGACCAGCTGGGGCAAACCGGCGGCCGCACTCCTCGGTGCTTTCCATATGCAGGAAAACCTCGGCCTTGGTGCGATCGGCGGCAAGGACTCCATGAGCGGTACTTTCAATGACATCCACGTCCCGCCGACACTCGTTTCCTTCGCAATCGCTCCGGGGAAAGCCTCCGAAGCTGTCAGCCAGGAGCTCAAGAAGGAGGGCGATGTCCTCGTCCTCTTCGGCCAGCCGAAGGATGAAGCCGGCATGCCGCTCCTTGACGTATTCAAAGCGCATGCGGATTTCCTCTATCAGGAAGTGAAGGCCGGACACATCGCAGCGATGAAAGCGGTCGAACACGGCGGCGTCGCAGTGACCGCAGCCAAGATGGCTTTCGGCAACAAGCTCGGCTGTACCTTCGGCGAAAATCTGCCGCTCTTCAAATACTTCAGCAATTTCTATGGCGCGATCCTTGTAGAAACGACGCCAGAACTGGCGCAGGAATTTGCCAAACAGCCGCACACGAAGATCCTCGGCACCATCGGCGGGGACAGCATGAAGCTCTACGGGGAAGAAATCGCCGTCGAAGAGCTCCTGCGCTCCTATGAAGGCACGCTCGATCCGATCTTCCCGCGCCGCGCAGCAGACATCCAGAAGGAAGCGCCGGTCCTTCCGGAAACGAAAGCGATCCCGCAGTTCTATGTCCATACGAATCTTTCGCGTCCGCGCGTCTTCATCCCGACCATGCCGGGCAACAACTGTGAAGTCGACTGCGCGAGAGCCTTCGAACGTGCCGGTGCGGTCAGCGATATCTTCATCTTCAGAAATCGCGATGCAGCTGAACTCAAGGACTCCGTCGATGAAATGGCAGAGCGCATTCGCCATGCGCAGATCGTCATGTTCCCGGGCGGCTTCTCCGCCGGTGATGAACCGGACGGCAGCGGCAAATTTATCGCCGCCGTATTCCGGAATCAGAAGCTCATGGAAGCCATGGACCAGCTCCTTCACGTGAGAGACGGTCTTGCCATGGGCATCTGCAACGGTTTCCAGGCTCTGATCAAGCTCGGCCTTGTACCGTATGGCGAATTCAAGCCGCTCACCGATGACGCACCGACGCTCACCTTCAATACGCTCGGCCGTCATATTTCCCGCTTTGTCACGACCAAGGTCGTATCGACCAAGTCCCCGTGGCTCGCCCTCTGCCAGCCTGGTGACCTCCACTCCATCGCTATCAGCCACGGCGAAGGACGCTTCATCGCTTCCGATGAACAGATCCGGGCACTCGCAGCCAATGGCCAGATCGCGACACAGTACGTGGGGCCAGATGGCGAGCCGACCTACGATAGCCGCTACAATCCGAACGGCTCCTCGTGGGCTGTCGAAGGCATCACCAGTCCTGACGGACGCGTCCTCGGTAAGATGGGTCATACCGAACGCCGCGGCCAGAATGTCGCAAAGAACATCGCCGGTGATACCTATCAGCCGCTCTTCGAAGCCGGTGTGAAGTACTTCAAGGGCTAATGGTCCATGCATAGAAAAAACGCTCTCGTGAATGCGGGAGCGTTTTTGATTAGGGTTCAAGGTTCAGGGTGAGCCCCGAAGTTTGAAAGTAGGGATGAGGGATTGGGGATTAGAAATCTCAATGACTTGTGACCAGGAATTAGTATCTATGGATTAGTAGCTAGGGATTAGGTTCGCGATATGAGAAACCGCTAATTTCAAATCTACGCGGCGCTTCCTGATTTTATGCGCCGCACCACGGGCTAACCCCGAACCGCAAACCCTGAACCCTGAACCTTAAAAATTTTCCTCCCAAAAACTATTTGACACGCACGTAAAAAAACTATATAATACTCCTTGTGAGATTTGTCCGGAAACCACTAGCCCCGGAGGAAGGATGACATCTTGCGGTTCTGTTTTTTATTCAGAAGGAGTCATTACTAATGAAAACAACATTCATGGCCAATGCGGGCAACATCACTCGCAAATGGTATATCGTTGATGCTGCAGGACTGACTGTTGGCCGTCTGGCTGCCAGCGTTGCCAAAGTTCTGACCGGCAAGAATAAACCTACCTACACACCGCATGTTGACACTGGTGACAACGTCATCATCATCAACGCAGATAAAGTCGTTTTCTCCGGCAAAAAAGAACTGAAGAAAGTTTACTTCCACTACACCGGATATATCGGCGGCGACAGATACCAGAAGGCTGGCGACGCTCTTCGTGAAAAACCGGTATGGGTCGTAGAACATGCTATCCGCGGCATGCTTCCGAAGAACAAGCTCGGCGCTCAGATGTACCGCAAGCTCCACGTATACGCAGGCGCTGAACATCCGCATGCAGCACAGCAGCCTGAAGAACTGAAATTTGATATCCGTTAACCAGAAGGGAAGGAAATAAGAAATGGCAGAAGCTACATACTACGGCACTGGCCGCAGAAAAACATCCGTTGCCAGAGTCCGTCTGGTACCGGGACAGGGTAACATCACAATCAATGGCCGTGATCTGAAGGATTACTTCGATCTCGCAACCCTCGAACTGATTATTAAACAGCCGCTCGAACTGACCGGCACCACCACCGCATATGACGTCATCGCTAACGTAAAAGGCGGCGGACGTACAGGCCAGGCTGGCGCTATCCGTCATGGCATCAGCCGTGCTCTCCTCGATGTCGATGGAGACTACAGAAAAGTTCTGAAAGTCGCAGGTCTCCTAACCCGTGATCCAAGAATGAAAGAACGTAAGAAATACGGCCTCAAGAAAGCAAGAAAAGCAAGCCAGTTCTCCAAACGTTAATCATTGGACGAATGCCGAAAACGCTCATGGATTTCCATGGGCGTTTTTTGATGCAGGAAAAGCAGAAACGAAGGGGACGAGCCGCATATGATGAAAGCATATCATCCCGCCTTCCCCGCGGCTCCTCTTCTTTTTTATAAGCTGTTTCCCGTCCCAGATCCACCAACCAAGTGCATTTCCCTACTATTTCCTTCCTCTATGAAGTATAATAAGGGAGACTGATTCACCAAGGAGGATTTATGACTGCAAACGATATTCATGACGCGATAGAGACATTCGCTCGCTACGGTGTGCCGCGGGAGCGGATTTTTAATGAAGTCATGCGTGCGCGCTATCTGGACTATGTACTTTTCCTGAATCCGGAGAATGTCCAGTACGGGATCTCCATCGATGACCTGTACGAGAATATGAAGCGCACGGCAGACAAGCTGGGCATGTATGAGGGCGATGCAGATACCTATGCACGCGTTTATACACTTGCGCTCCGTGTGGAGCCGCTGGTCTTTGCGCCGGAAATGCCGACGGCACCTGCCAAAGTGCATGCGCTGCTCGCAGAAGCGGTAAAGAAGGCAGAGGCCGCGGGAAATACGGTGCTTTTCACCGGCGCAGAAGAATATCTGCCTTACCTTGCCGGAATTTTCCAGGATCTCGGGGGAAAACGTATTGCCGTTGCGGTGAAGGATGCCATCTGGAAGGAGCGTCTTCACTACGTCTTCCCACGCGGCCGCGCGATGCTGGAGAGCGAACTCGTGGAAGATACCGAGCACTACGATTACATTTTTGATTTTGAAACAGACGGCATCGCAGCGGCCGCTGATTTGAGACATCGCCTCGCCGAGAAAGGCATGATGGACGTTATCATTCCTTCGGCGCTGCTGACGAAAGAGGGGGATGCTGCGCTTGCTGCCAGAAGAAGCTTGGCAGCCGAGAAGAAACTGACGGCTTTCTATGATACGGAAATCGGCGGGAACGAGTATGCTTACCTGCGCTTTGCCGGAGAAGCAGCTAAGACCGTGTCTTTCGGTCTGTCGGATTTTGCAGACGGCGCCTTCCGCGGCGTCGACCAGCTCTCGCTTCCGTCGGACACCTTCATCGAAGCCGATGACTGGAACTATGATCTCTACGCTTTCAATGGCTCGCCGAGCGTGCAGATGCTCCTTTCTCAAAATATCGTTTCGCCGGATTTCACGCTGGGAAAGGTCTTCTCTGATGTGCCGATGGAAGAAATCGAGACCGACCTGCCGCGGATTTCCCGCGAAGCGGTGACGGACTCGGGCGTGCGGATGGATCTCGCGGCGCATGTACGTGAAAAAACGCCGGCGGTTCTGCGCGTCCTTGCAGCAGGTGACCTCGTTCTGACCACGGTGGAAGGGCATCTTCGCACCGCCGTTGTAAAAGAACCTTGCGTTACATCTGACGAAGGCATCCTGGTCTTCCGCCCGCTGGAGGGCTATACCGGCGAATATGTGAAACTCTATTTCGATGGGAAACTGGGCGAACTCTTTCTCGCAACCATGAAAGCAGGGAAGCGTTGGTATCTCACGACATCCCGACTCCTCCGTTTGCCCATTCCGCCGGCAGGAAAGGAGACCATCGAAGCCCTCACCAGACTTTGCGATGAACGTACCAAAGCCCTCGCTGCTGCGGAAGCCGCATGGAGAGAAGCCAAAGAAGAGAGTGTCAGAAGGATGGTCGGGAAATAGGTTTAATGGGTTCAACAGGTTCAGCTTGATAGGGGGGATAGCCCCTTCCCTTGGAAGGGACAGGCGAGCGCAGCGAGCCGGGGTTGGTCGAGGAAAACGGAATTAACGTATTCCACTAGCCAACCTCCGCCCCTTCGGGGCACCTCCTTCCAGAGGAAGGAGGGAAATGCGAAATAGTTAAGGAAACGCAGATTAAATCGCAGAGTCAGATTTTACAAGAATTTTTATACATAGCTTCGTCATAACCTTCCTTAAATAGCTCGCTAT
>UQRR01000086.1 GCA_900543455.1 uncultured Dialister sp.
CCACCATTTCGCATTTCTCATTTCTAATTTCTCATTCAATCGAGGCTTTCAAACGTAATCAAAGGGCAGCACGCCCCGTGGGCTAACCCTAACCCCTAAACCCTGAACCCTGAACCCTAAAACCTGAACCTATTCACCATTTTCTATTTGACACGGCCCGAATTACCCTTTATAATAAATAAGCTATTCAATTCGGATAGCGGTATTTTATAGAGAGGTGACTCACACAATGGCAACAAACAGAAATCTCCGTTTTAAGACCAGCAGACGTTTCGGCGTAAATGTTTACGGCCATCCGAAAGCGTTAAAACGGCAGCCAGCGGAAGCTCGTCAGAAGAAAATGTCTGAATACGGCATCCAGCTCGCAGAAAAACAGAAAGTAAAAGCAATGTACAACCTGCTTGAAAAGCAGTTCTACCGCTATTATGATAAAGCAAAGAGAATGTCCGGCGTCGTAGGCGAAAACCTGCTGTTCCTGCTGGAAACCAGACTCGATAATGTCGTATATCGTGCTGGCTTTGCACGTTCCATCCGTCAGGCTCGTCAGATGGTTACCCATGGCCTCATCAATGTCGATGGCAAGAGAGTAGACATTCCGTCCTACCCGCTGCGCGCTGGCCAGGTCGTTTCCCTGCGTGAAGCTTACAGATCCAACGAAATGTTCAAACAGTCCTTCCAGGAAGCTAAGACTTTCGATCTTCCATACATCGAAAAATCTTTCGACAACTGGACTGCTACCCTGGTTCGTTTCCCGCAGAGAGACGAACTCCCATACAAGGATGAAGTCAACGAAACCAACATCGTCGAACTGTACTCCAAGTAATTGGATTCTTTTGGACGAAAAAGACTGGCGAAAGCCAGTCTTTTTTTTATTTGGCTAGGGAAAGCAGGCACGCGAGGAGCCGTTCTTATAGATCGTCATTCCCTAGGAATCTTTGCGTGATACCTATCTTTGTCATATGGGACAAGCCATTTGCATGAAACTCGGCTTTCGCACGATACATGAAATGTCGAATTTCATGTCATTCCAACAATAAAAGCATTTTGTTCACAAATATGTTAAAATAATAGGAATCGATAGCTCTGCGGTTCATGATTTCTGGCGCACTAGGATTGTTTTGCGCTGTACCACAAGTGTGAAAGCGGAGATGAGGGATTAGTGGCTAGGGATTAGGAGCGCCAAGTGACTAGTGACTGGAATGCCAGCTCATGCCATCGCCAGTATTTATATTTCGCGGCGCTTCCTTATTTTTATGCGCTGCACCACCATTTCTCATTTCTAATTTCTCATTCAATCGAGGCTTTCAAACGTAATCAAGGGGCAAGCCGCCCCACGGGCTAACCCTGAACCCTGAACCCTGAACCCATCAACCTTATTCTCTATTTTTCAGAAAGGGGTATCCCTATGAAAGGTACCTATAGATTACTCAAGACGCTCGGCGCTTTCTGCTGCGGGCTTTCAGAAGAAAATGCCGTGAAAGCGGGGAACGCGCTGGGAAAATTTTTCTGGCTGCTGGTACCGGCAAGAAGAAAGCGGCTTGCAGTCGCGAATCTTCTCCGCACCGGTCTTGCCAAAGACGAGAAGGAAGCTGAGCGCATCGCGAAGGCATCGGCTGTCCGTTTCGGGCCGCTGGGGGTCTCGATGTTCCGCTTCCCGCTGCTTACGAAGGAGAATATTTCCGAATATGTGACCATTCGAGGGAAGGAAAAGCTGGATGCGATCAAGGCGGAAGGGAAAGGCTGCATTCTGGCGGCGACGCACTGCGGCAACTGGGAAGTCGAAGGGGCGGCGCTTGCGCTCTACGGTTATCCGCTGCTTTCTGTCGCGATGAAGCAGAACAATGAGGAATTCGACCGTTTCCTCTGCGAGTATCGCTCGATGCCGGGGCAGACTGTCGAGTATAAGACGGGAGTCCGTGATATGCTCCGCCGGCTGAAAGAAGGATACTTCGTGGGACTTCTGTGCGATCAGGACCCCGGGGACACGGGGATCCTGTCTGATTTCTTCGGGGAGAAAACACTGACTGCGACAGGGCCGGCGCATTTTTCCATGCTCTGCAAACTGCCGGTCATGACAGCGCTGATCCACCAGACGGGGCCTTTCCGCTTTGAAATCATCATCGGTGATCCGATCACGCCGGAGGAAGGGCTCTCCAAGAAGGAAGCTATCCAGAATATCACGGATAAGATCAATGAGCGCCTGGAAGCGTGGATTCGTCAGTATCCGGAGGAGTGGTTCTGGCTGCACAATCGCTGGAAATGGACAGACCGTCTGCATCCGGAGCTAAAGTCTGAAAGCAGGGATGAGTAGCTAGGGATTAGGTTTGCGATACGAGAAAACCGCTAGTTTCAAACCTCCGCGGCGCTTTTGATTTTTATGCGCCGCACCTTCCTCGTAGAACCCACCTTCCCCGTAGAACCCATTGAACCCGTTGCACCTTATTACATACCAAAGGAGGGCAAATATGCTGCAGCTCCATATTGAGAAAAGTTACGTGGGGGATATTCCCGTCCGCATCGTGCACCCGATCCGAGACGAGGGAAAGGCGCTCCTCCTGTACCATGGCTGGAGCAGCCGCGGAGAATATCAGACCACGAAAGCGGCTGTCTTTGCACTTCATGGTTATACAGTCTTCGTCCCGGATGCGATCCATCATGGGGAGCGCGATGCGCTGGCAGACTATTATCAGGTCGAGGATTACAACATTTTCTGGGAAACGATCCGGCAGAATGTGAGAGAATATGAGACGCTCTATACCTTTGCGCGGGACAAGGGCTATGGTACACCCGTCATTGCAGGACACTCGATGGGCGGCATGTCTGTCCTTGGGATCGCAGCCCGCTATCCGCATCTGGTGAAATCGGTGATTTCCTTCAATGGTTCGGGGGACTGGCTTCTCTCACATCTCTTCATGCAGGCGCGCTTCGGGCTCTCGGCGGGGAGAGACTGGCCGCTTTATGATGTGCTGGAAAAAGAGCAGCCGATGTCTCATATAGAGGAAATGAAATCGATTCCCATCTTTATGACGAATGGGGAAAACGATATCTCTGTCGACCCTCGCGCGCAGGCGCATTTCTTTGAATCTTTGAAGGCATCCGGCGGCGATGTGACGCGCATCACCTATCTCCGCCTCGGGCACTTCGTCACGACCAATATGCTCGATGATGCGCTAAAGTGGCTGGGGGATAAGTGACTTGAATGCCTTCCCCCTGAACACGGAGGCTTGAAAGTAGAGATGAGTAGCTAGGGATTAGTGGCTAGGGATTAGATGCCTCGAGTGACTAGTGACTTGTGACTAGTGACTGAAATGCCACCTTTGGGCATCGCCACCATCTATACTCCGCGGCGCTTCCATATTTTTATGCGCCGCACTACCCCCATTGAACCCTCTGAACCTGTTGAACCCGCTCCCCCTCTTTCGCACGCAATCAAAGGGCGGCACGCCCGAGGGGCTAACCCTGCCCCCTATTTTCAGAAAGGAGATGACCATCCACGAAGTACAGACAAAATATCCTGATCCTTATCGCGAGCATGTTCCTTGTATCTATCGGCTACACGATGGTCATTCCTTTCTTGCCGCTCTATCTTTTGGATATCGGAGTACCTGAGGAGAGTATTGCACTTTGGACGGGCATCGTATTCTCGAGCTGCTTTCTGGTGGCGGGCATCATGGGGCCTGTCTGGGGAAAGATGGCGGATACGAGGGGCAAGAAGCAGATGGCGATCCGCGCGGCGGTGCTGCTCGGCTTTTCCTACCTTTTCTGCGGGTTGTCTCAGAATGCCTGGCAGATGACAGCGGCTCGTGCCTTTATGGGATTCTCGAATGGCTTCGTCGCAGCGTCGATGGCGATCATCTCCGTCAGTGCGGATCCGAAGAATCTGGGAGCCACGCTTGGAATGGGGCAGACAGCACTCATCGTGGGCGGCATCGCGGGGCCTCTTGTGGGAGGGACGCTGGCGCATCTCATCGGTATACGGAATACCTTTTTTATTTCTGCGGCGTTCCTTTGGTTCGTTGCCGTGCTCGTCATCCTCTATGTCAGAGAGCCGAAGCTGGGGATGGTGAAAAAGGTGGAATCAAAGGCGACCACCATCGGGGAAGACCTCTCGTATGCCTTCCATAATGGGCATCTGCGGGAGATACTCTTCATCGCCTTCGGTTTGCAGACGACGATCCTCATGATCCAGCCGGTGACGGCGCTTTACGTTTCCGAGCTTTTGGATGGCATGGGAAATGTGGAGCTCATTTCCGGCTTCATCATGAGCAGCGGCGGCATCGCAGGCGCACTCACGACGACGCTGTGGGGAAAATTCGGCCAGCGCAAAGGCTATTATTTTGCCATCTGTCTCACGCTGCTTGCTGCGGGATGCCTGACGATAGCGCAGTCCGTACCGGACACGGTCGTGGGCTTCGGCCTTTGTCAGTTCCTCGTCGGGTGCTTTGTGATCGGTGTCAATCCTTCGCTCAATGCGGCGATGGTCATGTACACGCCGGATGATTTCCGCGGCCGCGTCTTTGGCCTTTTCAATACGGCGCAGCAGTTTGGCAATATGGTGGGACCGCTCGTCTCCTCTGCGATCTCCATGATGGCAGGCATCTGGGAAGTCTACGCTATCGCTGGTCTGATCCAGCTTTCTCTCGGGATGAAAATCTACCTCGGGCGTGTCCGAAAGGGAGAGCTGGGGAAATAGAAGTTTGAAAGAAGGGATGAGTGGCTAGGGATTAGGGATTGGGAATTAGGAGTGACTAGTGACTGGTGACTTAAATGCCACTTTCGAGCATCGCCCTATTTATACTCCGCGGCGCTTCTATGTTTTTATGCGCCGCACCACCATTTCTAATTTCTCATTCAAGCGAAGCTTTCAAACGGAATCAAAGGGCAACTCGCCCGATGAGCTAATAGGGAAACCATGGTAACGGTTCGCGAAAGCGAACCGTTTTTTGCGCGTGCATCACTTCTTGTCTCTATGGGTGGATTCGGACATCGCTTCATCGGTATCTGCGATGACGCTCTTGGAAATTTCATTTCTTCTGCCTGTCTATTGCGCTTTTTGGGGCCGATTTGCTACAATTATAAAAATATTTATCATTCTGTAAAGGAGATTGGCATGCATTGTAAGGGCATCATGGGTATCGTCCTTGGGATCTGTATCACGGGTCTTTTGCTTACAGGTTGCGGTATGCCCCATGGGGCGCCGCAGAAGGACGAGCGTCCGGTGATCAAGCTGGGAAGCGACCGTTATCCGCCGTTCAATTATTTTGATGAAGACGGTGTGCCGACGGGGATCGATGTGGATCTGGCGACAGAGGCTTTCGGCCGCATGGGGTATCGAGTCGAAGTGCATAACATCGACTGGGAGAAAAAGAAGGATCTTTTGAAAAGTGGTGAGCTGGACTGCATCATGGGTTGCTTTTCCATGGAAGGACGTCTGGATGACTACCAGTGGGCGGGTTCGTACATGGTGAGCCGTCAGGTGGTCGCAGTGAATCCCGAGAGTGACATTTACCATTTGCAGGATCTTGCAGGGAAGACGCTGGCGGTGCAGTCGACCACGAAGCCGGAAGGCATCTTCCTTCGAAGGAATGATCCGCGCATCCCTAAGCTGGAGAATCTTCTCAGCATGGGGGATCGCGCGCTGATTTACACCCTCCTCGGCAAAGGCTATGCGGATGCTATCGGAGCGCATGAGACATCCATCCTTCAGTATATGAAGGACTATGATATGGAGTATCGCATCCTTCCTGAGCCGCTCATGACGGTCGGGATCGGCGTGGCTTTCGATAAGGAGGACCGCCGCGGCCTTTGCCAGGAGCTTGATAAGACCCTTCGCGAGATGAGGCAGGATGGGACGTCGGAGAAGATCATCGGAAAGTATTTAGAAAATCCGAAACAGTATCTGGAGGTGGAGAAGCTTGCTTACTGATAAAGCGTCCATCCAAAAAGGCATCCGTTTCTGGTCGGTCGGGATTCTTGGCGGGCTGCTGGTCATGCTCGGTGCTTCGCTCTATTTCCTCGATCAAGAAAAGAAGGAGGCGGAAGCGCGCCTCTATGAAACAGCGGAATATGTGAAGGTACAGAGCTCAAGTGTCACACACTACAATGAAGCATTGGAGTCCCAGTCGCTTTTGCGGCTCATCGAAAGCGTGCGTCAGGTAGGGACAAGCCTCAAGGCGGAGGAAGAGACAGGACGCAGTACGGAGGAGGCGCTGCTACAGCAGAATATCCGTGGGCTGTGGCTTTCCGGTATCCTGCTCCTTGACGAAAAAGGAGAGACAAAGGAGTCTGTCACCAAGGCGCCTTTTGCAGAAGAGGCGCTCGCAGGCATCCTCTCCAGAGATGTCGTGAAAGATTGCGCCCGTTATCCGGAGAAAATCTATTCGCAGCGTCTTCGCCTCCCCGATGGGGCCTAGTCGATATGGCTGCCTCAGGACGTCTGGACAAGCCTGGTATCATCGTAGCGTATCACTACACACCCGCCGAGTATGCCAGAACTTACACGCTCATGATCCAAAGTCTGCTTGCAGGGTACAATCCCCTGACGGATGGCACCATCCTTGTCGCGGATGACGGACAGGTCATCGCTTCGAATGATCAAGCGCTGATCGGAGAAGAGACGAAGAGTCTCCCCGTGGTGCAGGCCTTGAAAAAAAGCGCGGGCAACCGGCAACTTGTGAATATCAGTGAAGAAGAAGCCTATGGCATCATGCTTCGACAGCGAGACCACTATATCTATGTATACCTGCCGGATACAGAGGTTTTTGCTGCACTCCCGAAGAATCTGAGCATCGCTTTCGCTTTGTATCTTCTTATTTTAACAGGCTTCTTTATGTATCACTACCGGTCACAGATGCTGCGCCAGAAAGAGGAGAAGGAAAAGGAAGAGGCATATCGCAAGAGCCTTCAGGAAGAGGCGCGCCGCGCAGATGCTGCCAATGTCGCGAAGACAGAATTTCTCCAGCGTATGAGTCATGATATCCGTACACCGATCAACGGCATCATTGGCATGCTGGCGGTATCAAAGCGCTATCGCGATGATCTGAAAAAGCGGGACGAATGTCATGAGAAAATCAGCAAGGCGTCCAACCTGCTCTTAGAGCTCATCAATGAAGTGCTCGATATGGGGAAACTGGAGTCCGGTGAAGTCGTACTCGAAGAGAAGCCTTTCAGTCTGTGGGAAGTTTCTAAGGAAGTCCTTACCGTTATCGAAAAGCTGGCGCAGGAAAGAGATATCGAAATCATCAGGGGCGATCTTGCGGTGACACACTGGGATGTCATCGGCAGCCCTGGCCACCTGAAGCGCCTCTTGATGAATATCATGGGGAATGCGGTGAAGTACAATAAGGATCATGGGAAAATCATACTCAGCCTCCGGGAAGACGAAGGGGCGGATGGCCGCGCTTTCTATACGTTTACTTGTGAGGATACTGGGATCGGTATGAGCAGGGAGTACCAGAAACGAATCTTTGAACCCTTCACCCGTGAAGATGAAAGCGTCAAGACAGCCTACACCGGTACAGGACTTGGCATGCCGATCGCAAAGAAACTGGCGGAAACCATGGGCGGGAGCATTTCCTTTATCAGCCAAAAGGGCGAAGGGACGACGTTCACGGTGAAGCTCCCCTTCCTGATCGACAAGGAGGCCGCTAAAGCGGAGAAAACCGTAGAAGAAGCCAAGGCATCGCTCGAGGGAGTTCACATTCTTCTTGTCGAAGACAATGAGCTCAATATGGAGATCTCGGACTTCATCGTGACCGAGAAGGGCGCTGTCGTCACGAAAGCATGGAACGGGAAAGAGGCTGTCGAAACCTTTGCCAGTGCGCCCGAAGGCAGCTTTGATGTGATCCTGATGGACGTCATGATGCCGGTCATGGATGGCTGTGAGGCCGCCAAAGAAATCCGAACTCTCCCCCGAAAGGATGCGAAGGAGATCCCCATCATCGCGATGACAGCGAATGCTTTCACGGAAGATAAGATCCGCACCCAGGAAGCGGGGATGAATGAGCATCTCTCCAAGCCGCTCGATCCTAACCTCGTCGTGAAAACCATCGCGAAGTTTTGGGGGAAGAAGTGACTGGTGGCTGGTGACCAGAGGCTGGTGACTAGTGACTAGTGGCTAGGGATTAGGGATTGGGGATTAGGAGTGACTGGGATTCTCCGGCATCGTCATCCCGAGCGCAGTCGAGGGATCTTTACTGCATTGCGGGAATCAGCGTGTATGTGCGGAGGGAAAACGATGTCCTGGTGCTGCCTCATATCAGGCGATGAACGTTCTGCAATAAAGATCGAGGGCTACGCTCGAAATGACGATGCGCGCGAAGCGC
>UQRR01000087.1 GCA_900543455.1 uncultured Dialister sp.
CCCCGCAGGGGCGGATAGGGTGACTATGGCATGAAAGACAGCTGGGATAAGGTTTCCCGATCACTCCTATGAGAGCTACAAGTCCCCCCGTAGCAGATGGAACGCGAAAATGAGATGATCGTTATTTCACAGCCTCTTTTTGATTGCACTGCTTTCTATCAAGCGCGCAGGGTGATATCCGCTTCGCCAAGCTTCTTGACGATTTTTTCGATCCACTGATCGACTTCTTTGTCGGTCAGTGTGCGGTCATCCGCGCGGAAGTACAAGTTGTAGGCCATACTCTTATAGCCTTCCTGCACCTGCTCGCCCTGATAGAGATCAAAGAGGCGGAGCGTTTCCAGATGTCTGCCTGCTGCCTTCTCGATGATGGCTTCGACTTCTTTGTTTGTGTATTTCGCAGGAACAAGCATAGAGAGGTCTCGTTCGGAAGCCGGGAACTTCGGGATCTTCTTGTAGTCGATGGTGGCATCGATATAGGGAAGAAGCTCCGGTACATGGATCAGGAAACCATAGACATCCTTCTTGATGCCCCACTGGTCAAGGACTGCCGGATGCAGCTCGCCGAAGGAAGCAATGATCTTCCCATCTTTGACAAAGTCGGCGGAAATCCCCGGATGGAATACCGGATAGCTGGAACGCTCAATATCATAGCCGCGGACACCGATAGCAGAGAGCAGATTTTCCATGATGGCTTTCACATCAAAGAAGTCGTAGGTCCTCGTGCTGTTCGGGTAGCCGGCTTCTTCCGGGCATCCGCAGAGAAGGCCGGAAACGAGGTCGTATTCATTCGGAAGCTCGGTCAGCGGCAGGGCTTTCGGATGATACACATGGCCATATTCGAAGATGGCGACCTGATCGTTTTTCTGAGACAGATTGTAAGAAAGCGTATGCATGAGGCCCGGGAAAAGGCTGGTGCGCATATCCGGGTATTCTTCGGAAATCGGGTTCAGGATCGGAATGGCTTCGTAAACCGCATCCCCTTCCGGGAAATTCAGCTTCTTGAGATCGTTCTTGTCCATGAAGCTGTAGTTTTCGACCTGCGAAAGACCATTGGCAATGAGAGCATCTGCCATACGGAAGAGTGCATCCTGCTCCTTGGACATAGCGCCCTTTGCAATAGCGCTCCATGGGGTGGTGATCGGAATATTCGAGTAGCCGTATACGCGGGCCACTTCTTCGGCAAGGTCTGGCATGCCTTCCAGATCGAGACGGAATTCCGGGACAGTGACTTTGAGCGCGCCATCCTGTTCTTCGACCTGGAAATACAGGTGGGTCAGGATATCAAGCATTTCCTCTTTTGGCATATGGATCCCGATGTAGTCATTGATGGCTTTCACGGACGTTTCGATGACCTGCGGCTCTGCCTTGACAGGATATTCATCAAGCATGCCCGGTGCAGCACTGGCAGCCCCCTGTTCCACCAGGAGCTGGCAGATGCGGTTGATCGCCATTTCACTTCTTGCCGGATTGATGCCCTTTTCGTAGCGGCCGGACGCTTCGGAGCGCAGGCCCAGACGGCGGGACGTTCTTCTGATGGAAGCACTGTCGAATACGGCAGCTTCCAGAAGGACCGACTTGGTTTTCTCCGTGACTTCGGAGTCAAAGCCGCCCATGACGCCTGCGATGCAGGCAGCTGTATCGCTGCCGTCTGCGATGACAAGGTCAGCCACATTCAGCGCTCTCTCCTGCCCATCCAGTGTCTTGATGGTCTCGCCTTCTTTGGCAAAGCGGCAGGTCAGAGAATGGCCGGCCACCTTGTCATAGTCATAGGTATGAAGCGGCTGACCGATTTCCAGCATGACATAGTTCGCTGCATCGACGACATTATTGATCGGACGGATCCCATTGCTGCGCAGACGATTTTCGATCCATTCCGGAGAACGGCCGATGGTCACATTTTCAAGGAGACGTCCGCAGAAGCGTTTGCAGAAGGCAGGCTCTGCGATATGGACTTCCGCGCGGCCCTCGATGGCTTCACCGGTCTCTTTGACGGAGATCTCCGGCAGGTTCACTTTTCTCTTGAAGATCGCACCGACTTCCAGCGCCATACCGATCATGCTGAAGCAGTCGGCACGGTTTGCGGTGAGTTCCATTTCATAAATGACATCATCCAGATCAAAAAGGGTGTGGAAATCAACGCCGATCGGGGTATCTGCCGGAAGGATCAGGATGCCTTCTTTATTGAGTGCCGGGAAGAGATTATCATCAAGTCCGAGCTCTCCCAGAGAACACATCATGCCATTCGACACGACACCGCGAAGCTTTCCCGCCTTGATCTTCGTATCGCCGCGAGTAAGTCCCCTTGGAGCCTTTGCATCGTGTTTAGCCGGTACATGCGCCCCATCCAGTGCGACCGGGACGATCTGCCCGACTTCGACATTGGAAGCGCCTGTCACGATCTGGATCGGTGCGCCCTTGGCGCAGTCCAGCTGGCAAACGACCAGATGATCAGCATCCGGATGTTTTTCAATGGAAAGAATCTTGCCCGTCACGACACCCTGGATGCCTTTTCCCGGATAAATCACATGCTCGACCGGAATGCCGTCGACAGTCAGCGTTTCCGCCATTTCTTCCGGATCAAGGCCCTTGATATCGACCAAAGTGCCAAGCCATTTTAAAGATACGTTCATCTATGTAATCCCCCTCTGATTAGAACTGTTTCAGGAATCTGACATCATTTTCATAGAAATTTCGGAGATCGTCAATCCCGTAAAGAAGCATGGCGATACGTTCGATGCCCATGCCGAAAGCGAAGCCGCTGACCTTTTCCGGATCATATCCATTGAGCTTCAGCACCATCGGATGAACCATGCCGCAGCCAAGGATCTCCAGCCAGTCCGGATCACCGCCTTCATCATGCGTGCGGGCTGCGAAGGAAATGTCGACTTCCGCAGACGGTTCCGTGAATGGGAAGTAGCTTGCGCGGAAACGGATCTTCGTATCAGAGCCGAAAAGATCCTTCAGGAAGATTTCCAGTGTGCCTTTCAGATCAGCGAATTTGATGCCCTTATCGACGACGAGCCCTTCGACCTGATGGAAGACAGGGGAATGGGTCGCATCATTATCCCAGCGGAAGACTTTGCCCGGTGCGATCATACGGATCGGGGAATTGGGCTCATGCTTGCGAAGCGTTCTCGCCTGGACAGGGGAAGTGTGCGTGCGCAGCAGGATCTCCGGCGTGATATAGAAAGAGTCCTGCATATCGCGGGCGGGATGATCCTTAGGCAGGTTCAGACATTCGAAGTTGTAGTAGTCCTGCTCGATCTCCGGTCCTTCTTCGACCGAGTAGCCCATGCGCATGAAAGACTTCATGATCTCACGAAGCGCCTTATCCAGCGGATGGATATGCCCTTCCTTCTGGTGACGAGCCGGCAACGTGATATCGACCGTCTCACTCTGGATGCGCTCCTCGAGGCGCTTTGCCTTGAGCTCAGCCGCTTTCGCTGCGATGACCGCCTCTACATCCGTGCGGACCGTATTTGCCAAAGCCCCGATGACCGGACGTTCTGCCGCAGAGAGGTCCTTCATGGAGCGGAGGATCGCCGTCAGCTTGCCCTTCTTTCCCAAGAAGAAAACTTTGGCATCCTGCAGCGCCTTCTCATCGCCTGCCGCATGGACCTTCTCCTCCGCCTGCACCTTCAGTTCGTTCAGGTCTTTTTCCATGTTGGCTTTCAATGCGTCCAACTTACTTTCCATTGACTTTACCTCCTCTATGATATGCCGGGTCTATCCGGCTGCGAGTACGGGAAAATAAAATAAAAAAAAGACCACGCCCCGAAAGGGGCGAAGTCATATCCGCGGTACCACCCTAATTTGTACTCGAAAGCCATAACGCAGCTCCTGCGTCCGACCTACTCCGTTCAGCCGGAAGCTCAGAAGTGAAATAAGTCTCCCCCATCCGCCCGCTTCCCACCTGCCGCAGGCTCTCTACAGGATGTCACAAAGACTCTGTCTTCCTCATCGCTCTAATGTATAGGATTATTGTAGCGATAAACGAAAGAAATGTCAAATCATTTGCCATGAAAACTTAAAGATCGAAAGCAGGGATGAGTGGTTAGAGACTAGTGACTAGTGACTGGTGACTGGTAGCTAGGGATTAGGGATTAGTAGCTAGGGAAACACTGATTAAATCGTTGTCAGATTTGACTCTTGAATTTTTATGCATAGCGAGAAATAACCTGACGCGAATAGCGAGCTATTTAAGGAGGGTTATGACGAAGCTATGCATAAAAATTCTTGTAAAATCTGACTCTGCGATTTAATCAGCGTTTCCCTAGGGACTGAAATGCCTCTTTCGGGCATCGCCATTTACAAAATCGGCGCAAAGCGCCGCCACCTTCATTCCTAATTTGGGGAAAACTTTCAAGCGTAATCATAGAGTGCTGCCCTTCCTTACATAGCAAAAAAATCCCGCCTGTAACAAGCGGGATCTCAAAAACTATCGGGCAAGAAAATCATCCAGTGCCGCGAGCGCACGCTCTGCGAGCTTCTGGTTCTTTTCCTTTTTCGGCACTCTCTTTTCAAGCGGCGGGATGAGGCCGAAATTCACATTCATCGGTTGGAAATTCTTTCCCTCGAAATGGGAAATATAGTGACAGAGCGCACCGATCGCCGTTTCTCTCGGAAATGCCTTCGGCTCCCTTCCATGGAACCGGGCCGCCGCCGCATACGCTGCCACGATACCGGATGCGGCAGACTCAACATATCCTTCGACGCCTGTCATCTGCCCTGCAAAGAAAAGGCCTCTCTGCTTTCGGCTCTCCATCGTAGCATCCAGAAGATCCGGCGAATCGATGTACGTATTTCTATGCATCACACCATAACGGATGAATTCCGCATGAGAAAGACCGGGGATCATGCCAAAGACACGCTTCTGCTCCCCCCACTTGAGATGCGTCTGGAAGCCGACGATATTGTACATGCTGTCTTCCTCATTATCCTGGCGGAGCTGAACCACCGCATAGGGATCCTTCCCTGTGCGCGGATCTGGCAGTCCCACCGGCTTCATCGGGCCGAAGCGCATCGTATCTTCCCCGCGTGCTGCCATGACTTCGATCGGCATGCAGCCCTCGAAGACTTTTTTATTTTCAAAGCCATGTACCGGTGCCATCTCCGCTTCGCAGAGCGCTTCACGAAAGGCCTTGTACTCCTGCTCATTCATCGGGCAATTCAGGTACGCCGCTTCGCCCTTGTTATAGCGGGACATGCGATACACCACGTCCATATCAAGCGACTCCTTCGTCACGATGGGAGCCGCCGCATCATAGAAATGAAAGCCTTCCCCGCCGCAGAAGGCTTCGATGGACTCTGCCAGAGCGCCTTCTGTGAGCGGCCCCGTCGCGATAATGGTGATACCGTCCTTCGGAAGCTCCGTCACCTCTTCTTCCACGACGGAGATCAGCGGGTGATCCTTCACCTTCTCCGTCACGGCTTTCGCATAGCCCATGCGGTCGACCGCAAGAGCCCCGCCCGCGGGGACGCTGTGTGTGTCCGCGGCATCCATGATAAGGGAGTGGAGGCGTCTCATTTCTTCCTTCAGGAGGCCGACGGCATTCGTCATCGCCGCTGCCCGAAGGGAATTGCTGCAGACAAGCTCTGCAAAATAGGATGTGTGGTGCGCCGGTGTCTGCTTGGTGGGACGCATCTCGATGAGTGTCACCGGGATGCCCATCTCCGCGAGCTGCCAGGCCGCTTCACTTCCGGCAAGGCCCGCACCGACTACGGTGATATGATCTGTCATATAAGTCTCCTTTGTAAGGTTATAGGGTTCAGGGTTAGTCTGCGAGCGTGTGCCCCCTTCATTACGTTTGAAAACCTCGCGCTCTCTAGTTAGGAGTGAGGAGTTAGGAGTGAGGAGTGGTTGTGCGGCGCAAAAAATAGAGCGCCGCGGAGTATAAATTGAGCGATGTCCGAAAAAGGCATTCCAGTCACCAGTCACTAGCCACTAGTCACTCCTAATTCCTAGCTACTCAGCCTAATCCCCGCTTTCAAACTTGTGGTGGCTTCGCCACTTGATAGGAATAGCCTTCCCCTCGAGGGGAAGGTGCCCCGAAGGGGCGGATAGGGCACTAGCGGTATGAAAGAGAGTGGGAAAATGCGTTTCAAGCAGGCGATGTACGGCAGTACCCGAGCGCCGCTGGCGCGGTCCCCCTTCCCTATGCGTAGCAGGCTAAGCGGTGCGGCGCAAAAATAATAGAACACCACGGAGTATAAATTGAGCGATGTCCGAAAAAGGCATTCCAGTCACCAGTCACTAGCCACTAGTCACTCCTAATCCCTAATCCCTAGTCACTCATCCCCGCTTTCACACATGCATCGTTTATCGGTCTGCAAGAAAGATTTCTCGCTTCGCTCGAAATGACGATATGAGAGAGTCTGGTATCTCCCAGTGACTAGTCACTAGTCACTTGCGGCTCCTACTCCCTGGTCACTTCTCTTCCTTCTTTGCTCTTGTTTTCCGCTTCGGATGGGTCGGACAGTCAGGATTCGAGCAGGAAATGACCTCCTTGCCCGTTTTATAGGTTTTCTTCGTCATGATGGCTCCGCAAGTCTCACAGAACTGGTTGATCGGCTCATTCCAGAGCGCCATATCACACTTCGGGTAGCGGCTGCATCCGTAGAAAATGCGGCCGCGATGGCTTCTGCGCTGCACCATATGCCCTTCATGGCACTTCGGACAGACGATGCCCGTGTCGATCACGATGGCTTTATTCGCGCCGCAGGACGGACATTTCAGATAACGTCCATAGGGTCCTGTGCGGTAGACCATGAGCGTACCGCAGGCATCGCATTTCACATCCGACACCTCTTCCGGCCCTTCGGCAAGGCTGTACGGCTTGATGTTCTTGCAGTTCGGATAATTCGGGCAGGCAAGATATTTCCCATAGCGGCCCATTTTCACGATCATCTTTGCGCCGCATTTCTCGCAGGTGACATCAGAGACTTCCTGATTCTCCTTCTTATCCTTTTCTGCTTCTACATTCGCTGACGCAAGCTCGGCCTCAAAGACTTTGTAGAAGTCTGTCATGACCTTTTTGTAGGTAGCTTTGCCTTCGGCAATCTTATCGAGCCAGTTTTCCAGATTCGCCGTGAAGTCGACATTGATGATGCCTTCGAAATATTTCTTCAAAAGCTCCGTCACTTTGAATCCAACTTCTGTCGGAACGAATTGCTTATTTTCCTTCGTCACATAGCGTCTCTTCTGGATGGTATCCAGGATCGGCGCATAGGTGGACGGACGGCCGATGCCTTTTTCTTCAAGTGTCTTGATGAGGCTCGCTTCTGTATATCTTGGCGGCGGCGCGGTGAAATGCTGCTCGCCATTGACCTTGGTGTTTTTGACGATATCGCCTTTTTTGAGCGGAGGCAGGAAATCACTTTCCTCGCTGTCCTTCTTTTTCGACGGCTGCATAATGGTAAAGCCGTCGAAGAGGACATGCACGCCCGTCGCTTTCAGGGTATAGATACCACACTGGAGCGTCGCACTCGTGCTCTGCTGGATCTGCGGCGCCATCTGGGACGCGATGAAACGATTCCAGATCAGGGTATAGAGACGGAGCTGATCGCGGGAAAGGATACCCGAGAGCGCAGACGGCGGGAAGGAAAGGCTGGTCGGGCGGATGGCTTCATGGGCATCCTGCGCTTCCTTCGACTTGCTGAAAACGTTCGGCTTCGCCGGTAGGTAGTCTTCCCCATAGGTCTCGGAAATATACGGACGCACCTGCTTGATCATTTCATCAGAAATACGGGTAGAGTCGGTACGCATGTACGTGATGAGCCCCACGTGGCCATGTCCGGGGATCTCTACGCCTTCATACAGGTTCTGCGCAAGCATCATCGTTTTCTTCGAGCTGAAATTCAGTTTATTGACGGCATCCTGCTGCATGGTGGAGGTGGTGTAGGGCGGCTTTGTCTTGCGCTGCTTTCTGGACTTCGTGACAGCGGTGACTTCAGCCTCTTTCCCCTCGATCCCTTTGACCGCGGTATCCGTCTCTTCCCCATTGTGGAGTTCCGCATCCTTCCCGTCGATCTGGGTCAGCTTCGCTTTGAAGGACTCCTTCTTCTCCGTCTTGTACATGGCTTCGATCGTCCAGTACTCGACAGGGACAAAAGCACGGATCTCCTCTTCTCTTTCGCAGATAAGGCGGGTCGCGACCGA
>UQRR01000088.1 GCA_900543455.1 uncultured Dialister sp.
AAAAAGGACTTTTGATTCGCAAAAATCGAAAGTCCTTTTTTGTGTTCATGGAGCTATTATTTCACAGCCCCTTTTTTATTAGAGAAATGCGATGCAATCACAGAGTCCGATCCTACAACGATTGAATCAGTGTTTCCCTAGCTTCCCTTCACCAGCCGTCGCATTTCCTGGGCGGATGTCAGTGCGCTCTTCGAGTCTTCCGTCCCGGAGATCATCTGTGCGATATTGTCCAAATGCTGCGTCTCATTAAGAAGTACAGCCTTTGTCGATGTACGGCCATTCGCGATCGTTTTCACGATCTGGTAGTGGCGGTCAGCCGCACAGGCCGTCTGCGGAAGGTGCGTAATGCAGAGTACCTGGATCCGCTTCGACAGGCAGGCGATTTTTCTCGCGACCTTAAGCCCCACTTTCCCGCTGATGCCGACATCGATCTCATCAAAGATCAGCGTCTGCTGGGAGAGCAGGTGAGAGATCACCATCTCGATGGCGAGCGCGATACGGGAGATCTCCCCGCCGGATGCCGTATCCCGCATGCTGCGGAGCGGCTCGCCCGGGTTCGCCGAGAAATAAAATTCCATTTCCCAGGCGCCATTGGGCATCGGACTTTTCTGCGCGACGAGGTGCAGCTCCATCCGTGCATTCTCCATGCCCATATCCTTCAGCGTCGTGACGACGCCCGTGAGGATGCTCTTCGAGGAAATCATGCGATACCGATTCAGCACCTCCGACTTCTTCATCAAAAGACCGGTCAGTGATGCATAATTTTTTTGAAGGGCTTCATTGTCATAGATGACTTCCTTCAGCGCCTCATATTCCTTTTTCGCCTTTGCTTCATAGGCGAGCACATCCGAAAGCATCGGGCCATACTTGCGTTTCATTTCAGAAATCACTTCATCGCGGCCCTGCAGCTCATTCAGCTCTTCCTCAGAGAAATCGGTATCTGAAATGTACGAGTCAAGCCCATTGATCGCATCTTCCAGCGCATACGAGGCACTGTTTAATGACTCGGCGAAGGCTTCCAGTGCTTCATCATACTTGGAGACCGAGGACACCTCGCGGATCGCATCCCCGATGGCATCCTGCGGACCGTTTTCAGCCGTCAAAAGCTCCAGCGCCTGATGCACCGAGCGGAAAATGCGCTCATGATTCTGCAGGACAGAGAGCTTCTTCTCGATTTCCTCATCCTCATCCGGCAAAAGATGCGCCGAAGAGATCTGTGAAAGCTCCCACTCCAGAATGTCTAGCCGCCGCTCCCGCTCCTGCTTCGCATTTTCATAGTCCTCGAGGGCATCCTTCAGCTTTTTCCACTCGCGGTACGAATCCTGATAGTCCTTGTAGGCAGCTACTACCTCCGGTGTCCCGGAGTCCACCATCTTTTCACAGAACGGGATGGATAAGAGCTCCATATTGTCATTCTGTTCATGCAGACGCACCAGCATCTTGCCGATCTTCTGGAGCTGCTTTACGGTACAGAAATCCCCATTGATGGTACAGAGACCGCGGCCCGACTTATTCAGCTTGCGCGACAGGATCACCTCGTGCCCTTCACACTCGATCCCGAGCTCCTGCAAAGCAGAGACGATGTCATCATCCACATAGAAGATACCTTCCACTTTGAAGAAATCGGCGCCGGTACGGATGAGATCCGTCTTCGCACGACGTCCGGTGAGGACTGCCAGAGCATCGATCAGGATCGACTTCCCCGCTCCTGTCTCCCCCGTAAAGATCGTGACCCCTTTCGTGAGATCGATCACCGTATCCTCGATGATGGCAAAATTCACAATATGTAAACTCTGCAGCATGGTTACCTCGTCAATTTTTCAAGAGACCCTGAATCTTTTTGATCATAGCAGGTACATCATCCGGCGTCTTCAGGATCAGAAGCACCGTATCATCCCCCGCTAATGTCCCGATGACTTCATCGGTTCTGGAATGATCGATGGCAAAAGCGACCGAGGATGCAGAGCCCGGCAGCGTATGGAGCACCACCATATTCATCGCGCTGTCGATCTTGATGACTGCTTCCTGAAATAAGATCGCGGTGTGACTCTTAGACATCACATTCGGCTTTTCACTCGGGAGAGCGTAACGATAGTGCCCATCACCATACGGAATCTTGAGAAGCATCAGGTCTTTGATATCACGGGATACCGTCGCCTGTGTCACGACGATTCCCTCCTTTCTGAGAGCATTTGCCAGCTCCTCCTGCGTCTCGATGATCTGCGACTGAATGATCTCTTTGATTTTCATGATTCTATATCTTTTCATAGCTGTCCTCCTCAAGCAATTCATAAACATACTTTTATGCATAGAGTGAAATATCTGCATAAACGAAGCCATATCCTTTGGAAATATGGAATATCCTTTGCTATAAATTGTATAGCATTTTATGAATAAGGTCAATGTTTTTTGCATAAACATGAGAGGGAAGTGACTGGTGACCAGGGATTAGGGATTAGGGATTAGAAATGACTAGTCACCAGTCACCAGTCACCAGCCACCAGTCACAAATCCCAGAACAACAAAAAAGCAGCGGCATTGGCCACTGCTTTCCTGTGAATTATCTATGTCTATATAAGTGGAGAAATTTTTAATTATTTCAGACGCAGGCCCAGTTTTGCACCGAGAGCTCTGTAACGTTCGATATCGCTGCGACGCAGGTAGTCGAGCATGTTTCTTCTCTGGCCGACCATTTTCAGCAGTCCGCGACGGGAATGATGATCCTTTTTGTGGGATTTCAGATGTTCGGTGAGCAGAACGATTCTCTTGGTGAGGATAGCGATCTGAACTTCCGGAGATCCGGTGTCACCTTCATGGGTGGCATACTGTTCGATGATTTCTTTCTTCAGTTCGGTTGTAAGCATAATAGCCTCCTAAAATAATACATGAGCTGTATCTAAGTCGCCGCCGGAGATACGTGCCACTGGGATACAGTATTCACAACGTTAACTATTATACATGGAAATCAAGGAAAGCGCAAGGGGAATTACAGGTTAAGGGTTCAAGGTTCAGGGTTCAAGGTTCAGGGTTAGCCCCTTGGGCGTGCCGCCCTTTGATTACAGGCGAAAGAGGTTCGGCGGGTTCAACAGGTTCAGAGGGTTCAACAGGGGGTGGTGCGGCGCATAAAAATATGGAAGCGCCGCGGAGTATAAATAGTGGCGATGCCCGAAAGTAGCGTGAGCTGTAAGGGCTTGCGTTTCAAGATAATCTCCCCATCTGAGCAGCCCCTTGAAGAAGGGGCGCGCCAAAGGCGCAGGATAGATGTGCCTCGAAGAGGCACCCTTCTACGTAGCGATTAAAATACTCATGTGAAATAACCTTTCCCTTGTTTACCTAAGAAAACGCTGATTCAATCGCAGAATCTGATTTTACTCAGTGTTTCCCTAAATCAGATGAATCCATATGGAAATGGTTTTCATTTACGATGGCATGCGTTTCACTTTGACTCACTATGGTCTCCATACAGCTACGTGATGCATCTCTCTCTGTGCGTTTCCAGTCTAATCCACAACCGCTCCCCCACTTTCTCATTCAAGACGTCCGGCGTCTCATATCCCTTCCCATCATAAAAGCCCCTAGCCAAATGGCAAAGGGGCTTTCTACAGAAATGCTGATTATCCCAAAGCGACGCGGTCACTGACCGTACCGCTGGTTTCTTCGAATTTCTTCAGCAGATCTTCGATGGTGAGGTTTTTCTTTTCTTCCGGTGTGTAGTCCGCGATGATGCGGCCGCTGTTCATCATGATGAGACGATTGCCGTATTTCAGCGCGTCTCTCATGTTGTGCGTGATCATGAGTGTCGTCAGATGCTGTTCAGTGACGATCTCATCGGTGATCTTCAGCACCTTGGACGCTGTCTTCGGGTCAAGGGCCGCTGTCGGTTCATCGAGAAGAAGGATATCCGGCTTTTTCATGGTCGCCATAAGCAGCGTGAGCGCCTGGCGCTGGCCGCCGGAAAGAAGTCCGATGCGGGTGCCGAGGCGATCCTCCAGACCGAGATCCAGACGGGCCACCATGTCTCTGTATTTCTCATGATCTCCTGCGGAAAAAGCCCATTTCAGGCGGCGGCTCTCTCCTCTGCGGGAAGCGAGCAGGAGATTCTCTTCGACCTGCATGCCAGCCGCCGTGCCTTTCAGCGGATCCTGAAAAACGCGGCCGATATATTTCGCTCTCTTGTATTCGCTGACGCGGGTGACGTCCGTGCCATTGATCTCGATCGTCCCTGCATCGGGAATGTACGCGCCGGCGATGGCATTGAGAAGCGTACTCTTGCCCGCGCCGTTGCCGCCGATGACGGTACAGAAATCACCGTCATTCAGAGTGAGCGACAGACCGTTTAATGCTTTCTTTTCATTGCTGGTGCCCTTGAAGAAGGTTTTGCTGATGTTGGTAACTTTTAACATGGGATCAGCCTCACTTTCCGACATTGACTTTGCCTTTGATCATTGGCGCAGCCAGTGCAAGGACAACAATAATAGCAGTAAAGAGCTTCAGGTCATTCGGCGGCATGCCCATGTAGAGGACGACAGCGATGACCACGCGGTAAATGACGGAGCCCAAGATGACGGCAGCAAGCGAAGCAGAGAAGCTGTCTACGCCAAGAATAACTTCACCGATGATGACGGATGCGAGACCGATGATGATGGTACCGATGCCCATGCCTACGTCAGCAAAGCCGTTGTTCTGTGCAACGACCGCACCGCAGAGGCCGATGAGGGCATTGGAAATGAAGAGGCCGATGATGATCATGGTATCGGTATTCACACCCTGCGCGCGAACCATCTGTGTATTATACCCGGTCGCGCGGATGCACATGCCAAGCTCCGTACCGAAGAACCAGTAAATGAAAGCGCTGCAGAGGAAAAGCAGCACCGCCGGCACGAGGAAGGCCGCGACAGAGTTGCTAACGTGCAGAAGGCTTGCCGTGGTCGAGAAAATGGTGTCCACACGAAGCAGAGAAATATTCGCTTTACCCATAACGTGCAGGTTCACCGAGTAGAGCGCGATCATGGTCAAGATCCCCGCGAGAATGGCCGGAATCTTGAGCTTCGTGTAAAGAATGCCGGTCACGATACCGGCCAGAAGACCGCCGAAAGCACCGGCTGCGATAGCAAGCCATGGCGAAGCGCCCGCTGCGATCATGGACGCTGCGATCGCACCGCCCAGAGGGAAGCTGCCTTCGCAGGTCATATCCGGTACATCCAGTACACGGAAGGAAAGAAATACGCCGATGGCCAGGATGGACCACATGAGCCCCTGGGCAACGGTGGAAAATGCTAAATCTGCCATGTAAATTCAATGCTCCTTTTCTGCTATGCTACGGATTAAAAGTGACTGGTGACTGGTGACTAGTCGCTGGTGACTGAAATGCCACCTTCGGGCATCGCCTCATATATTCGCGGAAAAGCCGCCACTTTCATTCTTAACTCCTAATTTTTTATGGTCTTGCCGGCTGCCCGTCGTAGAGATAGAGCTTTCTGCCACGCTGCCAGATGTCACCGGGAAGTGGAATATTGAGTGCATTCACCTGTCTCATATTGATGACGAGATCCGGATCATGCTGCTTGGTGATGAGGATATCCTTCGGGATCTTTTCTCCCGCAAGAAGCCAGCAGGCCATACGCCCGCCGGAGAATCCCATGCGGTAATAGGACGGAGACACGGAGAGGACCGCTCCGCGGGAAACCATTTCCTTCTGCTCGCCAATAATCGGCACCCAAGCGTCTGTGGCGATCTTCACCATTTCATCAAAGTGTGCAAGAACCATCGGATCTTCCGGCATATAGACGCATTTGACCTGAGAGATCAGGTTTTCAAACTGCGGCCCTGCTTTTTCGCTGTCGTTATACTTGATCTCCACCAGCTTCAGCTGCTTCTGTTCTGCGACGGCGCGAAGCATCTTGACCTGCTTTAGAGCCCCCTCATCCTTGGGATTGTAAATAACACCCATCGGATCGAGCTTCATGAAGCGAGACGCCATTCGTACCTGATTCACGACCTGCGGATAGTCACTGATACCGGTGAAGTTTTCATGGTCTTCGAAGTCTTTGTCCTTCTGGAAATAAAGAACGCCAACGCCGACGACAGGGATGCTCTTCGTCACCTTTGCGGCCGCTTTGGCTGATGGAGTGCCGATGGCAATGATGAGATCCTTCTTGCTGCGGACGAATTGATTCACCGCGCTCTTCACTTTGCGTTCACTGCCAGCTGCTTTGACGAGCTCGACCTTCATATTCTTTCCGTCCCGATAGCCGCCAGCTTCAAGAGACGCCATGACGCCTTCGAGCATCTTATCCTGCTCGGGCAGATCGTCCGACTGCAGGATACCGATGCTATAGACTTCCTTCCTAGCGATCGGGACCGGCGGATTTTCATCCACAGGTACCGGTCTGTCATTATAGAGGAGAATAGCCATCGCGATATTACAGATGGCGAAAATGAGCATGAGCCACCACAGCTGTTTCAGTTTCGAAGCCAATGAGGTTTTCCTTTCTCTTTTATACAAGGAAAAGTAACCTCTTCCTCTTTCACGGAAAAGGTTACTCCTTTGTATGCCTTACTTATACACCGGGGACATGCAAACCGTGTCTCCCGGCAAATGCCTGCTTAAGGTAATTCAGCGTTTCCTTGCTACTACATCATTTCCGCGCGGTCCAGAACCGACTGCGGGATGGTGATGCCAAGCGTTTCCATTTCTGCTTTATTGATGTAAAGCTTCGATTTGTCAGCGCCTTCGACAGGGAAATCCTTGACCTTTTTATTGCCCTTCAGGATCTCTGCTGCCATCTCACCTGCTCTGTGACCGATATCATAGAAGCTGATAGATTCCGAAGCAAGAACGCCGGACTTCACATGACCCACCTCTGCGCCATAGACCGGGATCTTTTCCTTATTTGCGACGGCCATCAGTGTCGGAATGGATGATGCGATGATATTATCCGTCGGAACGAAGATCGCATCGACCTTGCCTCCGAGGAAGCCCTCAGCCACCTGCTGCACATCATTCACCGAGTTCACCGTGAGCTCGACGACTTCGATGCCAAGCGGCTGGCAAGCTTTTTTCAGACGATCGGCCTGAATGACGGAGTTGATTTCACTGGAATTGTAAATGATACCGACTTTCTTTGCATTCGGCTGGATCTCATGAATGAGTGCCACCTGCTTATCCAGCGGACCTCTGTCGTGGGTCCCTGTGATATTGCTGTCCGGCGCTTTTTCCGACTTCATGAGCTTCGCATTTTCGAAATCAGCGATCGCAGTACAAATGATCGGGATCTTGTCCGTCGCATTCGCCATCGTCTGCGCTGCCGGTGTCGAGATCGCGCAGATCAGGTTGTAGTTCCCGGAAACGAAGCGATTGGCGATCGAGCGCAGATTCGACTGGTCGCCCTGGGCATTCTGCTGATCGATATCGACCTTGTCCTTCAACCCCTGTTCATTCAGTGCATCGACAAAGCCTTTGTTCGACTCATCCAGTGCCGGATGCTGCACGATCTGTACCACCCCGACCTTCATCTTCGCATCACTCTTGCCGCCGTCACTGCCGCCGCAGCCTGCGATGAGACCCGCAGCCATCAGCCCGCAAAGACCTGCTGCCAAAATTTTCTTCCATTTTTTACCTGCCATTCTACTTTTCCTCCATTTCTATTTTGCAAGCACATGACCCTCCATCCGCCTCCGAAAATACCATCCTACGTCTTGCTCACCAGCGGTTGCGTCTTGTACTATGCATTGGGTTAAAGTGATTATAACACACGGGCATAGATTTGGAAAGGGAAGCAGGCAGAGTCACCGGATTTGGAGTGTCTGGTGACTGGTGACTGGTGACTCCCCTGCCGTCAAACCTTATGATACGTGCCTGCCTTCATCTAAAGTTTGAAAGCAGGGACGAGTAGCTAGGGATTAGGGATTGGGGATTAGGAGTGGCTGGTGACTGGGATTTCTTCGGCATAGTCATCCCGAGCACAGCCGAGGGTCTTTACTGCACTGCGGGAATCAGCGTGTATGCGCCGAGGGAAAACGATGTCCTAGGGAAACGCTGATTAAATCGCAGAGTCGGATTTCATATGGATTTTTATACATAGCTTCGTCATCATCTTCCTT
>UQRR01000089.1 GCA_900543455.1 uncultured Dialister sp.
TGAGGAATTAGGAATGGTGGTGCGGCGCATAAAAAGCAGAAGCGCCGCGGAGTATAAATAGTGGCGATGCCCGAAGGGCTCTTGCTGGCAGGCTTCCCTCGCATCGCAGCCTTCCCCTCGAGGGGAAGGTGCCCCGAAGGGGCGGATAGGGCACAGGCGGGATGAAAGACAGCTGAGGAAAGCGGAACAGCGCGGCACATGTGGGGAAAGCGAGAGTCCCTGACTGCGAATGACAAAGATTTCTCGCTTCGCTCGGAATGACGATACGAGGATACCGCATCACCCACCATCTTAGGGCATCGCCCTATTTATACTTGCGGCGAAGCCGCCACCACAACCCCGAACCCTGAACCCCGAACCCCGAATCCTCCCTCCTTGACCGCCACCCAAAACTACGCTACAATAAGTAGTCATGGAAATTCGTAGAAGCTCTTAGAAAAGGCGGCTTTCTATGATATAATAAATAGGATTATAAATAGAACAAAGGGGGGCGGTCAGTCTTGGAAAAAAAGGTCATCATCAATGTCACTTCTCTTCAGCGGAATGAGGTGGGAAAGGATGAGAAAATCACCCTGGAAACGCCGGGCATCTACGGCGAGAAGGACGGCATGAAGTACGTTTCCTATGAGGAGACCAAGCTGGCCGGCATGGAAGGGACGACGACCACGCTGGAGATCCACAAAGACCACGTGCGTCTCATCCGAGACGGCAGCTTCCTGCAGGAGCAGGTCTACCGCATCGGAGAGAAGAATCACTCCCTGTACGAGACCCCGATGGGTACGATGGATATCTACGTCGTGACGCGCGAGATCGAGGACTCGATCGAGGCGGGGAAGGGACGTATGCGCCTTTCCTATGATGTGGAGCTGAAAGGCCTGTTTAACCATTTGAATGAAATTATTGTAGAAGTTCGGGAGGATCCGGAGGATTCATGGAAGTCAGAGAAGAACTGAAAGAAATCATTGAGAAAGCGAAAGAGGCAGCCATCGCTGCCGGTGAACTGCCGGAGGGCGATTACGCGGCTGTGCAGCGTCTGGAAGTGCCGAAATCCAAAGAATTTGGCGATTATTCCACCAATGCGGCTATGCAGTGGGCGAGAACGGCTCACAAAGCACCGCGCATGATCGCAGAATCCATCGTGAAGCATCTGGACACACCGCTGGTCACTCGGACGGAGATCGCGGGTGCCGGCTTCATCAATTTCTACCTTGCCGCAGATACGGTGTACAGCGAGCTGAAGCAGATCCTGAAGGCTGGCCCTTCCTACGGGGATCTGCCGAAAAATAAAAAAGACCGCATCCTTGTCGAGTATGTCTCGGCGAATCCGACCGGCCTTCTCCATATCGGACACGCCAGAGGCGCTGCCTATGGCTCGGCGATGGTGAATCTGCTGCGCGCAGCCGGCTATGATGTACTGTCGGAATACTATGTGAATGATGCCGGCAACCAGATCGATCATCTGGCAGAATCTATCAATGCTCGTTATCTCCAGCTCTGCGGCCTCGACGCTGAGATCCCGGAAGACGGCTACCATGGACAGGATATCATCGATACAGCGAAGAATATCCTTGCCAAGGATGGCAAGAAGTACCTCGATATGGATGAGAAAGAACGTCTGGAGATCTTCAAAGAGCTCGGTCTTCAGGAAAAGCTCGCAGACCTCAAGAAGGACCTTCATGAATTCCACGTCGATTTTGACAACTGGTTCTCCGAAAAATCTCTCTATCCGGATCAGGTGAATGAAGCGCTCAAAGTCCTGAAGGACGAAGACAATATGTACGAGAAGGACGGCGCTCTCTGGCTCCGCACCACAAAGAACGGCGATGACAAGGACCGCGTGGTCATCCGCACGAATGGCGTGCCGACCTATTTCTGCTCCGATATCGCCTATGTAGGAAATAAGATCCGCCGTGGCTACAACAAGCTCATCGATATCTGGGGCGCTGACCACCATGGCTACATCATCCGTCTGAAGACAGCGATGAAATTTTTGGGCTACAACCCGGATGATTTCGAAATCATGCTGCTCCAGATGGTGACACTTCTCCGCGATGGACAGCCGGTTAAGATGTCCAAGCGTACCGGACAGGCTGTATCGCTGCGCGAGCTGATGGAAGAAGTCGGCACCGATGCAGCGCGCTATTTCTTCTGTGCCCGCACACTGGACTCTCAGATGGACTTCGATATCGACCTGGCTAAGAAACAGTCCAGTGATAACCCGGTCTATTACATCCAGTATGCGAATGCCCGCATTCACAGCCTCTTCCGTCAGGCGAAGGAAGCCAAGGTCACTTGGGATCCTGCCTTCACCGGCGTCGACTTCACCTGCCTCAAAGAAGAGTGTGAAATGGATCTGATCAAAAAGATGGAAAACTACCACCAGCTCATCGATGGAGCCGCGAAAGAAAGAGCTCCGCAGCGTATCGCCAAATATGCGTATGAGCTGGCAGCGCTCTTCCATCATTTCTATAGAGAATGCCGTATCCTTGGTGTAGACAGCGAAGTCACGCAGGCGCGCCTCGGTCTCATCACCGCCGTCCAGTACGTTCTGGTCCACGCCCTCACCATCTTAGGCATTACCGCTCCGGAAAAAATGTGATAAAAAGGGTTCAAGGTTCATTCTTTGGGCAACTTTGCCGCAAATATGTATTTTGCAGCGAAGCTGCCACCACAATTCTGAACCCATCAACCTGAACCCCGAACCCACTATCATTTTCAGAAAATCGACGACTGAAGATTTCCATATTTGAGTTTTCCCGTTCCACCCTATCAAAGGAGGTCCCATGACAAAATACATCTTCGTAACAGGCGGCGTCGTTTCATCCCTGGGCAAAGGCATCACCGCTGCATCCCTGGGCAGACTGCTGAAGAACAGAGGCTACAAAGTCACCATTCAGAAATTTGACCCTTACATCAATATCGACCCGGGTACCATGAGCCCGTACCAGCATGGCGAAGTCTTCGTCACCGATGACGGCGCAGAAACCGATCTGGACCTCGGTCATTACGAAAGATTCATCGATGAAAATCTGTCCAAGGCATCCAATGTCACCACAGGCAAGGTCTATCAGTCTGTCATCAACAAAGAAAGAAAGGGCGAATACTTAGGCTCCACCATTCAGGTCATCCCGCATATCACGAACGAGATCAAAGACCGCGTGCTCCGTGTCGGCAGAAATGACAATGCAGACATCGTCATCACGGAGATCGGCGGCACCGTCGGAGATATCGAGTCCCTGCCATTCCTCGAAGCCATCCGCCAGGTCAAGAAAGACGTACCGAACAGAAATGACGTCATCTACATCCACGTCACCCTCGTCCCGTACATCGAAGCTGCGGACGAACTCAAGACAAAGCCGACGCAGCACTCCGTCAAGGAACTGCGCTCCATCGGCATCCAGCCGGACGTCATCGTCTGCCGCACCGTGAAAGCCCTCTCTCCGGATATGAAGAGAAAGATCGGTATGTTCTGCGACGTAGAGCCGGAAGCCGTCATCAATAACCTCACCGCCAAGAGCATCTATGAAGTACCGCTTCTCCTGCAGGAAGAAGGCCTCGACCACATCGTCCTCCAAAAGCTCGGCATGGAAGACACCAAGTGCGACATGGAAGACTGGAAAGCCATGGTGGACCGCATCGTTTCCTCCGAAAAAGAGGTCAACATCGCTCTCGTCGGGAAATATGTCGAACTCCATGACGCCTACCTCTCCGTCGTCGAATCTCTGTCCCATGCCGGCTACGCCTTCGGCAACAAGGTCAAGGTCCACTGGATCAATTCCGAAGTCCTCGAAGAAGAGAAACCGGATCTTCGCGAAGTCTTCCAGGGCATTGACGGCATCGTCGTCCCCGGCGGCTTCGGCTACCGCGGCGTCGAAGGCAAGATTGACACCATCAAGTATGCGCGCGTCAATAAGATCCCGTTCCTCGGCCTTTGCCTCGGTATGCAGTGCGCTGTCATTGAATTTGCCAGAAACGTATGCGGCATGACCGGTGCCAACTCCTCCGAATTCATCCCAGACACCCAGTACCCCGTCATCGACCTCATGCCAGACCAGGAAGACGTCACCGAAAAAGGCGGCACCATGCGTCTCGGCATCTATCCGTGCAAACTCAAAGAAGGCAGCAAAGCCAGAGAACTCTACGGCGGACAGGAAATCGTCTACGAACGTCATCGCCATAGATACGAAGTCTCCAATGCCCTTCGTCCGGAGCTTGAAAAAGCCGGCCTCGTCATCTGCGGCACCAGCCCGGACGGACGCCTCGTCGAAACGATCGAGCTCAAGGATCATCCGTACTTCGAAGCCACCCAGGCTCATCCGGAATTCAAGAGCCGCCCGAACCGTCCGCATCCGCTCTTCCGCGGCCTCGTCGAAGCAGCCATCAAGCATAGAGATGAGAAATAAACGGTACAGTATGAAAAAAGCGAACCTCGAAAAGGGTTCGCTTTTTTGTTGGCGGATTTTTTGGGGGCAGGGGCGTGCCGTCTCTTGAGTGCAAATGAAAGCTCTGCGCGAATGAGAAATTAGAAATGAGAAATGCGAAATGGTGGCGCGGCGCATAAAAATATAGAAGCGCCGCGGAGTATAAATCATGGCGATGCCATGAGCTGGCATTCCAGTCACCAGTCACCAGCCACTAGTCACTAGTCACCAGTCCCCAATTTCCATATACTCATTCTTGCTCATATAGACAGATTTCCTATATAATGAAGACAAAGAGCAAGACACTCAGAATTCACGATAAAGGAGGAAGGAAAATGAAGAACGCAAAGAAACCAATGGCCCTCTTTCTGTCGCTCGTTCTGTGCATGGGCCTCTCTGCCTGCGGGAACGACCCGCCGAAGCCGCCGCCCGATTCGTTTGAAGGCATGGTGAAAGAGTCGAAGATTGCCGAAGAAAGCAGCCGCTACTTGGGCAGCTGGCAGGGCGAAGAAGAGAACCGCCTTGAGATCGAGAAGAGCGGTGAGACAGGAGACGTGCGCGTCGCTCTCTATGATGCCAAAGGAGAAATCTACGCCAGCGGATACCTGCAGCCTGTCAAGAAATATGGAGCCGACTACTTCTACAATGAGCACGACGGCATGGCGCACCGCACCTGGATCGACAGTGAAAATAGCGACGTCCTCCGCATGGACGCCTTCGGCATCTTCACGAGAGCGCCAGAGGGCGCGGAGGAAGAGAGTTTTGACTTCAAGCCGCTGGAAGGCACTTGGGCGATGGACGGAGCGAAGAATCCTACCAGCGTGCTGGACATCGATGACGAAGGCGGCTGGCACCTGCGCGAACGGCCGGGGAAGAAAGGCAAATTCAAAGAAGTGGACAGCGGCACCCTGCGCTCGAAAGGTGAAGGCCGCTTCGAAGCCGTCTCTGACGATCACGAAGGCGTCGTGTACGACATGACTGTCATCGATAAAAAGACACTCTACTGGGGCGGAGAAAATGATCATTATCAGAAAATGAAATAGCAAAAAGCCATGGGCAGATCAGTATGCCCATGGCTTTTTATGTTGTGCATTCTAATATCGTTACGCGAGAAAATTTCTCTTTGGAGAGAGGGGAGAACTGTGTTAAACTAAATCTGCCACGGCCCTCATCAAGCCAATCCAGGCGCGTGAGGAGGTGAATCCTTATGCCATATCGCGATTTTCTGCTTCAGCTGTTAATCAGTACACTGGGAAGTTTCCTTGCAAGCCTGATTTTACAGGTGCTGGTGCAGTAGCAGAGCTGCACGTGGCAGCCAGCCAGATGCGTCTCATCAGCGCATAACAAAAAGCCATGGGTCATCACTCCCATGGCTTTTGTGTTGGGTGAACTTTATGCCACCGCGATTTCTAATCATATTGTATCATTAGAAAGAAGAATGTCAATAGAAAAAAGATACTCCTGTGGTACATTGCCTTCGGCAAATCCAAAGAATCTACCCCTTCAGCCCCAGCGCCCTCTTGAGCTGATGCAGGAGCGATGAGCTTTCATTCCTCCGGTATCTCGCCGCTACGAAATCCTCCGGACGGCGCAGACCCAGCGAATAAGAAAAATAGACCGTATGCGCCATATTCACCAAGTACGTCTTTGTTTCCTGCAGAAGGAATCCTGTCGCATCCAAGGGGAGAGGATCAGCTCCGGCGGCGCGCACGATTTCCTGCAGCAGTACGATGACATTTGTGTCAAAGTCCTCCGCATCCACACGCTCCTCGATCGAAAGCGTGAAATTCGGGAAATAGCGATAGAAATACCGCGGCTGCTTCGGATCGAAGAAGGCCCACTGACGCAGGAACATATTCACCTTGAGATAGAAACGCTGCGACTCCTCTAAGTCCTTTTCGGAAAAAAGACCCCGCATTTCCATCCGACGCACCCATCGCGTGATCTCGGGCGACGAGAGTACACCTCGCAGGATGTGTGGCCGCATGGCTCGCTCCTGCCAGAGATAAGAAACAAAGAACGCGAAGATATGTGCGCGGAAACGCAGATAGAGATACAGAAACCGCGCGCGCCCCGCATCCCGCAGCGGATACAGCGGCGCGAGACACTGTTCCAGCGTCCCCAGCATCTGTGCACTCTCCAAAATCTGCGGCGCAAAGGACCGCCCCTCCATCTCGCCCAGCGCCAGATAAAGAAAAGGCGGCAGCCGCTTTTCTTTACGTCCCGCGTAGTCGGGGCCGCAGAGCGTAAGCGCGTCAAGGAAATCCTTTCCATGGCAGCGCATCACCTGAATATACGGAAGTGTTTCCTTCGTGAAGAAATCCATGTACGGCGAGAGCGAAAGCCCCGTCTCTTTAGCGAGCAGAGACACCAGTGGCAGGACAGCCGCCTCCGGTTGCTCAAAAGACGAGGAGAAATACGAGAGCCCATCCTGGATCCGTTCAAACTCCTCCGAAAACTGCCCTGTAACGTCAAGAGACAGCTTCTCCGCCAGCGTGAGGGAGAGGAAAGGGGAGAGTTCCGCCTCCGTCGTCAGAAACATCTCAGCGAGCGCGAGACGGAAATGTACGTACTTCTTCACCACCTTCGAGCGCTCCTTCGCGGAGAGCGCATCCGCTTCCCGTGCAAAAGCCTGATCAATGGACAGCGCCTCATGAGAAAAACTCCTGCACGCCAGCGGATAAAAATGGCGATTCATCCGATGCACCAAAAGCGCAGAGAGCCCCTTCTTGCGTACCAATAGCTCCTCATCCCTCATGCGAGCGCCCCCTTTCTCTTTATAAAAGGAAATATGTTGTCTCATTATACAATGAGTGAGGGCGGGGTGACTAGTGACTAGTGACTAGTGGCTAGTGGCTAGTGACTAGTGGCTAGTGACTAGTGGCTAGTGACTGGTGACTAGTGACTGGTGACTGGTGACTAGTGACTCGTGACTAGTGACTTGTGACTAGGAGACTGGAAGACTAAGAGACTGAGAGACATCAGATATCAGACCCTCATATCGTCATTTCGAGCGCCAGCGAGAAATGTTTGTCATGCGCGGTTTGGCGGTCGATGTTTGGAAATTCCAAACGGGAAACCTGCTATCCACTTACCTTCGGGCATCGCCCCATATATATGGCAGTGAAGCTGCCACCACAACCCAGAACCCTGAAGCTTGAAAGCAGGGGTGAGTAGCTAGGGATTAGTGGCTAGGGATTAGGAGTCTCAAGTGACTGGTGACTTGAATACGATTTTCAGGCATCGCCCCATATATATTTGCGGCGAAGCCGCCACCTTCACTCCTCATTCCTCATTCCTCATTCGGGTCGAGCTTTCATCCCCAATCAAGGAACAGCACGCCCCGGGGCTGACCCTGAACCCCGAACCCTGAACCCTGAACCCAAAACTTTTTCAAAAACCCTGTTGACACAATAGCCCGGGATGTGATAGTATTATACCCGTCGCTGATGAAGCGGCCCCGTTCGAAAGAGCGATGAAAAAGATTTCAAAAAAATCATTTGACAAACCTCTTCGAATGTAGTAAGATAATCAAGTCGCTTGAAGAGCGATGGTTCTTTGAAAACTGAACAGTACAGCGAACGAATCAAGCCGATGTG
>UQRR01000090.1 GCA_900543455.1 uncultured Dialister sp.
ATGCTAAAACACCAACATGGAATTTACGGCTATAATTTTTAGATATTTGCCATGTCTACCTTGACAGGGGCTGATCAATATCAAGCTGCGTTTTTTGTTTGCCATTTTCCTAGTCACCAGCCACTAGTTCAGCGTCACATACTTTCCGCCATCGACCTTGAGGAGGACGAGGTCGACATCCGGATCCCCGGAGTTATTGAAAGTCATCGGTCCGACAGCAGACTCGAAATTCTTTACATTTGCGAGGGCCTCTCTGACCTTCTTCGAATCCGTTGTGGTGCCGGCATCTTCCATCGCTTTCGCTGCGAGCTTCACAGAGACATAAGCGCAAGCTGCGAAGTTGTCCGGATCGTGATTGTACTTCGCCTTGAAGTTCTTCACGAAGTCTTTGGTCGCCTGGCTGTTGCGGTCAGCAGACCACATAGAGGAGACATACACATTGTCAGCCGCTGCGCCAGCGATCTTGATGAGTTCCGGCGAAACGAAGCCGTTATCTCCAAGGACAGGCTGATTCATTCCCATTTCTCTCATCTTCTTCAGGATGAGGCCGCCTTCCTGATAGTAACCGGCAACGACGACCGCATCCGGATTCACATTGTGGATCTTCGTCAGCTGCGCGGAGAAGTCCGTATCCTTATCTGCGAAGGTTTCCGTCGCGACGATGTTCACGCCCTCCGCTTCGAGCGCCTTCACGAAGGTCTTGTAGGCAGAGACCTGATGCTCGTTGTTGTTCGAGTAAAGGACAGCCACATTCTTATAGCCGAGGAGCTTGTGCGTTTTCTGCACGGTCTGCGGGATATTCTTCGACTCCGGCACGCAGTTTCTGAACATGTAGTCACCGATCTCGATGAGGCCTTCTGCGGTAGTCGCTGCGCCGAGGAGCGGGATCTGCGCCTTCTGGAAGAGCGGTCCGACCGCTTTGTATTCACCGGAAATCAGGGGGCCTACGACCAGCACCTTCTTCGCCGCGATCATCTTCTGCGCCGCGCTCACGCACTGCTGCACATTGCCCTTCGTATCCGCCATTTCGACATCGAAGTGGATCTTGCCTTCCTTATTCACTTCTTCGACCGCCAGATCAAAGCCTTCCTTCTCCGCGAGGCCATACGAAGCAACGCCGCCCGATACGCCATTCAGGAAACCCACCTTTGCCACCTTCGCGCCTGCTGCCGGCTTCGAAGCGCTTTCCTTGCTTCCATTGCCGCCGCATCCTGCCAGACCTGCCATCGCAGCTGCCAGCATCAGTCCGAGTCCTGCTCTCTTCATCATTTTCTTCATTTCCATTTTTAGTTCTCCTTTGGTTGTCAATAGCAAATCGTTCTTGATTGTTTGTTGTGTGTCATGTGTTATTTAGGAAATCAGGAAGGAGGTGGCGTATCCTATCCCCTTCCTCATAAAAAAGCGCCTCCGATGAGAATACTCTCATCGGAGGCGCTTGGGCGCGGTACCACTCCGGCTTATCACTCACCATCCGCAGATGATCCAAGAAAAAAGTCCCTGCCCCGAAAGGGCAAGGACGCTTTTGCGTGGTACCACCTTGCATTTATACTCTGCCAAGGGTCATACCGGAAATCAAAAAGCCCCTGTCCACTCTGGGACAGGGGCGAGATCGCGGTACCACCCTGCATTATACTTTAATGGCTATTCCGTAACGGGGACATCCGTCCCAGCCTACTACCTTCGGCCGGGAAGCTCACGAGTGATAGACCACGGATACGTCGCACCGGTTTTCACCATCCACCGGCTCTCTGAGGCTTCGAACTTCCGATTTCCTCTCGTTCACAGCATGTACTTGTTTGAACTTGATTGCAAGTATAACGGATACACGCAGGTTTGTCAAATGGAAATTTTTGAGCCTTGCGTTTAAGGTTTTGGATTTAGCGGGTCCAACAGGTGTGGTACGGCGCATAACAATTTGAAAGCAGAGATGAGTGGCTGGGGTTTAGGGATTGGGAGTGACCGGTGACTAGTGACTGGGATTCTTCGCCATCGTCATCCCGAGCGTAGCCGAGGGATCTCTACTGCGCTGCGGGAATCAGCGTGTATGCGCCGATGAAAAACGATATCTTGGTGTTGTCTCACATCAGGCAATGAGCGTTCTGCCATAGAGATTTCTCGGCTACGCCCCTCTGACGACGGCGCGAAGCGCTATCAAAATTCCCCGGCACTTCCTAATTTTATGCGCCGTACCTTCACTCCTCACGCCTAACTAGAGCGTAGAACTTTCATTCACAATCAAGGGACGGTACGCCCCACAGACCACCCTTCGACTCTTTCATCATTTAGTACCTTGCATTACAAAGTACCTTGTGATATAGTATTAGCAGATGAGAACCAAGGTCGCCTATGCAATCAGCATTTTTCCTAGAATTCTAAAGAAAGGAGCGATCATGAACGTCCAACTCAAGAAGGGAGTGATGGAGATCGTCGTGCTCTCCATGCTCCGCCGAAAAGACTTCTACGGTTACGAGCTGGTGACAGAGATTTCCAAATACATCGAAATGTCTGAAGGCACCATTTACCCGCTCCTCAACCGTTTCAAGAAGGATGGACTCGTCGATACCTATCTCGCCGAGTCGCACAATGGCCCGCCCAGGAAGTACTACCGCATCACCGACAGCGGGCGCAAAGAATTCAAAGAGTCTGTCAGAGAATGGCAGGAATTTAACAAAGCCGTACAGAAGCTCATACAAGAAGGAGGCGAGCCTCAATGAACAAAACAGAATTTTTAGACCTTCTCCGCTACTATTTCAGAAATGCGAAGAAGAGCGAGGTGGAAGAGATCCTCGCTGACTACGAAGCCCACTTCGAAGAAGGAAAGAAGCGCGGGCTCGCCGAAGAGGCCATCGCGAAGGAGCTCGGAAGTCCGAAGGACATCTATGAGTCCTACGCTTCTGAGGGCGTCGTCGATGAGAAATCCAAAGGCGTGCGCTTCACCGATGACGCGAAGGAAGCCGCGAAGGAAGCTGCGACCACAGCGGCCCGCAAAGCGAGCGAAGCCTGGGACGAAGTCAGCCCGAAGCTGCCCGCAGCCGCGGAAAGGGCGGCGCATCTCACCTCACGCCTGCTCTATGGCGCCAGCCTTCTCCTCGCTCTCATTCTTATCTGCGCGACCCTCCTGGTCCTTGCCCTCATCTCTATCGAGTTCGCCCCGCTCCCCGGCGTCATGCCGCTGCCCGGCCTCCACCTCATGACGAAGCTCTCCATCGGCGTCGCAGGCCTCTCCGCCGCGCTTGCCATCTTCTTCATCGGGCGAGAAGGCAGCCGCGCCCTGCAGGATTCCTTTTCCAAAGAAGAGAAAGGCGGTGAAGGAAAATGAAAAAGATCGTCGTCTGCATCGCACTCGCGATCATCTCCATGATGAGCGCCGCGGCCTCCTTCCTCGTGAATGATGCCCCTGCCTATAGAGACTGGGCACAGATGAACCGCCCAAAAATCATGGAAACCTTCGGGAAGGATAAAAAAGATAAGCTGGACAAACGGGACAAAATGCCCCCGCCCGCAGCCCGTCCCAGAAAAGAAGAACAGCGCGCGCCCATGATGAATCCGTCCAATCCCAAAATGGAAGACAAAGACCACCACCAGAGCGCGCACGACAGAGCAGGCGCGCCGAAGGAAGAGGGAAATCAGTGACTAGTGACGAGTGACTGGTGACTAGTGACTGGTGACTGGTGACTGGTAGCTAGGGATGAGTGGCTAGGGATTAGGTTTGCGATACGAGAAAAACGCTAGTTTCAAAACTCCGCGGCGCTTCCATATTTTGATGCGCCGCACCACCACTCCTAACTCCTCGCTCCTAATTCCTCATTCGAGCAAAGCTTTCATACGGAATCAAAGGGCGCCCCGCCCCATGAGCTAACCATGAAGTTTGAAAGCAGGGATTAGGGATTAGTGGCTAGGGATTAGGAGCCTCGAGTGACTTGTGACTAGTGACTTGAATACTACTTTCGGGCATCGCCCCATATATATTTGCGGCGAAGCCGCCACCTTCATTCCTAATTCCTCATTCCTCATTTTTTCTCCCCTTCCCTTTCCCTGCGTTTCTATATATACTGAGTACAGCAGATTTTTTATGCGGCTCCCTGCCGCCCTGAAAGAAAGGATGAATCATCATGAAAAAACTGAATGTACTCCTCACCGCTTCTCTCTTAGGTCTTGCCCTCACGGGCACCGCCCTCCTCGCTGACACCGCGAGCGCCAAGGATCCATCGCCGCAGAATACCCAGCAGGCAGAGGCCAAGAAGCCCGCCCAGCGCGAGCTGAAAGACTGGGAGAAGAAGTATTACGAACTTCATCCGGATCAGCTGAAGAAGGATGAAGAAAAAGCCCATCCAGAAAAGAAACGTCATACCGATGAGGATGACGTAGAGTGGCATCGCTTGTGATGTCAGGGAATGCGCTGTTTCATGAGTGCCTGTCTTGAAATCCTAATGAAACACGCCTGAAACTCGTCTTCCCCCGAAAGGAGCCCCATTATGACTACCATCAAAAAACGCTTCCTGATCGCAGCCTGCGCGCTTGCCTTCTTATCCGCCGGAGCCTTTGCATGGAATACTGCTTCAGCAGCGGACATCGATACCGAGAGTCGTGACTACCACATCGCTCTCCATGAAGCCGAGCATCCGGGAGATCCCCTCCCGCCGCCGGAATACCGCCATCACAAAAAGCACAAGAGATTCCACGATCACTGGGACAAAGAAGAGCGGGAATTCCACCACAAGCGCCCGCCCTGTGTCAAAGAGGGCGATACCACGTATCGTGACAGAAGAAACGAATGCCGCCCCAAGGAAAGCTATAAGAAACATCATCAAAAATATCATAAGGACTGCCCCTTCGGGAAAGAGGACTAAGGAAACGCACAGCCGTGAGGCTGTGCGTTTTTGGCGTAAGGGGAATGTAGCGACTGGTGACTAGGGACTGGTGACTGGCGGCCGCGGAGTGCGTGGCTAAAACTTGTATAAACTTTCTTTTACATGACGGCAATTATATAGTACAATGAAAGATAATAAACTCATCCGGAAATCAGGAAGAAAAACACAGAAGGGGAGTACGACATGAGTTCGAAAGAAGAACCATTGACCCTGGAAAGCGTGCAGCAGGACATGCAGTGCCTGCGGAAGGTTTTTTCCATGGTACGTCTTGTCAAGGCTGCGCAGCCCGAAGGCAGGGATACTGCAAGCACCCTTGGGCTTTCGCCATGTGACGATGACAGCCGCGAGAGCCCTTGTGAATTCTGCGCCCCAAAGGGCCAAGGGACTGCCTTGACCAAGAAAGGCACGCATCTCCACTTCCAGATCATCGATGGCAAAATGTACCAGATCTTTGTGAAACCGCTCACGATCGAAGGAGTGCCCTACGTTCTGGAAATGCTGAAGCACATCGATAATACAGACCTCTTCCTTGCGGAAGGCTATGATCAGCTGATGTCCTTCAGCCAGCAGCTCTACATCGATGCCCTGACCGGCGCGTACAACCGCCGTTTCTGGGAAGACAAAATGAAGAGTTTCTCAGGCATTGCCGGTGTCGCCTTGATCGACCTTGATGACCTGAAGCTCTATAATGACACCTTCGGCCACAGCGCAGGCGATGCTGCGCTGAAGGCGCTGGTACGGATCACGAAGAAATGCATCCGCCGCACGGACAAACTCATCCGTTATGGCGGAGATGAATTTCTCCTCATCATGCCGAACGTCTCCTCCTCCATCTTCGGAGAAAAGCTCCGCACCATCAAAGAACACATCAGGGAAGCAGAATTCCCTGATTTCCCTGGTCTAAAAATCTCTGCCAGCATCGGCGGCACCATGCTCTACAACGGCAGCATCGAGGAAGTCGTCTCCCGTGCTGACAAGCTCATGTACTATGCCAAGTCCTATAAAAATACGGTGGCCATGGACGACGAGGTGGAATATGAGAAGCAGCTGCTCGATGCCCCTGCCGCAAAGCCGCAAGTGCTCATCATCGATGACTCGGAGCTGAACCGAGATCTCCTGAAAGAAATGCTGCGCGATCGTTACGAGATCCTCGAAGCCGCAGACGGTGAAAAGGGGCTCGCTCTCCTCTATGAACTCGGCACGAAGATCTCCCTCGTACTTCTCGACGTCGTCATGCCGAAGCTCGGAGGCTTCGATGTACTCGCCGTCATGCAGAAGGAACGCTGGCTCGATGACATCCCCGTCATGATGATTTCCGCCGAAGACTCCCCTGCCTTCATTCAAAAAGCCTATGACATGGGCGCGTCCGACTATATCACCCGCCCCTTTAATATGAACGTCGTCCGCCAGCGCTCGGACAATATCACCAAGCTGTATGCCAAGCAGCGCCGTCTTTTGAGCCTGGTGACGAGCCAGATCCAAGAAAAAGAACGAAATAACCACATCATCATCAGCATCCTTTCCGAAGTCGTCGGTCTCAAAAACGGGGAAAGCCGCAAACACATCCTGAATGTCAGCCGCATCACTGAGCTTCTCTTATCGCGCGTCATGCAGCGCAGCAGCAGCTACCACCTCACATGGCAGGATGAAGCCCTCATCACGAATGCCGCCGCTCTCCACGACATCGGCAAAATCGGTATCGATGAGAAGATCCTGAACAAGCCCGGCAAGCTGACACGAGAAGAATTCGAAATCATGAAGACGCACACCCTGATCGGCGCAAAGATGATCGAAAATCTGGAAGGCTTTCAAGAAGAACCTCTTGTCAAGGTGACTTACGCCATCTGCCGCTGGCATCACGAACGCTGGGACGGACGCGGATACCCTGACGGCCTCAAGGGCGATGCCATCCCGATCTCTGCGCAGATCGTCTCCCTCGCCGACGTCTACGATGCCTTGACAAGCAAGCGCGTCTACAAGGATGCCTTCGCTCATGAAAAAGCCATCCGGATGATCCTCGATGGGGAATGCGGCCTCTTCAACCCGCTTCTTTTGGACTGTCTACTGGACATCAAAGACCAGCTGAAGGAAGAACTGCAGAAAAACAGCACCGGCCATGCCAGCCTTCCAAAAATTCCGGAAGAAATCGTCAAGGACTTGTGACAAGTCGCTGGTGCCTAGTGACTAGTCACTAGGGATTAGGGATTAGGGATTAGGGATTAGGGTTTAGGGTTTAGGGACTAGATTTGCGATACGAGAAACCCGCTAGTTTCAAACCTCCGCGGCGCTTCCCTATTATTTTGCGCCGCACTATCCCCCACTACCTATAGACCTATAGAACCTGCTGAACCTCTTTGGCAAACAATCAAGGGACGACACGCCCCACGGGCTAACCATACAAGGAGAATCTCAATGAATATCGAAGCATGCTACAACAAAATGGGCGCTGACTACGCCGAAGTAAAGAGCCGCCTCCCGAGCGACGCCTTTATCAAGCGTTTTGCGCTGAAATTCTTAGACGACCCCACCTTCGCGCTGCTCGAAAAGAGCCTCGCTGAGGAAAACGTGGATGAAGCCTTCCGCGCCGCACACACGCTGAAGGGCATCACGCAGAACCTCGGCTTCAGCCAGCTCTCCCCGCTGGCGATCGAGATCACAGAGATCCTCCGCGCCGGTACCATGGACGGCACAGACACCCTCTTCCCGCAGCTGAAAGAAAAATATGATATGACCGTCGCCTGCATCAAAGAAGTGGACAAATAGAACGTGATAAAAGCGTTTTGGATCGTGAATGATTCAAAGCGTTTTTTTATTTGGGACTTTTGTGACTGGTGACTGGTGACTAGTGACTCGTGACTGGTGGCTGGTGGCTGGTGACTGGAGTGCCAGCTTTGGCATCGCCATGATTTATACTCCGCGGCGCTTCTAATTTTTATGCGCCGCACCACCACTCCTAACTCCTCACTCCTCACTGGCGAGTAGAGCTTTCGCACGCACTCAAGGGTAGCACGCCCCAAGGGGCTAACCCTGAACCCTGAAGTTTGAAAGCAGGGATGATTAGTAGCTAGGGATTAGTGGCTAGGGATTAGGAGCCCCAAGTGACTGGTAGCTAGT
>UQRR01000091.1 GCA_900543455.1 uncultured Dialister sp.
CTGCAAGGAAGATTTCTCGCTTCGCTCGAAATGACGATACGGGAATCTGATGTCTAGTCCCTGGTGACCAATCCCTAGCCCCTAATCCCCAGCTACCAGTCACCAGTCACTCATCCCTGCTTTCAAACTTTTGAGGATACCCTTTTCCGTATTGTCATCCCGAGCGCAGCCCTCGATCTTTCTTGCACTCAGGTCAGGATCACATAAGCACTGCAGGGAAACGACGCCTAGGTGCTATGTATTTCTCCTTTTACACATCCTTCGTTTATCGGTCTGCAAGGAAGATTTCTCGCTTCGCTCGAAATGACGATACGGGAATCTGATGTCTAGTCCCTGGTGACCAATCCCTAATCCTTAGCCCCTAATCCCTAGCTACCAGTCACCAGTCACTCATTCCTGCTTTCAAACTTTTTGAGGATACCCTTTTCCGTATCGTCATCCCGAGTGCAGCCCTCGATCTTTCTTGCACTCAGGTCGGGATCACATAAGCACTGTACGGAAACGATGCCTTGGTGCTATGTATTTCTCCTTTTACACATCCTTCGTTTATCGGTCTGCAAGGAAGATTTCTCGGCAACGCTTTCAATGACGATACGGGAATCTGATGTCTCTTGGTCCCCTAGTCCCTGCTGACCAATCCCTAATCCCTAGCCCCTAATCCCCAGCTACCAGTCACTAGTCACTAGTCACTTAGTTCCCGTTTCCATCGTTATTTCCGGAGGCATGCATGAAGTCATTCAATCTGACCCGGTATTCCGTGACGCATCCGATCGGCATTTTTATGATCGTGCTGTTTTTCGTGGTGCTTGGGCTGTACAGCTATTGGCGCATCGGTGTGGAGCTGTATCCGAATATCAATGTGCCCTATGTCATCGTGTCGGTGCGCTATGATGGCGCGGATGCGGAGTCGGTGGAGCAGCAGATTACGAAGCCTTTGGAGGATGCGCTGTCTTCGGTGTCGAATGTGAAGCACATCACGTCGAAGTCGCGCACGGGGCGTTCGGATGTGACGCTGGAGCTGAATTTCGATGCGGATGCGGATGCGGCGGCGATCGATGCTTCGGAGAAGGTGAACCGTATCCGCAGAAAGCTGCCGGATGATGCGGATGATCCTATTGTAGAAAAGCGCGATATGGATGCGGCGCCGATCATCGATCTGGCGGTATTGTCGAGCCATCCGCTGGATGAGATGTATTCCATGGCGGATAATACCTTCACGAATGATTTCACGAAGGCAGACGGTGTATCGGATGTGGAGCTGCACGGGGGGCGAAGCAAGGAGATCGCGGTGAAGGTGGACCGTGACAAGCTCTCTTACTACGGCATCACGATGAATGATATCATTTCCACGCTCAAGAAGGAGAATAAGCTGGCTCCGGCGGGCTCGTCCTACACGGATACGCGCCAGACGCAGATCCGTCTCTCGGCGCAGTATGATACGGTGGAGGATATCCGCAAGATCCATCTCACCTGCGGAAATGGCGCGGTGATCCCGATCTCCGCGGTGGGCGAGGTCGTGCGTCAGGACCAGAGGGTGTCGCGCTTTGCACGCATCAATGGACAGGATGCCATCGGGATCTCCATCTATAAGAACAGCAATGCCAATCTCGTCTCGACGGCAGATGGTGTGATGAAGGTCTTGGAGAATATGCGGGCGGAGTATCCGGACTATCAGTTCGTCGTAGTGAATGATTCGGCGGACTATGTGCGCACGGCGCTCCATAATACGCTTTCGACGCTCATCGAAGGGCTCATCACGACGGGGCTCGTGCTCTTCTTCTTCCTGCGTGGCTGGCGCTCGACGGCGTCTGTCATCATCGCGATCCCGACGTCGCTCATTTCCACGTTCTTCGTCATGTACATGGCAGGCTTTTCCTTCAATATGATGTCGCTCATGGGGATGACGCTCTGTGTAGGGATCCTTGTCGATGACTCGATCGTTGTTTTGGAGAATATCCACCGCCATCTGGCCAAGGGGGAGGACGCAAAGGAGGCGGCGGTAACAGGGCGTATGGAGATCGGCATGGCCGCCATTGCGATCACGCTCTGCGATGTGGTGGTTTTCCTCCCGATCGCTTTCATGTCGAGCATGACGGGGCAGTTTTTCAAGCAGTTCGGTCTCACGATCGTTTTTGCTTCTCTCTTTTCCCTGTTCATCTCCTTCACGCTGACACCGATGCTGGCATCGAAATTTTTCAAGAACGGCGTACATGTCCCGGATACGAAGCTCTGGCGCACGGTAGAGAAGATCGAGCAGAGGATGGAGGATGCATACGGTGTGGCCATCGCCTGGAGCTTTAGGCATAAGAAGAAGCTCTTCGGCGGTGTCGCCATCGCCTTCTTCCTTTTCATGGCGATGGTGCCGCTCGGCTGGATCGGGATGGAGTACATGCCGCGCACGGATGAGAGCGGCTTCAATGTGAAGATCCAGCTCCCGACGGATGCGTCTGTCGAGCGCACGGATGCTGTCACGACGAAGCTCGAGAGCTACCTTGCCGAGGTGCCTGAGGTGAAGTCCTACATGGCGATGGTCGGCGGGGGCAGCGGGGTGAATTCCGGCCGTATCCGCGTCTCTCTTGTCGATCGGCAGGATCGCAGCCGTGATATCTGGTCTATCACAAACGAGATGCGCACATGGATCGATGACAATATCACAGACGGCGATGTCCGCATCAAGGAGGATCAGGCGTCTGTCTCCGGTACTGCCGGCGGCGGTCTGGGAAATGGCGGTGGCGCCTTCCGCCTGGAGCTGCGCGGCAATGACATGGCTGATCTCATCCGTGCCTCCGAGATGGCGCAGCAGATGCTGAAGAGCGGCGCCTACGGCGTGACGGATGTCAGCTGTACGTATCAGGAGGGGCTGCCGGAGATCTCCCTCATCCCTGACCGTGAGAAATTGAAGCACTATGGCGTCACGGTCGGCTCTCTCTATGACACGCTGTCGTCCGCGATCAGCGGCGCAGGCGCAGGCGTCCTGCCGAATGATCCGCAAAATAACGGAAATGACACGGATATCCATGTTTATTTCAAGGGCGGAGAGTCGTACAGGATAAGTGACCTGGCGGCGATCCCGATCAAAGGGCAGACGGGCATTGTCCGCATGTCTGATGTGGCAGAGCTCAGGGATGAGACGGGACCGATCACCATCCTGCGTACGGACAAGCAGCGCGCTATCATCATCGGCGCGAATCCCGGCGAGCAGGATCTGAACGGGCTTATCCAGCGTTTCACGAAGGATCTCAATCAGACGGGGCTTCCGAAATCGGTGAATTTCCGCTTCTCCGGACAGGCTGACAGTATGCGTGAAAGCTTCATAGAGCTGTTGTCGGCGCTTCTCATGGGGATGCTCCTCGTGTACATGATCCTCTCCGTCCTCTATGAATCGGTGAAGACCTCTTTCATCCGCATGTTCTCGCTGCCTTTCGGCCTGATCGGCTCGCTTCTCTTTCTCTTCCTCATGAATGATACCATCAATATTTATTCCATGATCGGGATCATCGTCATGGATGGCGTGGTAGCGAAGAATGGCACGCTGCTCCTTGACTATACGTTGACGCTCATGCATCAGCACGGCATGGCGGCGAAAGAGGCTGTCATAGCGGCCGGCCGTGCGCGTCTGCGGCCGATCTTCATGACGACCTTCACCATGATCGTCGGCATGCTCCCGACAGCCCTCGCACTGACGGCCGGCTCGGAGACACGAAGCTCTATGGCTTGGGTCATCATCGGCGGCCTCATCACCTCGACACTTTTCACGCTCCTCGTCATCCCGATGATTTTCCTTTTCTTCCAGAGGGAGAAGTGACTAGGGACTAGGGACTGGTGACAAGTGACTAGGGACTGGTGACTAGGGACTAGGAATTAGTAGCTAGGGATTAGGTTTGCGATACGAGAGAACCGCTAGTTTCAAATCTCCGCGGCGCTTCTATATTTTTATGCGCCGCACCACCATTTTTCATTTCTAATTTCTAATTTCTCATTCAAGTGAGGCTTTCATCCCCAATCAAGGGGCGACCCGCCCCTTGGGCTAACCCTGAACCCGCCCCCCTTTTTGTGGTACAATATGACCAGAAGAATGACACGATCATGATGAGGAGGTGTTTCTATGAGATCATGGAAGAAACGCAGTATCTCTGCGGCTCTGGCGCTCACTTGTGTGGCGGCGCCCATGGCGTATCCGATGACAGCGTATGCGGCGTCGACGGCGGAGAAGATCCTGTATGGCGCGGCGGCGATGGTTTTCATTTCCAGCTACTACTCCAAAATGGACGATCACAACCAGCTGCAGCTTCTGGATCAGTGCCAGCAGGAGACGGGCGTCTATGACTCGGCGGAAGCGGATAACCGTGTGCAGACCGTGTACCAGAATCTGAAGGATACGGGGCATGTGCTGCGTGATTACAAGGTCTACGTTTCACCGAGCGAGGATATCAATGCGTTTGCCAGCTTGGGCGGTGTGCTCTGCGTGAATAAGGGGACGCTCGATCAGATGGATGATGATGAGCTGGCCTACGTCATGGCGCATGAGATCGCTCACGGCGAGAAGCGACACAGCGTGAGCGGCCTCAAGAAGCGCGTGGGGCTGGTGACGGCGCTGAATATTTATCTCGGAGACGCCTCGTATGGCGAGTACCTTCTGGGAAATATCGCGGCGAACTATGTGTCGAATGCGGTCTTCACCAAGGATCAGGAAAAGCAGGCGGATGACTGGGGCTTCCAGTACCTGGTTGAGGCGGGCTATAATCCGGGAGGCGGTGCGGCTGCCATGGAAGTGCTGCGCGCGAAATACGGCGAGAGCTCGCCGTCAGGCATCAAGGCGGTCCTTGCTCCGGGCAATCACCCCAAGACCAGTGACCGCATCCATAAGAATCTCAAATGGATGAATGCGTACTCCGGCAAGCATGTCGAGGTCAAGGATGACTGGATCGTGGTGAATGGGGAGAAAGCCTTCTCACCCGCCCAGGACAATGCGTACAGCCAGAAGGAGCGTCTCTATCTCACCGCGGGCAAGCTCGTGAAGCTCTATCACGCAGGGCATGTCCCCGATGCCGTTCTCGAGGGAGATCGGATCTGCTGCGGAAATACAGTCATTTATGAGCTGTCCTCCGAAGAGGATGGCAGAGCTTATACCGAGGCGCTGAATCAGGGGATCCGGAAGGATCGCGGTGAACGTGTCGTCAGTGATTTTGATATCGATCAAAGAGTAAAGAAGGACGCTGGGAACTAGTGGCTAGTGACTAGTGACTAGTGACTAGTGATTAGACTAGGAGACTTGGAGACATCAGACTCTTGCGTTGTCATTTCGAGCATAGCGAGAAATCTTTCTTGCAGACCAATAAACGATGGATGTGTAAAAGGAGAAACACATAGCACCAAGGCGTCGTTTCCGTACAGTGCTTATGTGATCCTGACCTGAGTGCAAGAAAGATCCCTCGACTGCGCTCGGGATGACGATACCAGAGAACCCCAGTCACTAGTCACTCCTAGTCCCTAATCCCTAGCTACTAATCCCTAGTCACTAGTCACCAGTCACTAGTCACTAACCCCTACTCCTTCACCTCTACGACCATTCCATTTTTGAGCTTAGACAGATTCGTCACAGCCGCCCTCTCGCCAGCTGCCAGACCGCTCCGGATCTCCACCATCTCATCATTAGAAACGCCGAGCGTGACAGGCACCTCTTCTGCGCGGCCATCCTCATCCACCACATAGACCAATTTCTTCCCATTGTGATCGATAACAGCCGTCTTCGGAAGGAGGAGCACATCCTTCTTCTGCATCGCCGTCACCTCCGTCCGGCCAAACATCCCGCCGCGGATCTGCGCTGCGGGATCTGCGAGTACAAGACGCACCTTGTACGCATGCGTATCCGCATCCATCGCCGGACTGATATAGCGGATCGTCCCCTTCACCGACTCCCCGAGCGAATCGATCGACACATCTAAGCTCATCCCCTCTTGCAGGATCCCGACATCCTGCTCCGCGACCTGACAGTCCAGATACAGCTCACTCGTATCGACGACCGTGAGCAGCTTCTCTCCTGCCGTCGCCCACTCGCCCGCTTCTGCCCTCCGATAGCTTACGATACCGGAAAGAGGAGAAAGAAGCGTCATGTCCGCCTGCTGATTCGTGAGCGCCTCCACCGCATAACGCGCCTTCTCCGCAGCTGCCTCCTTGCCGGCGATCACCGCCGGACGGCCGCCGACAGACTGGCTTGTCAGACCTTCGAGCGCCGCCTTCGCCTCCATCATCGCGCGATACCTGTCATCGCGATCCTGACGGGACACCGCCCCCTCATCGAAAAGCTGCTGGTAACGTTCATACGTCGTCAGCGCATTCTCATAGTCACTTTGCGCCTTCATCGTCCCCGCGTCATACTCTGCACGGCTCGTCACCGCCTCAGCCGCTGCCTGCGCGCTGCCTGCGCGGTTCTCTCCGATAGAAATCGAGACATCTTTCGTATCCTGACGGAGAAGCACATCCCCGAGAGACACCGCGTCCCCCAGATCCACCGCCACCTCCGCGATGCGGCCTGCATACTTCGGAGAAATATCCACAGAAGCCTTCGGCACCGTCTCCCCCGAGAGCACGATCCGCTTCATCATATCCTGCCGCACAAGCGTCACGACCTTCACCATCGGACGCACCTCGGCCTTCCGCGCCCCCTGCCCCCCGCGATGGGTATAGACATAAATGCCCCCCATCAAGAGAAAAAGCAGGACAGCGAAGGAAATATATTTCATGCGCTTCGAATGAAGCCAGTCAGATAACATAGTGCCTCCTTGAGAAAAAGGATAAAGGAATATAGATTTCAGGGTTAGCCCCTGAGGCGTGCGAAAGGGGTGCAGCGGGTTCTATGGGTTTAAAAGGTTCAACGGGGGTGGTGCGGCGCATTGCGTCATCCTGAGCGGAGAAAAAAGTCGTATGTTAGAAAATGGCTTATCTGAAACAGGAGAACTGAGTCGAAGGATCTAAGCGCCGCAGAATTTTGATAGCGCTTCGCGTCGTCGTCATCGGAAGCGCAGCCGAGGGTCTTTCTTGCACTGCGGTCAGTATCACATAGACACCGGTACGGAAACAACGCCTTGGTGCTACGAATTTCTGCTTTCACACATTCTTCGTTTAGCGGTCTGCAAGAAAGATTTCTCGGCAACGCTTTCAATGACGATACGAGAATCAGTCTGATGTCTCCGGCTAACCAATCACTAGTCACTAGTCCCCGCCCATATCATTTGTTTTATTATACTGGATTCGTAAATACTTTTACAGAGAACGGCAGAACATTTTATCCTTATCCGCCCCTTCGGGGCACCTCCTTCCATAGGAAGGAGGGAGTGACCGTGCGAGCCCCTTCCCCTGGAAGGGGCGAGGGGCGCAGCGAGGCGGGGTTGGCTCACGCAGCGGGATGAAAAGAAATGTAAGACAACGTTTCTCTCGTATCGTACCCCCTTTCCCACGGAAAGGGGGCAGGGGGATAGGGAGACGAATGACACAGCAGGCAGTCTCCTCATTTGAGGCTAACTACGTTTGTTTGACTACGCTTTCCGTTCTACACTTGCCGTAGTCAGTCCCGTACCTGCTGACCAGCTGCCTGCATACTTTCCTCCCTATCCCCCGCCCTGCGGGCGGCCCCTTCCCGAGGGGAAGGGGCTTTGCGATATGTGATGACCCATTTCTAGGGAAACACTGATTAAATCGTTGTCCGACTTGGCTCTTGTATTTTCATGCAAGACGAGGAATAGGGGGCGCGAATTTAGTGGCTAGGGATTAGGAGTGACTGGGATTCTCCGGCATCGTCATCCCGAGCGCAGCCGAGGGATCTTTACTGCATTGCGGGAAT
>UQRR01000092.1 GCA_900543455.1 uncultured Dialister sp.
GCCCGAGCCGGAACCGGAGCCGGAGCCGGGGCCTTCCCCACTGCCATCGCCGGGGCCATTTCCTGTACCGTTCCCACCGCCGGTCCCGCCGCCTGTGCCTGAGCTGACGCCGCTGTCGCTATTTCCTTCCGACGCATCGGAAGAAGCAGGTGCAGCATCGGTCTCATCCGACGGCTTGGGCGCGACTTCGTGGACATCATTTTCTGCTTCGGGATCCGGTTCGGCCTTGACAGGAGGCGGAGCTGTCGGTGTGGCTTTTGCTTCTTTGATCTCAGGGAGCTTTTCTTCCTGCGGTGTTTCTCCCCCGTTTCCACCGCCGCCGCCGCCACCGCCGCCCATGGTGACGAGGTCGACCTCGATGGGGCCTTTATTCACAGGAGATGCCGGAAAGAGCAGCATGAAGCCCGTGATGAGTCCTAAGGCGACGACGTGACAGGCGAGCGAGGTACCCAGAGCGGAGGACCATCGGTACTTGAAAGTACGCATCACACCACCCCTTTAGTCTGACTGCCCTTTGGAGGCAGTGGCAATGCCGATCTTGGAGATCCCGACGGATTTCAGCTGATCCAGAACAAAGACGAAGTCACCATGCTCGGATTTCTCATCCGCACGCAGGACAATGGAGAGATCCGGATTTCTATTCTTTTCGATCTCCATGCGCTTCTTCAAGGCGTCCTTTGGGATCTTTTCCTGCTCGACATAGATGGTGCCGTCAGATGTCACGCTGATCGGAAGCGTCTTCTGCAGGTCGATCTGCGCGCTGGCGGTCTGCGGCAGGTTCAGATTGATCGATTTCTGCACCACCATCGTCAGCATGGACATCATGAAGAAGACCAGAAGGAAGAAGATGATATCGATCATCGGGATGATCATGATCTTCGGCTTCTTCTCTACATTCATTGATTCAAGTTTCATTTCTGATCCGCCTCTACGATAGCCAAATACAGGGAGCCCAGTTTTTCCATCTGGGAAACGAAGTTAGACACCTGCTGCGAAAGGTAGGTGTAGGCAATGAGAGCGATAATGGCAACGAAAAGGCCGGATGCGGTGCAGACAAGTGCTTCTGCGACGCCGCCGGTGATGGCGAATGGCTGGCCTTCTGCGACAGAAAGGACATTGAAGGAGCCGATCATGCCGACAACGGTGCCAAGAAGGCCCATCAGCGGGGACAGGGTGACGATGACATCGAGGTAGTTCAGATACGACTTGAGGACGCCGGCCGCATGAGAAGCCGCGCCTTCGAGAATAGCCGTCTGGTTCGCTTTGCGGGAAAGCTGCTCGGCGCCGGCCAGAATGACCCCGGCAGGAATGCCGCCATCGGCTTTCAGTGCTGCTTTCAGCCCTTCCTGATCATTGGCTGTCAGGAAATCCGGGATTTCCTTCGTGAGCTTTTCGATATTCGACTTGTTCGCATGATAGAAACGGAAACGCTCGATGAAGATCGTCACAACGAGGATAGAACAGAGAAGCAGCGGATACATCATGAAACCGCCGGCATGAAACAAATGAAGTACATCCATTTTCCTAAAGACCCCCTGATACAAATAATAATGGCAAGCCATTTATACATTAAGTTTAGATTACCATTTTGAAGATGGTAAGTCAAATAAAACTTGAGGTTTGTTTTATGAGGCTTTAATGATTATTGGGTTCAGGGTTCAGGGTTCAGGGTTCAGGGTTCAGGGTTCAGGGTTCAGGGTTAGCCCATGGGGCGTGCTGCCCCTTGATTGTGTACGAAAGCCTCGCTTGCATGAGAAATTAGAAATGAGAAATGCGAAATGGTGGTGCGGCGCATAAAAATCAGAAGCGCTGCGGAGTTTTGACAACGCTTCGCGCAACGTCATTTCGAGCGTAGCCGAGAAATCTTTATTGCAGAATACTCATTGTCGCATATAAGACAGCACCAGGACATCGTTTCTCCTCGGCGCATACACGCTGATTCCCGCAGTGCAGTAGAGATCCCTCGGCTACGCTCGGGATGACGATGCCAGAGAATCCCAGTCACCAGCCACCAGTCACTCCTAATCCCCAATCCCTAATCCCTAGCCACTCATCCCTAGCTACCAGTCACTAGTCACCAGTTCCCAGTCGCTTCCACTCCCTCATTCCTACATGCCAAAGGCTATGGTAAAATAAAGACATGAACTATCGAAAGGCACAAGCGGGCATCCCCCGATTCGTGGCGTACGTAGCCGCCGCCTTCATTCCTCATTTGCTAAGAAAGGCCCCCCATGTCCCCCCATTTCTATATCCGTGATTTCTCGAAACGCACCCATGACGATACACTCTCTGACAAGAGCCTTCTGGCGTTGTCGGAGACGAAGTCGGAGCATACCATCGACGCCTATGAGTCGGACTGGAATGACTTCTGCGACTGGTGCACGTACCATAAAAAAGAATCGTTCCCGACCACGCCGGAAACGATCGTGAACTATATCAATGACCTCGCGGACTATGCGAAAACAGCGACCATCCGCCGCCGCATTTCCGCGCTGTCGGAGAATTTCAATGCGGCCGGCCTCACGAAGGAGAATCCTGCGAAGGCATGGATCGTCCGAGAAGCGCTGATCGGCCTCACGCGGCAGAAAGGCATGCTGCAAAAGGGGAAAACGCCGGTGTATTTTGAGGAGCTTCAGGAAATGATTTCCCGCATGGATCTCAAAACGCTTCACGGCCTGCGCGACCGCGCGATCCTCCTCATCGGCTTCATGGGGGCTTTCCGTAGAAGCGAGCTCGTCTCTCTCTCGATGGAAGATATCAGAAAATTTCCGCAGGGCATCGTCCTTCACATCAAACGCTCGAAGACGGACCAGCGGGGCGAAGGGCAGCAGGTCGGCATCCCCTATCTCAAAAATGTGCCGGAAGAAATGGACGGCGTCCATGCACTCTATGACTGGCTGAAAGCCGCCGGTATTCACGAAGGGCCACTTTTCAGGAAGATTCTAAAGAGTGGCAAGGTCGCTTCGACGCATCTCAGTGAAAATACGGTGAACCTCCTCGTCAAAAAATATGCCGAAATGATCGGCCTTGACCCCACCCTCTACGGCGCACACAGCCTTCGCCACGGCTTCGCCACGTATGCGGCACTTCATGGCATCGAAGAGCGCCTCATCATGAAACAGACCCGTCACAAGTCTGTGGAAATGGTGCGCCGCTATATCAATGAAGCCGATGTCTTCACGAATAACCCGCTGTCGAAGATGTTCGGGGAGTGAGTGACTGGTGACTGGTGACTGGTAGCTAGAGATTAGTAGCTAGGGATTAGGGGACTCAAGTGACTAGGGGACCAGGAGACTAGGAGACATCAGACTGTCTTGAAAGACACATAAAAAGCGCCTAGAAATCAGCGGATTTCTAGGCGCTTTTTGATTGAATCAGCGTTTCCTTACATATTCGGCTGACACTGGCGCGGGAGGGAACTCAGGGAAAGTAGTCTCACATATATTTTATACCTGTACGTAGAAGGGTGCCCCTTTGGGGCACATCTATCCGGCGCCTTTGGCGCGACCCTTCTCCAAGGGTCTGCTCAACTGGAGGAAATTTCCTAATCCCTAGCCACTACTCCAAGTCCCTAGCTACTACTCCCTAGCTACCAGTCACCAGTCACTTCTTCTCCAGATATCTCCGTTTCAGCTGGCCGCAGGCAGCCTGGATTTCATCCCCCATCTGCCTGCGGACGGTCGTGCTTTTGCCGTGTTTTTCCAGGATCTCCTGAAAGATCTTGACATCCTTCCAGCTCGGCGGATACAGCTTGATATGCTCGGTGCCATTGATCGGGATGAGATTGAAATGGCAGTTCATCTTCCCCACAAGGCGGCAGAGCTCTTCCGCATTTTCGCGGGACGCATTCACATCCTTGATGAGGATGTACTCGAAGGTCACGCGGCGGCCCGTCTTCTTGAAGTATCGGTGCGCAGCAGCGACGACATCTTCGATCTTGAAATGGCGGCTCGATGGCAGGATGCGGTTGCGGATCGTGTCATTCGGCGCATGGAGGGAGATCGCAAGCGTGATCGGGAGGCCTTCTGCGGCGAGTCGATCGATCATAGGCACGATGCCGCAGGTGGAGAGCGTGATATTTCTGAGGCTGATGTTCAGCAGCCCCGGATCACTCACAAGGCGGATGAAGCGGAGCACTTCCTCATAGTTCGTGAGCGGCTCGCCCGCTCCCATCAGGACGATCGAGTGGATCGGCGCATCGAAAAGCTCGCGGAATGCGTAGACCTCCGCGAGGATCTCGCCCGCAGTGAGATTCCGTTCCAGTCCGTTTCTGGTAGAGGCACAGAAAATGCAGCCCATCGCACAGCCCACCTGCGTGGAGACGCAGATGGAATTCCCATAAACGTGGTGCATACAGACCGTCTCGACGAGTGAACCGTCTGAGAGTTTCACGAGGAGCTTGGTCGTATCGCCGTCATTCGATGTGATATGGCTCATGATCACCGGCTTCTCGAGTACGGCATTCTCCTTCAGCCATTCCCGCATCGGTCCCGGCAGCTGGGTCATATCGTCAAAAGAAAAAATATAGCGGCGATACAGGTAGTCCTGCAGCTGCTTGGCTCTAAATTTTGGGAAGCCATGGCTTGTGATCCATGTTTCCATTTCGGGGAGACTGTGTCCCCAGATATTCCAGGCCATAGAGGCTCCTTTCGTTACATGAAGAAATATAGGTGCGCGGCATGGCCGCCATAAGCGGGAAAAGTGATTGGTGATTGGTGACTGGTCACTAGTCGCTTGAGGATTCTAATCCCTAGTTACTAATCCCTAATCCCTAGTCACTAGTCACCAGTCACCAGTCACTAGTCACTAGTCACTAGTCACTAGTCACCAGTCACTTCTTCCCAATTTCGCCACGAAGAATCCATCGCTCTGTGCCTGATCCGGCCAGATGGTGAGCATGCCCTTTTCGGACGCGCCAAGGCCTTCCAGCTGGAAATCGATCGGCGTAAATTCGGGATGATTTCTTAAAAACTCGTTCACGATGTCTGCATTTTCCGCCTCATTCAGGGTGCAGGTGCTGTAGACGAGGGTGCCGCCTTTTTTCAGGTACTTCGCCGCCTCTTCGAGGAGGGCTTTCTGCAGGGGCGGAAATTCGGCGAGATCTTCTCTGGTTCTGCGCCAGCGGATTTCCACCTTGTGCGACAGGACGCCGAGCCCTGAGCAGGGTGCATCGAGAAGGACTTTATCATATTTCTCATGGACGGCGGGCATGGGCTTCGTCGCATCGCGCGCTCCTGCGTGGATGATGGTGATGCCTTCCTTCTTCGCGTTCTTTTTGATGAGGGCGATCTTGTGCGGATAGAGATCCCATGCATCGATCGAGCCCTCATTTCCCATCATTTCCGCCATCTGTGTGGTCTTGCTGCCGGGTGCCGCGCACATGTCGAGGACCGTCTCCCCCACTTTCGGAGAGAGGACTTTCGCCGGCACCATGGAAGAAGCTGACTGCACATAGGCGAGCCCTTCTTTCAGGAATGCGCCAAAGAAACGATTCGCACCGCTCTTGATGGTGAAGCCTTCTGGCAGATAGGGAATGGGCGCGGCTTCGATCCCTTTTTCTGAGAGGAGTCTCTCGAAGTCAGCCACCGGCTGCTTCAAAGGATTCACACGGATGGTCATCGACGGGATTTCATTGAAGGCAGAGAAAACGGCATCCGCTTTTTCCACGCCCCAGTCGTTCTGCCAGTCTTCGATGAGCCAGCGCGGCTGGTTATAGGTGAGTGCATCATGGAGGAGCGCATCTTCCTCTCGCGAAGGGAGCTGGAAGCTGTCTTTTTTACGAAGGAAATTCCGAAGGACACCGTTCACGAAGCGGACATTGCCCGGATGAGTCACTTTCTTGGCGATCTTGACAGACTCATTCACCGCCGCCGACTCGGGGATGCGCGTCAAAAAGAGCAGCTGATAGAGGGAAAGACAAAGAAGGATCCGCACGGACGGATGCAGTTTTTTCACCTTCTGTGTCGAAAGCTTCCCGATGATCCAGAGGAGGTGATTGTATTTCCGAAGGACGCCGTAGACGAGCTCCGTCAGAAGGTGCGCCTCTTCGGCCTTGAGCGGGTACTCCGCGAGGATTCGCTGGAGTACGATATTGCTGTAGGCGTCTTTTTCAAGCACGTCATAGAGCGCCTGATAGGCGAGGCGGCGCGCAGACGGCACGGGTTTAGCAGTCGAATGTGTCATTGACTTTCACCTGATATCCATTCACAAAGTCACCGGCAGCCATTCTCTTATGGTTTTCCGGCTGCAGGGAGGAGATCGTAAGCGCTCCCTCCCCGCAGGCAATGGTAAGGCCGTCCTTCGTAGAAATGATCGTCCCCGGCGCCTCTTTACTCTCCCCCTCGCTGACTTTGGCGCGATGGATCTTCACACGCTTTCCGCGGAAGAAGGTATACGTCCCGGGATTCGGATACATGCCGCGAATGAGTGCGTCAAGCACTTTCGCGTCCTTCGTCCAGTCGATAGCCCCCATCTCTTTCGTGACTTTTTCCGCATAGGTGGCTTTTTCATGGTCCTGCGGTGTGGAGCGGGCGAGCTTTTCCGGAAGATCATCCAGGACGGAAATCAGGGCTTTCGCTCCCATCTCGCCAAGAGCATCGAAAAGCTCTCCCGCTGTCATGTGAAGAGGGATATCCATCTGGGCAGTTTCCACGATATTTCCGGTATCCATGCCCTGATCGAGCTGCATGATCGTGACGCCTGTCTTCTTCTCGCCATCAATGATGACGCGCTGGATCGGAGCGGCGCCGCGATACTTCGGAAGGAGCGAAGCATGGACATTGATCGCCCCATAGGTCGGGATATCCAGCACCGCCTTCGGCAGAATGCGGCCATACGCGATGACGACGAGGAGGTCCGGCTTCAGCGCTTTCAGTGTCTCCACCTCCGAAGGGTCTTTGAAGGAGAGCGGCTGGTGGATCGGGATGTCGTGGACCATCGCAAAGGTTTTCACCGGAGAAAAATTGATCTTCTTCCCGCGGCCATTGATCTTATCCGGCTGCGTATAGGCTGCGACAGGCGTATAGCCATGTTCCACCATGGCAGAAAGAGCAGGCAGACAGAAATCCGGCGTGCCCATGAATACGATGCGATAGTTATTCTTCATCTTTTGGTCCTTTGTGCAGAGAAATGGCTTTTTCAATAAAAAGAATCCCGTTCAGATGATCTGTCTCGTGCTGGATGCAGCGTGCCAGAAGTCCGGAGGCTTTCTTCACTTTCTTCTTGCCATGAATATCCTGATAGCGGACGATGACGCGTGCATAGCGCGTCACTTCCCCGAAGAGCCCCGGCACGGAGAGACAGCCCTCCGAGTCCGTCGCCATCTCGTCGCCGTCCGGCTGCCATACGGGATTGATGTAGGCTTCGAAGCCGCTTTCTCCGTCATCTGCGACAAAGATGCGCTTGGAGACGGCGATCTGCGGCGCCGCCAGTCCCACGCCGTTGGCTTCATACAGCGTCTTCTTCATATCAAGGATTAAAAATTTCAGTTTCTTATCGAAAGCAGTCACAGGTGCTGCGACCGCTTTCAGGATCGGATTTCCGGCAGTAATAATTTCACTCACAATGGGTTCATTCCTTTCGGTTATAAAATAGTGGCCAGGGATAGGGTTGTCGGGTTCGGGATTCAGGGTTAGCCCCTCGGGCGTGGTGTCCTTTGATTACGTGCGAAAGAGGTTCAGCGGGTTCAACAGGTTCAGAAGGTTCAACGGTGGTGGTGCGGCGCATAAA
>UQRR01000093.1 GCA_900543455.1 uncultured Dialister sp.
AGAAAACGGTCAAATAACGGTTGCCGCCAAGGGTGACGTGAACCTGGAAAACGGCTATAATGAGTCCAGGGACGACTGCGGCTTGAAATACAAGGAACGCGGTCTACTCTCGAGCAAGACCACAACGATCAAGAGCCGTGACGAAAGCAAGATCGTGACAGCCTCGACCCTTTCGGGAGATGCCGTGCAGATCACCGCAGGCGGGAATACAAATATGACTGGATCCCCAGTCATCGGCACACATGACGTAGCGATTTCTTCCGGCAAAGATACTTCTATTTCCAGCGCGGAAGAGTACGAATGGCATGAGTACGCCAAGCAGGTCAAGAAGGGCGGTCTGCTCTCGGGTGGCGGACTCGGCTTTACCATCGGGACGGAGAAACGGAAAGATCAGTATAGCGATGCTGACATGTTATAAACTGTTCGGAGGCAAGGGGTTGGTGACTGATATCAAGAAAGGGGAAAAGGCCAAATAATGAGAAAACAGATTGCTCTTTGGGGAATATGCATTGTTATGCCTTTACTTATTGGACTTATTTGGAGAAATGAGTATATAAAATATCAAGATTATGTGAATGAATCAAGTCTAAATGGAACAATTTTAACATGGAAAAGCGGAGAAAAAATTGAAGGTAATCATTTTATTTTGTTGAATCCGAATGATGTAAAAGATTATGTGGAATTTGACTTTAACTTTATTAAGAAGTATGCAAAAGCAGAATTGATTAGTTCAATTTTCTTTGATGGAAATGGATTTTATTTTGTGGCTACTGAATCTGAAAAAAATTCACAGGTAAAATTGTTCTATGTGTCTCCGGTTGGCATAAATCAAATCGCAGAAAATCTAAGTTGCCTAAATTGGGCATTTAGTGGATTCATTAAAAGTGGGAATACTCTTTTTCTAAAATTAGATCAAAAACTTTATGAAATAGATGATATTACAAAAACTCTTCGACTGGTTAAAGATTTTGGCTTTAATAAAGTGCGGGCTTATCCATATCAAAATGGAATTGTTTATCAACATAATAATGAAGTTAGATCTTATTCAGAAAGTGGAGATACTCTTTTGTTTTGCGTACCCAATGACATGCGTTTTGATGGTTGGCATGAAACAGGACAATCTGTTTTTGTGAGTACGCCAAATAGGGAAACTTATATTATGGATTTGGAGATAGGAGCATTAAAGCCGTTTTCAACATTTTCTTTTATCAATTATGGAAATAATCAAAATGGTGTATTATTAGAGCTTATGCCCAAAGGAGGTGGAGGCGCGACTCCATTCGATACTGACTACACATGGTCATATTTATTGGGGAATGACGTGTTTACCGCATTTACTGTGAGCATTTACAATGTGGACACTGAGAAGATTGAGAATTTTTATTACTCGAATAATGATGTCACTTCCGCCTGGTTAGATGTACCGTATGATAGGAATAGATTTGAAAAGCTTAAGGAAACGCTGATTAAATCGCAGAGTAAAATCTGGCAACGGCTTAATTAGTATTTCATTAGCATTTACTTGCGAAATGCAGAAAAGTAATTAGGTATATTAAGAGTTTTGTGGAGGATTAAACGATGAAGAATTGGAAGAGGTTCGTTTTCATTTTTGCAATCATATTTTCTTTAGGCGCTTTCGAATCTTATGCGATGCAAAATGTCATGTCTGATTCATTAGCTATGGAGAAATGCAGAATCTCTTACGTTATGAAGGGCACTGATGGGAAAAAATACAACCTGTATATTTTAGGAGATAATGAACAATTTTACGGTAGTCGAAGCGCTTGGCAGAAGACTGATTACGATCAGGTGTATAGTGCCGATAATTACTGGGGGTACATTTCTGCTATCAATGATACGGAGGCTCTTTTTCAGTCAACAAATTTATTTGGAAAGAAGGCCAATGCTTATCTTGAATACATGAATATGACAGATCCAACATACATGGGAGGCGTTTATCTAATTACTGGTGAATCTGATCAGCCAGATGTTTTGGTTACAGCGGAACAGATGACTGGGGGTGGATTTATTAGTTACCGGTGTTTTGTTATTCAAAACGGTAGCCTTACGCCGATGAGATTTATGGGGGATGATAAACGAACACATTTATCAGTTATTGGTACCCATAAAAAGCCGTATGGTGTAGAGGATGGCACGATAGCTTTTCCGTGGCGTAGGCAAAAAGGGTTCAACTACAATGCCGGAAGTTTTGTGTCTGTTTACATGCCGGATTTTACCAATTTGATTCTGATCCATGGTTACACATACGAAGAATAACCGAATGTTTGATACAGTTTCCTTTTATAAGATAAAGAGGATAGGCTTATTATACGGGGATAGAAAAGAGCGATGAGCTTTGCAGGCTCATTGCTCTTTTGCACTTTCCGCATGCGAAAAAATAGAATTTGTTTTCCCGATAAATCATGCTATAATACGAGTAGAGTACTAAAAAAACGAAAAGAGTACTGGAGGAATCATTATGGATGAACAGCTGATCGCGGCGGCGAAGGAAGAGATGCGGCTGCACTCGGTCAAATTCACGATGGACGATATCGCAAGAAAGCTCCATATCTCGAAAAGCACGCTGTACCAGAAGGCGTCTTCGAAGGCGGTGCTGATCCGCATGGTGTGTCTGGCAGATCAGGAGGCGTTTCGGAAGGCGAAGGAAGCGCTGATGATGAAGAAGGACACGGCGCGCGGGCGGCTGCTCTCGTACTGCCGTCTCTTTGTGGAGACGCTGTGGGCGATGCCGGATGGGTTTTATCAGGATATAGAGATCCATTATCCGGAGATCTGGAAGATGTGGATGGATTTCAAGTATGAGGAGTTCGACCATATGATGGAGCTCCTTAAGGCCGGGGTCGCGGCGGGGGCTTTTCGTGAGGTGAATTTGACGATCCTTCGCATGATCCTCATCACATCGACGCACAATCTGAATGATGCGGATTTCCTTCGTGAGCAGAATATGACGGGTACGGATGTGATGAATGTGCTCGAGGATATCATTCTGCATGGGATAGAAAAATAAGGTTAATGGGTTCAAGGTTAGCCCCTCGGGCGTGCTGCCCCCTTGATTGTGAATGAAAGCTCTGCTCGAATGAGAAATTAGAAATGAGAAATGCGAAATGGTGGTGCGGCGCATAAAAATATGGAAGCGCCGCAGAGGTTTGAAACTAGCGGTTTTCTCGTATCGCAAACCTAATCCCTAGCCACTAATCCCTAGCTACCAGTCACTAGTCACTCGAGGCTCCTAATCCCTAGCTACTAATCCCTAATCCCTAATCCCTAGTCACCAGTCACCAGTCCCTAGTCACCAGTCACCAGTCCCTAGTCACAAGTCACCAGTCACTTTTATCATATAAGGAGTCAGTCTATGAAACGTTTAGCTATGTATATCGGTGTGATGCTTATAGGTGCTTCGATCGCGCTGTCGGGGTGCGGAGCAGAGAAGTCGGCGGCGCCAAAGGCGCCATTGGTGAAGTCGATGGTCATCGGTGAGACGGAGTCGGGCGTGAAGAATACGTTCTCCGGCACGGTGCATGGTTTTTTTGAATCGCCTCTGGCATTTCAGGTGGGAGGCCGGATCATGCAGCGCTATGTCACATCCGGTGAGCGGGTCAGCGCAGGGCAGGCACTCTTCAAGGTAGACTCGAAGGATGCAGGGGAGCAGGCAGCGGCGGCGCGTTCGCAGCTGAATGCGGCGGAGGCATCGTATCGCCTTGCCCAGTCGACGCTGGCGCGGTATGAGAAGCTGCACTCGGTGTCGGCGATCTCTGATCTTGCCATTGATCAGACGAGAAATCAGGCAGAGCTTGCAGCGGCGCAGCTCGAGTCCGCGCAGGCGACGCTCTCGCGCGCGGAGAATAATCTCGGCTTCACGGTGCTTTCGGCAGACCGTGACGGGATCGTCGGGACGACGCTCTACGAGGTGGGGCAGGTCGTCGCGGCGGGGACACCGGTGGTGTCGATCATCGATGATTCGCAGCTGGATGTCTACATTTCTTTGACAGAGAAGCAGTATCGGGAGTATTCTGTGGGGATGCCGTGTACGGTGACATTCTGGGCGCTGCCGAATGTGAGCGTAGAGGGGCGTGTCCGCGAAGTAGCGGCTGCACCGAATGCGCAGACGGGGACCTATGATGCGAAGGTGACTTTGGTCGATCCGCCGGAGAATATCGCCGTCGGCATGACGGCAGAAGTGAAATTTGGTGACAGAGGGGTCGGTAAGGGCATCATGATCCCGCTTTCTGCGATGGCGACGCAGGATCAAAAGCCGTCTGTCTGGGTGATCCGGGATCACAAGGTGACGCTGACGCCGGTCAAGGTGGGGCGCTACGGCGAGGATACGGTGGAGATCATCGAAGGACTTGCCAAGGGGGATCGCATCGTGACGGCGGGCGTTTCGAAACTGGCTGAAGGAGAAGAGGTACGCGTATGAAAGGGCTGAATCTGGCAGAGTGGGCCATCAAGCACAAGCCGGTGGTCTATTTCTTCATTTTCTTCATCCTCATGGGAGGCTTGTGGTCGTATTTCCATCTGGGGCGCAGCGAGGATCCGGACTTCACCATCCGTCAGGCGGTGGTGTCGGCGGCCTGGCCGGGCGCGACAGCGGAGAGAATCACCGAGCAGGTGACGGATCCGCTCGAGAAAAAGCTCCAGGATACGAAGGGGCTGGACTATCTGAAGTCCTTCACGCATGATGGCAAGACGGTCATCTATGTGAATCTGAAGGACTCGGTCAAGAAGGAGGATATCCAGACGCGCTGGCATGAGGTGCGAAATCTCGTGAATGATGAGAAGGCAGCTCTTCCCGCCGGTGTGTACGGTCCGTATGTGAATGACCGTTTTGATGATGTCTATGGCTCGATCTACGCAGTGACGGGGGACGGCTTTTCCTATGAGGAGAAGCGTAAGTCGGCGGAAATGCTGCGCCGTCGTCTCGCCGCTGTCCGTGATGTGCAGAAGGTCGAGCTCCTGGGGGTGCAGGAGCAGAATATGTACATCGAGATGGATCAGAATAAGCTCGCCTCCTTCGGGATGAATCCATCCGATGTATTCCGCATCCTTCAGCAGCAGTCGGCGATGATGCCGGCAGGGACGATCCATACATCGTCTCGCAATGTGGCGATCCGCGTGGACGGTCTCCTAGGCAGTGTGGAAGCCTTGGAGAATATCCCGATCCATGTGGGCGAGCGGAGCTTCCATCTGGGCGATGTGGCAAAGGTCACGCAGACCTACACGACGCCGGAGTCTTCCCTTTTCTATTTCAATGGCAAACCGGCGATCGGTATCGCGGTCTCGATGCGGGTGGGCGGGAATAACCTGACGCTCGGGGACAATCTCAATCGGGAGATCGAGCGGTCGAAGGCAGATCTTCCGGCGGGCATGGACATCGGGCTCGTGGCGGATCAGCCGAAGGTGGTGAATGAGTCCATCCATGATTTCACGGAGTCGCTCTTGGAGGCCATCGTGATCGTCATGGCGGCGTCCTTCCTCTCGCTCGGACTTTGGAGCGGCATCGTGCTGGCGCTCTGTATCCCGGTCGTCGTGTGTGCGACCTTCCTCTTCATGAAATGGCAGGGGATCGATCTGCACATCGTTTCTCTGGGAGCACTCATAGTCTCCCTCGGTCTTCTTGTCGATGACGCGATCATCGTCATCGAGATGATGCAGGTGAAGCTCGAAGAAGGCATGGACCGCCTGTCAGCGGCGGAAGCGGCCTATAAGAGCTGCGCGAAGCCGATGCTCGCCGGGACGCTCATCACGGCGGCGGGCTTCATCCCTGTCGGGATGGCGGAAGGGCAGACATCGGAGTACTGTGCGGCACTTTTCTGGGTCATTGCAGCAGCCCTTCTTCTCTCCTGGGTGGCTTCCATCTTTGTCAGCCCTGTCTTGGGATATAAATTTATTCAAGTAAAAACAAAAGAAGAGAAGGAGAAGGAAGCACGCGAAAAGGGGAAGAGCTGGAAATCGTCCATCGGCGACAAGGCGTATCAGATCTTCTACAAGCTCATTGCGCTTTGTATCCATTTCAAGAAGACGGTCATCGTGGGGACTGCCGGGCTTTTCTGTCTGACGCTTGCGATGATTCCCTTGGTGAATCAGGAATTCTTCCCTGACTCGGTGCGTCCGGAGATCATTCTGGACGTGAATCTCCCCTCGGGGGCTTCTATTCAGGAAACGAAGCGTGTCATGAACGGCATCGCTGATACGCTGTATGGGGATGATCGGGTTTCCTCCTTCTCGACATACATCGGTGATACCGCGCCGCGTTTCATCCTGCTCTTCGATCCCAAGGCACCGGAAGATGGGCATGGGCAGATGATCATCGTCGCGACAGACCAGAAGAGCCGCGATGCGCTTCGCAAAGAGATCATGGATACGGTGACGGAAAAATATCCGGATGCACAGGCACATACCCGTCTCATCACGACCGGCCCGCCGTCCGAGTATCCGGTGATGTTCCGCCTGTCGGGTGAATCCATCGATGAGACTGTGAAGCTGGCTTCCGAAGCACTCTCCATCATGAAGCAGAATCCGAATGTCACGAATGCGAGCCTCGACTGGCCACAGGAGACACCGACACTGAAGCTCAAGATCAATCAGGATAAGGTGCGTGAACTTGGTATCGATAACTATGCGGTATCGCAGGATCTCTATGTGAAGCTCTCCGGCTACAAGGTGGCGGAGTCGTATCAGGGCGACCAGCTCATCCCGATCTCCTTCAAGCTGGAAGGGGATAATGTAGCGCGCCTCGCCAGTCTCGACTCGCTGCCTGTCCATGTGGGGAATGGCCGCTACGTGCCGCTGGGTGAATTTGCAGATCTGTCGTATGAGAATGAGATGAGCACCATCTGGCGCAGGGATCTGAAGCCGACCATCACGCTTCGGGCCGATGTGACAGGCGGAGCCAAGGCAGACTCCGTCTCCATGGCGCTCTATGATACGGATCTCAAAGCCTTCCGGGCCGGTCTTCCGGAAGGGGTGACGTTCGAAAAGGATGGGTCGCTCGAATGGAGCGAGAAGTCAATGACCTACATCGTAGGTGCCATGCCTATGATGGTCTTCTTTGTCCTCATGGTATTGATGTTCGAGCTGGGAAATATTCCCAAGCTCATCATGGCTGTCGTGACCGGACCGCTCGGACTCATCGGCGCGATCCTGACACTGCTGGTAACGCGGCAGGCGATCGGCTTCGTCGCCATCATCGGCTTTGTGGCGCTCTCCGGCATGGTCATCCGAAACAGCATCATCCTTCTGGATCAGATCCGCCAGCATCTGGAAAGCGGCAAGACACCGTATGACGCCGTCGTCGAGTCGGCGGCGCTCCGTTTCCGCCCCATCATGCTTTCTTCGGTGACGGATGTCCTGGGCTTCGTGCCCCTGATTCCGAATCCCTTCTGGCGCCCGCTCGCCGTCTCCTTCATCGGCGGTCTTCTCCTTGCGACCGCGATCGGACTCCTCGTCGTACCTGCCATGTACTGCTGGTGGTACAAGGTGAAAGAGCCCTGCGAGCAGTAGGCATCCGGTAAAAATGAAAGGAGTTGTGAAGAAATGAATCCTCATTTCTTCACAACTCCTTTTTACTTTGCTTTCATTTGGTTCAGGGGTCAGGGTTCAAGGTTCAAGGTTCAGGGTTCAAGGTTCAGGGCTCTCGTGGCGGCTTCGCCGCCTTTTTTTAGAAGATGGTATTCTCGTATCGCAGCCTTCCCCTCTAGG